>JBBAAC010000023.1:0-18373 GCA_041658465.1 bacterium | reverse complement strand
CGAGTTTATTCGCGGCACGCCGCTGCTGGTGCAGCTGTATATCGCGTATTTTTTTATCGGCACCGTGTTGCACCTGCAGCCGATCACCGCGGGAATCGCCTCGCTGGCGCTCTTCGCGGCGTGCTATTTCGCGGAGATCTTCCGCGCCGGGATCGGCGGCGTCGCGGCGGGAGAAATTCTTGCGGCCCGCGCATTGGGATTCAAGGAAAGGCAGATCTACCGCTACATCATCTTTCCGCAGGCGCTGCAGCGGGTATTGCCCGCGATGCTCGGGCAGTTCACCTCCATCGTCAAAGACTCCTCGCTTTTGAGCGTAATCGCGATCACGGAACTGGCCAAGGCAGGGCGCGAGGCGGTCCTCGATTCGTTTAAGAGCTTTGAGATCTGGTTCACCGTCGCTCTTATATATCTGATGCTGAATTTATTCTTCTTCGGGGTCTTTTACCTATGCAGATTTTTGAGACAAAAGAAGTCCGCCTGAGCTTCGTGCGCGGGCACGAGGTGCTGCGTGGCGTCGATCTGGTCGTGAATCGGGGCGAGGTGGTCGTGATCCTCGGGCCCAGCGGTTCGGGCAAGTCCGTGCTGCTTCGCTGCCTCAACGGCCTTGAATGCATCGATTCGGGCAAGATTATTTTCGAGGGGACCGATCTGAACGATACCCGCCGGATGGCGGCGCTCCGCCGCAAGATCGGCTTCGTGTTTCAGGACTTCAATCTCTTTTCACACCTGAACGTCCTTGAGAACATCACCCTCGCGCGCGTGCTGCTCGATCGGATCTCGCCTGCGCAGGCGCAGGAGGAGGCGCGCAAGTTGCTCGCGAAGTTCGGTCTCGCGGAAAAGGAGCGCGCAAAGCCGCGTGAGCTCTCCGGGGGACAGAAGCAGCGCATCGCCATCCTGCGCGAATTGATCGGCAATCCCGACATCATGATCTTCGATGAGCCTACCTCCTCGCTCGACCCCACCATGGTCACGGAGGTGCTGGGTCTGATCGAGGAGATAACGCGCGAGAAGCGGACCACATTGCTGGTCACGCATGAGATTCGGTTCGCCAGAAGGGTGGCCTCGCGGATTATTTTTATGGACCAGGGACAGGTTGTGGCAAACACCACGGACATCGAGGGATTCTTCAATCGCCCGCCCACGGACGGCATCGCTGACTTTTTAAGCCACATCCATAGATAACGATTTTTCGCGGGCAGTTCATCACCCCGCCACCGGCATTCCACCGAGACCCCGCAGGAGCACGTCCAGCAGGCCCTCGACGATCGCCTTGCGGCTGATCTTCGAGTTGCCGAACACCGTGGTTCGCTAGTTGAATTCTAGCGCGGGCCGTAGCCAAACATCGGCTTGTCCGGATGGATGGAATGGCCCGTGTTTCCAAAATCAGCCATGATGCCGAGGCCCGTGAAGATCGACATGAGTTGACTACCCTTGCCGTTGAGCGATGTTTGCCTCGACGAACGGAATTCGTTCGAGGCAGAAACCGGAAGGTAAGGTGATCCGCCAAGCTCATCGAGCTTAAAACGACCCTTGCCCTCTGCCCTGACATATCCCTTCTCGAACAGTCCCCCGCGGGTCGTTTCGCCGAAGTGTCTGATGAACGATTCCCGTCCCTCATCGAGGATGTCATGAGGGCTTGCCCTCTCGCAATTTTGCCATCTCGCCAGCCACAGAAAGTATCTATCCCACTGGCGATAGACTGCGAAGGCCATCTTCCACCGGACCAGCCTTCTAAAGAAGGAGTTGGTGTTCACGAGATGGACGCTTTCGATCCCTCTCCCCCGTATGGGCTCCCGCTCAAATGTGAGCGTTACATCGGGCGGATCGTTGACATCAAAAGCCGGAATTTTCTGACCCTTGGTGAAGTCCACGACGATCGGCTGCTTGATCAGGATGAGCTTTTCGAGGTCTCCGCCAAGTTGATGTTGCAAGACAAAATAGGCGGATTTTCCCATCGCGACGACGACGTCGGTCAGCCCTACCGGGCGCTCGCCATCATGCACCAGTTGCGCATAAGTCCGGACGCCGCCCAGGATCGCTGCGAGCACAACATTGTCCTCCACTGGATGGAAGGCGCCAAAATCGATGCCGCTATAATCGATGACGGCTGTTTTCTTGCCATCCATCTGCGTTCTGGTCAGGGCCGCGACAACGCCCTTCCGGGTCGTCTCGCCAAAGCTCAATCTTTCTTCTCCAGGGATCGTTGCATAAAACGCCATGTACTCCTGAGGGCCCACGCGCTCCACCAGGCCTCCACCCTGCTCTGTAGCTGCCGCGCTAAAGCTGACAACCGCGTCAGCCTGAGTATTTGTTGGCTCATCTATCAGCGCCACGGACACGCTGAGGTCTGTGGGGGGCTCCGTTGGGGGGGTAAGCGTCAGTGTGACGCTGTTCAATGGTATCACGCCGGGGATCGACATATCGGTCAAACTCCTCCCTGTTCAGGCAATGTGTCTCCCTTCTGAATTATCGGCTTCAGAAGGGAAAAGTTGTGTAATTTTTTTGGAAATCTCTTAGATAGTCGCGCTGGCCAGCGCGAAAATAAAGATCTGCAGGGCGCAGATGAGGGGGCGGTGCGCAGCAAGGGCCTTCGTGAGGGCTGATGATTTGTACTTATGTGAATGGCTCATAAATTACAAATACAGTTCTTTTGATAGGCTGTCAACAATATGGTTCGGGATTATCGAGGTCCATAGCCCTTCTCCGGGGGGGCAGGGGGTGGTGGCTTGACTCCTTCAACATCGACTTCGATGCCGAATTGCGCCCTGAAGAACGCAAGCATTTCCAGCGTGCTCGTCTTGAGGACGGGGGCAAGGGTGCTGCCAGCTTCTGAGGAAGGCCTCGAATGAAAGAGACTTCCGCCGATATCGAATAGCGTATACCTAAAAGTATCACCGACTTTTTCAACCCTTACATAGCCCTTCTGGAGCATGTCCCCTCGCGTGACCTCGCCGAATCTCTTGATGAGTTGTTCCCGGGCACGGTAGACGATGTCATGCGGGCTCACCTTTTCCGGGTGCTGCCACCTTGTGAGGTAGAGGAAATAATCACTCTCGTGCTTGAAGAGGGAGAATGTCATTTTCCATTGTACGAGTTTCTCAAAGAAGCCTGGGCTCCATACCAGGAAGACGTCCTCTGTCGTCTCCCTCACGACCTCAAAACCCCTCCGGTGCTGATAGGCAATGCGAATCGTGAGGTCCTGCGGCTTGTTTACATCAATTCCATCGGGCAATATATTTTGCGTAAGGTCAATCGTGAGCGGTTGCGCGCCAACCGGTGTGCTCACGCTGTCAGGTGAAATGTTTGGAGGAGCACTTTCTCTTTCAGGCAGATCAGGCGGTGCAGGGGAATCGGCGATTGTTGCTATGGAGGGTTGTCGACGCAAAGGTTTTGGCGCCTTCTGCAAAAAGCTTTCAAGGTATGATTTTCCTCCCAGGTCGGACAGAAAGGTCGCATACGCGCTGTTTCCCATTGCCAGCACGATGTGTCTGAGCAGAGGCGAACTACCTTGTCGGAATGCGTTTTCAACAAACATTCTGACGCCGCCCAGGATAGAGATGAGCGCGAGATAGTGTCCGATCGACGGTATGCTCTCAAGCGTCAGGGCACTGTCCACATCGATCACCCCTGAATCAACCCCTTCCTCTGCCGCCCTCGTGAGCGCCCCATGCGTTGCCTTGAGCATACCTCGGGAAAAGGAGGCCTGAGGCGATTCGCGCGCGATGTGAACATGTGCGGTGATCGACCTCCGTTCATCCGAACCAACGCGGGAATCAATGCCCTCCGGGCCTTCGGCAAAACAGATGGAGGCCGCAGCCGGTATCGAATCAGCCGGAAAATCTCCGGCCGTGATTGAGATCGATGAACCCGTGTCCGGATCGGCCAGCGGGAGCATGACCGTTGTGTGAGGCAGAGGGGATAGAACCAGCACCGTCATCTTTGACTTCCTTCGCGGCCGCAGAGGCCGTTCATGATTTCTTCTATATCATCGCCTTTCGCCAGAAAAAGTTGCGTATAGAATGACCAATCTTTGATTTTTTTCGTCAGTTGATTCTAAGTGTTTGTTTTTCAAGGGGAGCGGTGTTCTGCCTCTGTGTCAGAGGTTTCAAAAAAATAAGCAACTTTCTATCGTCCCAGGCGATAACAGCTACAGATTTCACTGGGAGAGGGCTCTATGGGCATAATGCAAGGCACGTTGCCGTATGCTTCCTGCGCAAACCTGGCTAGTGAGGCCCTGCCGGCAGAGGTTGTGCCGATAGATGTGTCAGACGATTCCCTGCCTGATGCCGGCGATGCCTCTGCGCAAGGGCCTGCGGCAGACAGCGCTTCATCGGAGGGCGAAAGGGATCTCATTGCCGGCCGCCTCTTCGGGTCTGCAAACGACGCATTTTTGAGACCGGATCCGACACTCCTTGCCATGGCTGGCAAACTGATCGCGCAGCAAGGCAGCATGCGGTGTCCGTCGCCTTTGTCCGCCCCGGTCGAGCTGACTCTTGCCGCTGAGGTCGTGGCGTCGGTCGCAATAGGGGGATCAGCGCGTCCTGGAGAAAAAAACTCCCCGCAAGAAGGACTCCTGTGCTCAAGCCCTGGCTCCAAAAATGAGGTAATGCGCGTCTTCGATTCTCATGACCCCGACCGGATCACCCGATTCCTGGTCTCGCACTTTTCCAAAAACAGCACAGCAGACCTCAATACGCTCATGAACGACTCGAAATATCGCGACCAGACACAGGTACCCCTGCTCCGCGCCCTAGAGCACAAAAATGCAGAGGTTAGGCGTAACGCGGCTAGATATCTGTGCTGGAGACTGGAAAATGATCCAGCCATGGCAGATGTGCTGGCAGCACGTCTGAACGACCCTGATGTGTGGGTCCGGTTGACTATCGCTGGGCATTTGGCGGAAAGGCGCGACATCCGGGCGATTCCGCACTTCGTTGAAATACTGAGCGAGGGTCGCATCGACAATATGCCTTCGAATTGGAATGAAGCCGTGGGGCCCTTGATCAAGGCCTTAGATCATTCAAACGCCAACGTGCAACAACATGCAGCATACCTCCTTGGGAAAGGATCATACCTGGACGCGGCCGATGCGCTGGCAGCGCACCTCAATGATCCGGATCCAAAGACTGCGAGTGCTATGCTCCGGGCTTTGGGAAAACTTGGCGACCTGCGCGCTGTCGGCCCGCTTATAGAGGGACTCTCGCAGCGGAACGACCGTCCTACTTTCGGCTTTGGTAGGACAACCTCTAGCATGAAGAACCATCCCCTTGCAAAAATCCCAGAGGCCATTGGCCCTCTGATCGAAGCGCTGGACCACCCAAGCGCTAATACGCGGTATTGGGCTGCGATGTTCCTCAAGGAGGTTGGCGGGGAGAGGGTAATGGAGGCCCTTGCCGCCCATGCGACCGACACAGATCTCATCGTCCGACAGCAAATTGTTTATATACTCGCAACACTGGGGGACGAGCGGGCGATCCCACACCTCCTCGAATTCCGGTCCCATGAAGATGAGAATGTCTCACGCCGCGCATTCAATTGTCTCTACGAATATTCCGGGTCGATCAAGCCCTTGCTCCACGCGCTGGACCACGCCAACGAGCACGTGCGTGCTAATTCTGCCGAGGTGCTGATACGGCGATGGAATAGATGCAACGACGAGAAGGAAAGAGCCTCCCTGCTTCGGGAGATCAGCAACAAGGTCAACACCCTGTCGCCGGAGCGACGTCAAGAGGCAGCGGCGCGCTTTTTAGATGCAGGGATGACGCTCTCTTTGTCTGGGACCCCGGAGAAAGGGACACGTCAACGCCTTGAGAAGATCGTGGAGAAAATGGCGCGGGAGCTCTCAAAGCGACTCGGCCTTGGGAGGATCGGCAGCGTCGTAGATGCCAACTTCGATGGCTACGGTGAATGGTCTCCCGGAATAATGAGAATGAATATGGGGTTCTCCTTGGCGCTAACGCTCGACAGTGTGATGGCCATTATTCGGATTGAGGAGTTCTCGGACCAACGACAGTCCGACTTGATGCTGCGAGCGCTCAATTTTGTCGTCCATCACGAGATTGCGCATCTGGTAATATTTAATTCTCAACGATTTAATTTACCAGGGGATAATCCACATTCTTCCATCAACGCTGATAAATATCCCGCCTTTACTCAGGCTGAGGTTTCAGGTGAGGCCTCCGAGATCGAGATCGACGGCATGGCCTTTGACATCGGCCGCAGGGTCTATGTGCACGGCGACGGGGACGTGATGTTCGACGAGCAGACGCGCGAGGTCATCTCCATCCGCGCGGCGCTTGCATTCTTTGTGCTCGTGATAGATCGGCATACATCCGGGGAGCACCATATATCGAACGAAGTGATGGCACGCTTTGTGGCAGTGATGGGCGAGATGTCCGAGAGCAAGGCGATTTCTCTGAAGACACAAGAAGAACTGAAGGAACTTACAGAACGATATCGCAACACGGTCCTGGCTGGTGCCGATGCAACACAGAGAGGTGAACTGGTCAGGCAGTTTGAAGCACTCGTGAAGGACTACCGCGGCATCTTCCGCGAGGCAGCGGATGTAAGGATCGGTGTGTGACGAGCTGTCCCGGAAATCGCTGCTCTACTCATTACCCCGCCACCGGCATACCGGCAAAACCGCGCAGCAGCACGTCCAGCAGGCCCTCGACTCTTTGACCTTGCAATTTTCATCAATTTCATTAAACTAATCAATATGCGAGAAGAACTCCGCAAAATAACAGCTTTTGAGGCACGAACACACTTGGGAGAGCTGCTCGATGACGTGCGCTACTCCAAGAGGCCCTGTCTCATCGAGCGTCATGGTAAGCCGGTCGCGGTCCTCGTCGATTTCGAGACCTTTGAGCGAGGATCCGTGCGCGAACGATACAGCGAATGGATCTCGCGCGCGGTCGAACAGATCAAGGCGCAGTATCAGCCGGACAAGATTATCCTTTTTGGTTCTGCTGCCAAAGGAGAGATGAAAGACGGAAGCGACATCGATCTCTTGATCATCAAAGAGACCGACAGACGCAAGCTCGATCGCATAGATGAGGTGATCGATCAAATCGATGCGGACATCCCCGTCGAAGTGCACGTATTCACGCCAAAAGAGATCGCGGAGAGAGTCCGATTGAATGATTTTTTCGTCAAGGAGATCCTCCAGTCAGGACAGGTCATCTATGAGCGCAAAGAATAAAAAGTTGGCTAAAGAGTGGCTCGACAGGGCGAATAGCGATCTCGAATACGCCTGCGCCGGTGAAAGAGAAACAGGGCAACATCACGTCACCTGCTTTCTCTGCCACCAGGCCGCGGAGAAGGCGCTGAAGGGATTGGCGGTATTCAGCAATAAAGCTCCTAAGAAAACTCACAACCTTGGTCTGCTCATGTCGGAGATCCTTTCCGAATTCAAATCAATCATTCCCTTGCAGAAGGAAGTCCGGAGGCTGGATAAATACTACATCCCCGCCCGATATCCAGACGACATGTCGTTTGAATTCACGGCAGACGACGCAAAGCTGGCGCTCTCGGTTGCCGAACGTCTGATAGCTATCGTCATAGCGGAAATCGAATAAGTAAGACGATCACCCCGCCACGGGCATGCCGGCAAAGCCGCGTAGTAGCACGTCCAGCAGGCCCTCGACTATCGCCTTGCGGCTGATCTTGGAATTGCCGAACACGGTGCGCTGCACCATGAGCTCGCGGAACGCGCCGAGGATGATACACGCGCCGATGCGCGGGTCGGTCTTGCGCACGAGGCCGAGCTTCATCCCCTTGGAGAGGGATATGGCCGTGCGCTCGATCAACCTGTCGTAGAATTCGCGCAGCTTTTCGTCGATCTCGGGGTTCAGGCCCACCGCCTCGTTGAACACGATCTTTGCGGGCGCAGGATTATCGATGATCGTATCGACCACGCGCTCGACGTTCGCGCGCATCTGATCCGCAGGCGAGAGGGCCCCTCCCAGCTTGATCGTCTTTATCTGCTCGCCGATGTGTACGAGGAACGCGTCGAGTATCTCGCGGAACACGACCTCCTTGCTCTCGAAATAGAGGTAGAACGTGCCGCGCGCAATGCCCGCAGCCTCGATAATGTCGCTCACCTGGGTGGCGTGATATCCGCGTTTTGCGAAGCACTCGGTGGCGGCAGCCAGGATTTCATTTCTACGTTTCTGTGATTTCATAATGGCTCCATTTTTGCGACGCACATTTCAATAGTCAAGATGCTACTATTCAGGAGGGGGTACCCTGAGCGACAATCAGGCGCGGTTTTGAGCGGAGCGTATGAGGAAATTTCACGACGAGTAGCGGAGCGAATGGCGCCGTCGCTCAGGGCGCCCCCTCCTGAATAGTAACGTCAAGGTTCGCCATATACGTGCGCACAAGATGCGACAGATCCGCCTCTCCGTCAAAGAAAAGGGAGACGATGGGGACATTCAGTTCGCGTTCGAGTTTCTGGAAGATCCCGCTCGTGAGCGTGCCGGGCATGCAGCCGAAGGGCGCGCAGTTTATTATGAGCGCAGCGCCCTGTGCGGCGAATTCCACCGCACGCCCTACGGTGAGTATCGACTCCCCGTCGAATCGCCGCGGGAAGAACCTCTCGCCGGCCGCTAGCGTGCTCTTGATGGGCGGTTCGAGCCTGTCCTTTATGATGGGCAGCATGCGCTTTGTCAGCGCGCGCTCCTCGTGCATCATGAATGTGTTCTTGAGGGTCTTCTTGAGTAGTGTGACGAGCCCCATGCGATCCTCGCGCGCAAAGACCTTGTCCAGGAACGCGAGGTACTGCAGCCACTCGCTTATCGGCGCTACCCATGCCTCTCCGCCCGCGTCCTCGATCGTCTCCACGAGGCGCCCGTTCGTGAACGGGTTGAGCCGCACGTATATCTCGCCCACGATGCCCACGATCGGTTTCTTCACGGAGAGCCGCGGCACTGAGGCGAGTCTTGTCGCAGTTTCGCAAAGCGCTGTTTTGATATCAGCGCCGCGCTCGGTCGCATGTATCGCGCGCTGCAGCTCTCCCTGCATGATCGCGTCGAATTCGTCACGGTTGGCTGCGTATGGCCGCACGCGGCAGCGCGCCTTGTAGAGGAGATCCGCGGTGAGTATCGCGTTGAAGAGCCTGCGGCTGGTCTTCATGTCCGTGCCGTATGTGCCGGACTCGTCACTCCACGCCTCGATGTGCGTGTCTTTGTATCCTGCTTCATCGAGGATGAGCCTGTGAAGCGTGTGGTACTGGCCGAAGCGGCATGGGCCCTTGGCAGAGGGCATGAAGAGCGCCTCTTTCTCAGGCGCGTCGGAGTTGGCCAGCACGTGGAGGAACGCGCCGATAGTGGCGGGCGCGGGCACGCACTCTGTGCCGCGGCAATAAGACTTGGCGAGCGAGAAACTCTCGACCGTCTCCGGCGGGAGCGGCTGCGCCGGCATGCCCACGCTGCGCAGCGCTGCTGCCAAAAGCGGCGAGCCGTACGGATGCATAGGCGGAATCCAGAGGGTGCGATATTGTGCCTGGATGGCGGTTTCGGGTGACGCAGGACGGGTGGCCGGCGGCAGGACCCGAAACCGCTCTGCCTTGCACCTTATCACATCCCTGAACGCCTCGAGCCTTGTTATATAGCCAGCATCCGCAGTGTGCTCGTCGAGTTCCAGCATGAGCATGGGCTTTCCGCGCATGATCTGCTCCACGTACGTCTGGAGGAACGAGTCCGGGCCGCAGCCGAAGTTGGTAAGATAGACCGCGTGCAGCCGTTCATTTTTTGCCACAAATGCAGCGGCCTGCAGGATCTTGCGGCCGTATTTCCAGTACATGTTCTGGAATACATCCGGCACAGGGATATCTTTGAGCGGCAGCATCTCCGCCGAGAGGACTGTGATGCCTATGTCCGCTATTTTCTGCGGGAGGTTGAGGTTGGAGCCTGGGTCGTAGACATTGTACGGCCTGCCCAGGATCACGATGCCCTGGCCGCCCTCTGATTCGAGCCTTGCGAGCGCCTGGCTGCCGATCGATAGGCACTCTTCCTCCAACGCGCGCTGGTGCTCACGTGCGTTGCGCCACGCGCCGAGCATCTTCTTGGCATCAACGTCGAACGCAGTCGCGAGCTCGCGCGAAATCGATTGGGCAATGCGCTTCAAGGGCCACTGGAAATTGATCACAGGCCGGATGAGCGGCTTGTCTTCAGGATCTGAGAGCCCGGCCTCTTTTGCTATCGAGGGGAATGCGATATTGTATGGGCAGAAGACGCTCCGCTCGAATCCGTCGTCGTGCACATCGCCCTGCACGATGTAGGGGAGGAAGATGTGGCTGACCCCTTCATGTGCAGAGAGCTCGCGGATGTGGCCGTGCGCAAGCTTCACTGGATAACAGTAATCCGATCCGATCCAGTCTGCGGCGAGCGAGAGCGTCTCGTCATGTGTCGGTCTCGAGATGACCGTAGGCACGCCGAGCTCTGCAAAGAATCTCCGCCAGAGCGGGAGCTGGCTTTGGAAGAGCAGCGTCTGCGGAAGCCCGATAGAGCATCTCGACTCCTCCCCTTTGTAAGGGGAGGTAGGGAGGGGTAGATCCAGCGGGCCTTTTAAGGCGATCGCCTTCCTCCACGCCCGCTCGCGCTTTCTGAACGGGTCGAAGCAGCGGTTGACGCGCACGGACTTCTCGTCCGGGTCGCGGCCGCAGAGATAGCCCCAGCTCGGTGCCGCAGCAGGATCTGCATCGCTGCCTATGAGCGCGCGCGTGATGCGGCACCGGTTGGAGCAGAGCAGGCATTCATCGCGCGAGAGCTTCACCTCTGCATTGGCAAACGTGAGCCCTGCGAATGTTGTCTGCTTGCCTGCAGCCACGACCTCATCCAGCACTATGCGGGCGACTCCGTATGCGCCCATCACGTGGCAATATGGAGATACCGCGATCGGCGCGCCCACGAGTTTTTCAAACGCGGCGACAAGGCCGCGGTTGCGCGCAGTGGCGCCCATGAAACAGATGCGCTTCTTTGAATACGGCCTGCGGCCCACGACCTTGTTGAGATAGTTCTGCACTACGGAGTAGAGCACACTGCCCATGACCTCGCGGCGCTCGAACCCGGCCCTGATCAGCGCGTGCACGTCCTGCTCCATGAATACCGTGCAGCGGTCCGAAGAAAAGGGCGGCTCTGTGCCCATGACCGCGTCTCCGATTTCCGTGAGCGCGAAGCCGAGCTTTCCAGCCTGCTCCTCCACGAACGAGCCGGTGCCCGCTGCGCAGACGTAGTTCATGTTCGAGTCGTGCGGCGCGCCGTCACGCAGGGACACGAACTTGGAGTCCTGTCCGCCGATCTCGAAGATCGTCTCCACGTCCGGCGCCGTGGCGATCGCGCCGCGCACGTGCGCGGTGATCTCGTTGATGATACGGTCAGCGCCGATGATGGTGCCCACCATCTTGCGGCCAGAGCCGGTAGTGCCCACGCCGCGGATGTTGAGCTCTTTTCCGCGCACGGCGTTGGTGATCGCGGAGAGGATCAGCTGCGTGGCGCCTACTGGGTCGCCGGACGTGCGGCGGTAGAAGTCGGCCACAACGCGTCCTTCTAGGTCCACGACAGCGGCCTTTGTGCTCGTGGAGCCGATGTCGATGCCGATCGCAACATCGCCCGCGAGGTCTGCATGCAGCCGCACCTCGGTGGCACTCGTCTCATCAATTCCCCTCCTTTGTAAGGAGGGGATAGGGGAGGTAGACTTATCCCACCCTACCCCCCCGCTGTCTAAATATTGCTCCCTGCAGGAAAAATCCGGGTAACTCGACTGAGTGAGTTCAAGCTTTGAGCGCCGCGCGATCCCTGTGCTGTTGCCGGTTGTCTTGAGCGAATTCCAGTTGATTGGAACTGCCAATGGTTTTGCGGCCCTCAGCGCACCGCGCGCGGAGAACGATTCCGGCGAGTCCGGCACTATGAGTTCTGCATCCAGCTCAGCGCCCAGCCATCGCAGGACCTCGCGGTTGAGTGCGACTCCTCCGGAGATGATCACGGGCCCCTGCGGCCTGCGGCCGCGGAAGAGGGTGCCGAGCGCGGTTGCGACCATGCCTCTGCAGAGGCCCGACCACATCTCCGGGATCGAGTAGCCCTCCTGCTGGCGGTGGATGAGATCGGATTTTGCAAAGACCGCGCAGCGCGCTGCGATGCGCGGTGGCTCGGCGATGGAGAGATCTTTCGTCTTTTCTTCGTCCGAGAGCTTCATGCGCGCGGCCTGCTCGTCCAGGAAAGAGCCGGTGCCCGCTGCGCAAAGGGAGTTCGTGCGGAACCCGGCGAAGCGCCCCTCGGCGTCGAGGTCCACGATCGAGAGCGAGCCGCCGCCGATATCAATGATGTGCCGTGCGCCCTTGATTCCGTCTGCCGCAGCGACGAGTGCAACCGCGGGGTCCACATACGGGATGCCCGTGGCCTCAGCGATCCTCTGGCCGCCTGATCCCGTCACGGCAGCAGCCGTGGGTTCGCCGAACTCAGCGATGATGTCGGAGATCGCGCCCTCCGGTTCGCCGTGGTGTATTCGATAAGCGGTAAGGAGCTTGCCATCCAGGCCGACAAACGCCGCCTTCACCGCCAGCGCGCCGGCATCCAGCCCGAGCGCGCCGTTTTTCTGCTGCGCCATGATATCCCCCATGTCTGAAAAAACTAGACTGACATGTCAGTTTTTAGGGAGAAGTCAAGAATGAATGCTACCCATTGACATTGACAAGTGAACGTCGCCCGGGAGATGGGGATTGTATCGCTCGCAGGAGTTGGGTATAACGCCTGGAAGCCAGCAGGGCAGAAACCGTGATGAAACGAAGCGATGTAAAATATCTATATTACATCGCCCCGATCGAAAATGTTCCGTCGATCTTGGCGCATGGAATTTTGTGTCACAATTTGGCCAAAAAAATTAATCATCGATCCGTTGCTATGGAAGCGATTCAAGAAAGGCGCAAAGACAAGGTGATTCCTGGGGCGGGGAGGCTTCACGATTATGCGAATCTATATTTAAATGCCCGAAATCCCATGATGTATAAACTCAAGGGGAAGCACAAGGAACTTTGCGTTCTTGCTGTTGACCCAGCGATCCTTAATGAAGGAGGAGTTATTATCACGGACATGAATGCCGCAAAGGATATTGCACGTCCTTATTTGGTTGATGAAGGTCTTGAGCATATTGATAAGGATAAATTGTTTGCAATGTATTGGACACATGAAGATGAAGTTGAAGCAGCTAGGCACCGCGGATTGATGTGTGCTGAAGTGTTGGTGCCGAAACAGATTGCGTCCAATTATATTAAGGGTGTTTTTGTGTCGTGCAAAGAAAGTGAAGTGGCTTTGAAAATAACTTGCTCGGCACTGAAGATAAAAGTTAATGCAAATTTGTTTTTTCAATAAGAGAGGGCCATTATGGCGCAGATTGTAGTAAAGATCGGCGACATCCTTGAATCGAAGGCGCAGACCATCGTTAACACAGTTAACTGCGTTGGCGTCATGGGGAAGGGGATCGCGCTTGAGTTCAAAAAGAAGTTTCCCGAAATGTATGAGGATTATGAAAAACGATGTGCAGCTAACCAAGTGCACTTGGGAAAGCCTTACCTGTACAGATACTTGATAGGTCCTTGGATTCTCAATTTCCCAACGAAAGGGCATTGGCGTACTGTATCGCGCTTATCAGATATCGAGGAAGGCCTGAATTACCTGGAAAAACACTATAAACAGTGGGAGATCCAATCACTGGCAGTACCGCCCCTTGGATGTGGCCACGGACAACTGGAGTGGCGCGTCGTTGGGCCGATCGTTTATAACCACCTGGCTCGGTTGGATATTCCAGTCGAAATTTATGCGCCGTTCGGGACAGCCGACGCCGAGCTGCAAGAGTCGTTTCTCCGTGGCGCGGCAATCGAGGGTGATGCTTTGCATTCAAACGGCAGCAAGTCTCGTGTTCCTGCAACATGGGCGGCGCTTGCAGAGATCGTAGCTCGGATTGAAAGCCAGCCTTATCATTGGACGGTTGGGCGCGTGGCATTCCAGAAAATCAGCTACTTTGCAACCGCCTTGGGCATTCCCACGGACTTAAATTTTAGTCGTGGGAGCTATGGCCCGTTCACAAAAGGGCTTAAAAAAATTGAGTCAGCGCTTATCAACAACGGCTTTTTAAAGGAAGAATCTCTTGGTCGACTGATCGCTATTCGGCCGGGGTCGTCTTACCGCGATGCGATGAAGCCCTATCGAGACGAACTCAAACAGTGGGATCATATTATCGAGCAGGTCGTCGATCTCTTTCTTCGCATGCAGACTAGGGATGCTGAGATTGCGGCTACCGTGCACTACGCCGCAGTCTGTGATCTCGGCGCTTTGCGTAAAGAGGTGAGCGAACTTGAAATTTTCGATGAAGTGAAACGTTGGAAGCAGCGGAGGCGGCCGCCCCTTCACGATGAGGATATCGCCAAGACTATTAGGGACCTCAATATATTGGGCTTGATTCGAGCGCGACCGAGTAACGATCTGCCTTTGCATGAAGAAATTTGAAAAAAACATGTCTGAAAGTCGCATTGCGGTGCGGAGGGGCAGCCAAATAGTGACGACGATACGGCGAGTAGAGACGATGGTAAGACGATGACCGGGCGACGCTAGTAATGCGAGCTGGGAGCGATCATCGCATCAAGCCCCAGAGCATCTTGCTGATTTCCTCGAGTCGCGATTTGAGCGACAGGGTCCTCTCTGAGTCGATCAAGCCGAACGCATGCATGAGATCAACGCACGCAGAGACCTCGGCGGCTGATGCACGAGCGATCTCGAAAAATCTGCGGCGCTCGGCGTCGCCTCTCCTGTAGTTTCCCTCCGAGATATTGAGGATCACCGAGGCCATCGCTCGCCTGTGCTGATCCACAAGATACCCCAATCCCCTCGGCCACCTGGCACTCTCCTTGCTTAACTCCTCTGCCACACCCACTGACCTGCGGTAGCACTCCAGTTTCTCGTGCAACATATAACCTCCTCGGTTCGATTTTCGTTTCTGCCTCTCAAAATTGTGGGAGGCAGAAACGAAAACCGAACCAAAAGGAGGTAGTCATGAATCACGAGAAACTGGAGTGCTACAGGCAGTTGGTTGCAATGGCAGAGGAGGTTGCAAGGAGGATGGCCAGGTGGCCGAGGGGGCATGCGTACCTGAGCGATCAGATAAGGAGAGCGATGGCATCTGCTGTTCTCAACCTAGCGGAGGGAAACGGTAAGCGAAGGTACAGGGCCGAGCGCCGCAGGTTTTTCGAGGCCAGTGTGGGTTCTGTTGCCGAGGTCTCGGCTTGTTTTGATCTCGCGTTCATCTACGGCTTGATCGGAAAGGAGGATCAGGAATCGCTTAAATCGCGGCTCAGGCTCTCATACACAAAGATCAGGGCATTGCCCTGATCTTTGTTCTTCAATCTGCTTATCTCGTCTCTGTTCTCTTGATCTGTTCTCTGGATCTCTTCTCTCGGCCTTACCGCTTCAGCATCCTCTCATACACCGCGATGTACTCTTTTGCCGAACGCTTCCACGAGAAATCGCAGGACATCGCGTTGCTGATGAGCGACTTCATCTGCGGGGGAGTCTTCCATGCATCAAGCGCGCGGTCGATTGCCGCGATGAGCGCCTGCGGCGTGTAGTCCGTGAACTTGAAGCCGTTGCCGCGCGCCTTCTTTCCATTAAAATCAACTATCGAGTCGTCTAAGCCCCCGGTGGCGCGCACGATCGGGATCGTGCCGTACTTGAGGCTTATCAGCTGGTTGAGGCCGCACGGCTCGTAGTGAGAGGGCATTAGGAAGAAGTCGGAGCCGGCCTCGATCTGGTGCGCCAGGGCGTTGTCGAACGCGAGCTTAAGGCCTATGCGATTCGGGTAGTCGCCGCATGCGGCGGTCAGCAGGTCGTGGTATTTCTGCTCTCCCGTACCGAGTATCGCAAGCTGGACGTTGCGCTTCATGATCTCGGGCAGCGCGTCGGCCAGGATATCCAGCCCTTTCTGTATGGTGAGCCTGCCCACCATGCCGATGATCGGCGCTGTAGCGTCTGCCTTGAGCCCGAAGTGCTTTCGCAGGGCTTCTTTGCACGTGGCCTTTCCCTTTATGTCGGATGGTTTGTATTTGGCCGCGATGAACCGATCGCCCTCCGGGTTCCACTCCTCGTAGTCGATTCCATTGAGGATGCCGACGAGGGCCTTCTTGCGGTATGCGAGCGCTCCTTGAAGTCCCAGCCCCTGCTCCTCCGTGAGGATCTCCTCCGCGTATTTCCTGCTCACGGTGCCGATCTCGTCCGCGTACGCGATCCCGCCCTTGAGAAACCCGACTTTGCCCCAGTATTCGAGCTTGTCGAACGTGAAGTAGTCCCAGCCCAGTCCCGTGAGCGGCATATCCTCCTTGGGGAAGAGCCCCTGGTAGCCGAGGTTGTGTATCGTGAGTACGGTGCGCGTATGCGCGAAGTTCTTGCGCTGCTTATACAGCGTCTTGAGATAGACGGGAACGAGTGCGGCCTGCCAGTCGTGCACGTGCACGATGTCGGGTTTGAGATCCAGTGCGATCATCGCCTCGATGGCGGCGCGCGAGAAGAATATGAAGCGCTCCGCGTTGTCCGGATAGTCGCCGGTCGCGGTCTGATAGAGTTCCTCGCGATCGAAAAAGGCCGGCTGATCGATGAAGAATACGCGCACGTTGGGCTGCAGCGTTGCCATGAGCACGGTGCCCTTTATGCGCGCGCCTCCGAGCGGAACCTCTATCTCCAGAGGTTTGCGCGAGACAGGCCCGATGCCGAACTTTTTCGCGTCCATCTTCTTGCGATAGTATGGAAGTATGAGGGCGACGCCCTCTTTTGCAGCGGAGAGCGCGCGGGGAAGGGTACCCACGACGTCGGCCAGCCCTCCCGTCTTGGCATAGGGCACTGCCTCGGAAGCGATCATGACTATGTTCATCGATGTCCCTCGTGTGCGTCTATGGCAATTCCACTTCCTTCAGGAACTGCGCTGAAACCTCGGGCGCGGTCGGATTGATGTAGAAGCCGGAGCCGCGCTCGAAGCCTGCGAGCCTGGTAATGCGCGGCGTGATCTCGATGTGCCAGTGGTAGTAAGGCAGGTCCGGCATGTTTACCGGCGATGAGTGCAGCATAAAGTTGTACGCAGGGTTGCTGAGCGCTTTGTTGAGCTTCTTGAGCGTGCGCTGGAAGAGCAGCGTGAGATTCTTTATCTCGTATTTCGTCGCATCCTCGAAATGAGCGTCGTGCCGCTTCGGAAGTATCCAGGTCTCGAACGGGAATCGCGGCGCATACGGGCAGATCGCCAGGAAGTCCTCGTTTTCGGTGACGATGCGCTTCTGGTCCTCGATCTCCTGGCTCACCAGGTCGCAGAAGAGGCAGCGTTCCTTGTAGTCGTAATAGTTCTTCGAGCCGGTCATCTCCTCCGCCACGGATTTCGGAATGATCGGCAGCGCGATGAGCTGGGAGTGAGTGTGTTCGAGCGATGCTCCCGCGCGCTCGCCGTGGTTTTTGAAGATCAGGATGTAGCGGAAGCGCTTGTCCTTCTTGAGGTCCATGATCCTGTCGCGGTACGCCCAGAGCACGTCCTGAAAGCGCTCCTCGGGCAGGTCCGCGAGCTGCACGCCGTGGTCCGGCGTCTCTAGGATGACCTCGTGCGCTCCGATTCCGTTCATCATGTCGTAGATGCCGTCGCCGCGCCGTCCCAGCTCTCCCTCGATCATGAGCGCGGGGAATTTGTTCGGCACCACGCGCAGCGTCCATCCCGCCGAGTTGGGAGCGGTGCCCTCGCGGCGGTATGCCAGCACCTCGGACGGCGTGGACTGCTCGTTGCCCTCGTCGAACGGACAGAAGCGCGGCTTGTCGGACGGCTTTGGCTGCGACGCGTCCGGTTTGGCCAGATCGCTCGGCCGCTTTGAACGCTCGGTTGCTATGATGACCCACCTGCTGACGATTGGGTCTTTGCGAAGTTCAGGCATGTGTTACCTCCATAATTACGGAACGCTAGCTATATTGCTTCGATCGATATGCCAACTGAAAATTCTGCGATATTATTGTCAGTCCACGGGGGTTTCCATCCGAGCCAGATGGCAGAGCCCTGATAGAGCTTGTCAAAACCCTTCTCGGATTGAGAGACCGTTTCCACGGGCGCCAGCACCATGCGCTCCGCCTTTGCCGAGATGCGAGCCTTGAAGCCGAAGGCGCGATCCACGGCTGCGATCTCATGCACGCCCGAGAGCGTGCGGCGCTCGTCCATAAGCACGGTCGCGGGCTTTACGTCTCCCCACTGGTAGTAGCGGCCCTCGTCATGGCCGGCCAGCAGCGTGAAGTTGAATGCAGTGGCGATCCAGGAAGGCGCCGGCGCGTCGCCCTCTTTCTTTAGCCTGTATCGCACCGAGAGCTCA
>JBBAAC010000022.1:0-19459 GCA_041658465.1 bacterium | reverse complement strand
GGCCACGCCCTGGAAATTGGCGCCGTAGCCTACGCTCGTGGGGACGGCGACGATCGGCACCTCGATTAGCCCGCCCACGACGCTCGGCAACGCGCCCTCCATGCCCGCTACGACTATCGCGCAATCTGCCTTGCGTATCTCTTCGATGCAGGCGAGCAGCCTCTGCAGTCCCGCGACGCCTACGTCGTAATAGCGCACTGCCTCGAGCCCCGCGAACTGCGCGGTGCGGCACGCCTCTTCCGCGACCGGCACATCCGCAGTGCCTGCGGCCACGACCGCGAGTCTCGCGTCGATGGGCTCCGGGGTGCGCTTCATTATCGTGAACGTGCGGCTCACGGGATCGATCTCAGCCGTGCGGAAGCGCTGTCTCACCTCCTCGAGCAAGGCCTCATCTGCGCGCGTGCCGAAGACGTTCTGGCCCTTTTCAAGGGCCTCGGCCGCGATGGCGACGACGTGCTCGCGGCGCTTGCCCATGCAGAATATCACCTCTGCGAATCCGTTTCGCAGAGGCCTGTGCCCGTCGTGCTTGGCGAACCCGATGTCCGAGAACGGCATCGCGCGCAGCGCATCCATCGCCTCGGAGGGTGATACGCCGCCGGCTGCAACCTGCTCGAGTATTTTTTTCAAGGCATTCGCATCCATCTCGATTCCATCCCTCTCATCCCCTCATGCCGCCTGTCCTGTATCCTGCGAGATCCAGCGTGACGAACTTCCAACCGAGTTCGCGAAGCATCGAGAGGATATCTTCACGCCTGCCGATACATAGCTCCATATCCCCTGCCGCTACCTCGATACGAGCCAGCTCGCCATGGTGCCTCACCCTTACCTGCAGAGCGCCGAGCGCGCGCAGCGACTCTTCCGCTTGATCGATCCTGGCGAGCAGCTCCGCAGTTATCCGCTCTCCGGTCGGCACGCGCGACGCGAGACAGGCGGCCGAAGGCTTGTCAGCAGTCGGAAGCCCAAGCTCGCGCGCCAAGAGGCGTACGTCGTCCTTTGTAAACCCGGCCTCGATGAGCGGGGTCACAACCCGAGTAAGCTCCCTGGACGCCTTGTTGCCGGGCCTGTGTCCGCCAAGGTCCTCCGCGTTCGTGCCCTCCACTATGAATCGGAACCCGCGTTCGTCCGCGAGAGAGACGAGCTTCTCCATCAGGTACTTCTTGCAGAAATAGCAGCGGTCCTCTGGATTGGCCGCGTACCTGGGATCATCGAGCTCAAGTGTCGTTACGAACGTATGCGGGATACCGCGCTCCGAGCAAAACCTGGCTGCGGAGAGGCGATCCTGCCTGGGCAGCGATGGGGAATCCGCAGTGACCGCGATCATGCGGCTGCCAAGCGCCTCGTGCGCAACTGCAACGAGCACGGAGGAGTCCACGCCCCCGGAAAACGCAACAACGGCGCTCTCCAGAGACCGGAGGCGCCGTTTAAGGGTCTCGAACTTTGTTTCGTATGTGTTTGTCATGCTGAAGTCAGCAGGCACTGGCGCAGCTCGCCGACCGTTTCTGCGATCTTGTCTGCGCCGGCCGCCACAAGCTCCTCTTTTGTCCCGTATCCGTACGACACGCCGATGGAGGGGCACTGGCATTTCTTTGCGGCTTCGATGTCTACACCGCGATCGCCGATGAAGAGGGCCTTCTTGATCCCTTCCTTCTTCATTATATGCTTGAACAGTTCGATCTTGTTGCCGAGCTTTCCGTTGAGCTCGCTGCCGTACACGGACTTGAAGAGCGCCTTGATGCCCAGGTGATCGAGTACCATCTCGCAGGAGACCTGAGGCTTGATCGACGCAACGATCAGGGTGCCGTTCTTTGATGCAGCCTCCAGGAGGCCGACGATCCCGGGATAGAGCCTGTGCTCGGGTATCCCCTCTTTGTGGAAGCGCTCGCGGTATGCATCCACGCATGTCTTGAGGAAGCGCTTGTCCTTGCGCTTGGTGATGTCAGCGAAGACGGTCTCCAGGCTGAAGCCGATATAGCGCTTTAGACGCTCGATCGGCACAGGCTTCATGCCATGCTTCTTGAGGGCAAAATTGATGCAGCGCGGGATGGCCGTGCCGGGGTTCACTACTGTTCCATCAAGATCAAATATGAAATGATATTGGGCGCGCATAGTCATAGGGGGCGGTCTATATAATGAAGAAGGTCACACTTTCAAGGAAAAAATGCGGTGCATTGCCCATTTCATCTTATTGTTCGGGATGTTGGAGTTAATCGTCCCTGTTTTGACAGGTAAAGAATCGGTTTTGAATGACGACGCTTCAGATTTGAAACTAAAGCAGGATTTAAAAATAGCGATATCTCAATGGAAACTTTAACAATATGACATGTAATTATTTACTAATTTATATTCAATTATATAATAATAAAGACTTTTTAGTCCTATTTTCCCTCGCCCTTCTCCTTGCGCCTCGAAAGCCTGACCTGATTGGCCTTCTCCACCTCCACGAATTCATTCAGCTCAGGCGGTACGGCGCCTGGCGAAACCCATCCCAGCCTCTCAGCCAGCGACTTGAGCGAGCTCCAGCTCACATCGAGCACCTCCTCCCAGAGGCCCAGCATCTTCATGCTGGATTCAAACCCGGCTCGGGCAAGATCCCCCTTCTTTGGATAACGCACGCGTATGTCATCGCGGATGGTCAGGACGTGAGAGTCGCCGAAGAGCCTGCGAACCCCCTCATCCCGGGCCTTCGCGACTGCGATTTCTTTGAGCTTCTCCTCTTCTGCCTCGATCCTCTTTATGCGCTCCATGAGATCATGCCTCTCCGCCTCGAGCTTGGCATAGCGATTGCAAAGCCCCACCCCTACCTCTTCCGCGTACTCTTCCAATGGCATGGCCGCGACCCGGAAGCGATGGGCGAAAAGCGGGCATATCTCCTGAAAATTGCACCAACTGCAGAGCGATGACTCGTGCGGCGGAAAATCGGTCGCCGCCTCTATCTCATCGATGAGCGCGATGATCTTTTGCCGAAGCTCCGAGAGCTCCTCCGGCGTGCGCCTCGAGCCCATCTCGATATCGAACGACACGTAGTGCCAGACGAGTTCCACGCCTGCCACATCAGGCCATGAACCGCGCACCGCGATCTCGTAAAGGGCCAGCTGCCTGTCCGCGGCGAGGTCGGCCTGCACCGGCAGAAATCCGGAAGTCTTATAGTCATGGATCTCGAATACATCGTCGTCGCGTCGCATGAGCCTGTCGATGATGCATCGCACTTGATGCCTGCCGGTTTCATCGAGGCCGATGATGAGCTCGCGCTCCAGGCCCAGCACTCGACCGCTGTCGAATGGCGCATACCGCTTGTAGTAATCGGCGATCGCGCGGAGCCCTATCGCGCGATAATCATCCGCGCTCCGTTCATTATTATGGATGATGACGCCCGCGTGCCACTTCTTGTCCCAATTTGCGTTGAAAAGCGCTGTCAAATCGTCGAGGGTCGGAACCCGGGCAGGCGCCTGCTCATAGAGGTGCTCCATAACCTCGTGAAATCTGCTGCCGAGGAAAGACTCCGCATGATCCTTCCTCAGCTTGATTCCATCGATGTAGGCATACTTGTACTTGAGCGGGCACTGCTCGTAGGTCCCTAGCCTGCTGTGGGAATATATCGGCATGTCGATGGAACTATAGCGGCGGGATCCAGAGAAAAGCAACGCCTTTGCTTCGGGGTTTTATTTCTGCGGAGACTCTGGTATTACTCAGGGCCAGGAGGTGTCCCATGCGTGAAAGAAATACGATTTTCCTGCGCATCGCGACGATCTGCTTGTTCGCGATTGTCTTCATCTTCTTCTTCAACGGTTACAAGGACGAAGGTCCGTCGCGAAAAAAGTTCAGAAAGCTCCCGGGCGGCACGGAGGACCTTGTTGCCGAGGATGCAAAGCCCAAGCCGCCGCCGATCGATTATCTGAAGGGGATCAAGGGCAACAAGCGCGCGCAGGAATGGGCGAAATGGTGGAACAGCTGCGTTCCTAAATTCACCCTTGGTTCGCTGGAGCTGGTCGGCGATTCCGAGCTCAGCAATGACCCCGTAGACACGAAGCTCGTCGAGGAATCCATGAGCGGGCCTGGAAGGATGTTTTACTCGGGCTCGCCCGGCGGGCGCTACGAGATAAACCCCTATTGGGAGCGGCTATCATATAAAAAGGAAGCTGAAGGGTGGCAGCCTTACATAGAGACGCCGTGCGGCGCGCTCATATATGAGCCAAAGGCGCACAAGGCCAGGGTCGTGCTCGACTGCACGATGAACGAGGGCCTGGACGACGCGATATGGCTCGGTAAAGATAGCGTGGCTGTCATGGGCTACGGCTCAGTGACCAGGCAGATGAACGTGGAGTGCGAAAGTGTAGAGAGCTGTGCGACCCCGGAGATCTGGGTAATCGACCTCGCCTCGGGTTGGCTCCACGAATACAGGGGGGAACTAATCGCGCACGGCGCCTGCAAGGTCGGGGGCTATCTGCCGCAGAGGCTGCCCAGGTTCTTCGGAAAGCAGTAATGCTGTTTTCTCAATGACTCTGCTTGACGTTCATCCGTTCATTAATTATAGAGTTATCGTTTTAGATCGACACCAATAATCAACTAATGGAAGGGGGATGAAATGGCTAGCGTCACCGGCAGGACCACCACGAAGAAGACCTCAACGACAACAGGGAAGAGCGGCTCGACCCGCAAGGCAGATGAGCTCCTCGTGGTCACGCAGAACGAGCTCGGCATGATGGCCAGGCTCACGACTCCGCTGTCAAAAAACAACATCAACATCGAGTGCTTCACAGCATATGAGTGGGGCCATGAGGCTGCGTTCCGCATCGTCACGGACAACAACCGCAAGGCGCGCGACATCCTCCGTTCCGAGGGCTTCAATGTTCAGGAGAATCCCGTGGCGCTCTGGTATACCACCAATGAACCGGGTCGCATCACGAAGGCCGCAATGGCGCTGGCGAATGCGCATATCAACACGTTCTGTTCATATTCCACCGGGGTGCCGAACTCGGATGCAACGGTCATCGCATTCGATACCAGCGACACGAAGAAGACAATCGAGGTTCTGAATAACATTCGGTAGCGAAACTTCTTGGTATTTCATGCAGCGGGGCGCCTTTTAGGCGCCCCATTTTTTTGGGGACTAAATCTCCGCAGTGCGATAAACTATTATGGCATTTCGACAAGGGGGGGATATGAAACGCCTGATTCTGGCTGTAATTTTCCTGACAACCATTTTTGTCCCGAATTTCGCGCTCGCGCAGCCTACGCCAAACATCAGTTTCAATCCCGATCCCCTGGTCTTTCCTGATACGCGCACAGGACAGGCCTCTGTACCGCTGCAACTCACTATCACGAACAACAGCACCTGGCTCCCGCTCTATGTCTTTTCCACGAAAATAGCGGATTCACAGAATTTTCAAATAGCCGTTGATAACTGCTCAAACACGGCGACCCAACCCGGGGCCTCATGTACTGTATTTGTCGTGTTTCAACCGGGGCACACCGGCAGCTACGACACATCCCTTTCCGTGATAAGCCTCTCCCACGATGTGATCAGCTCGGTGTTGGTGCAGGGTCAGGGAGTGGCGCCCTCGGTTATATTGCTCCCCACATCGGTAAATTTCGGCGATCATATCGTTGGTAGTCCAAGCGAAATACGCTTCGCCCTGCTCAAGAACGGCGGCACTGCTCCACTTTCGATCTCGAGCATTGCGGCCAGCGCTGACTTTGGCGTCACGGACGACTGCGGAGTGCCCTTAAATCCAGACGCTTCGTGCACGCTCTCGATCACATTCACCCCTCCTGTCACCGGTGGGTTTACCGGCAGCGTGACAATAACCGACGATGCTGCGGACAGCCCCCAGTCGATCGCTCTGAGCGGCACGGGCATCGATGCCACGAACCCGGATATCGGCCTCTCAGCGGATTCGATCGATTTCGGGCCGCAGCTGGTGGGTACGACGAGCGCTGCTGCGATGGTAACGGTGTCGAGCAACGGCACGGCCGACCTGGTCATCAACTCCATAGTCGCGAGCCAGAATTTCGCCGTATCCCACGACTGCCCAGCCGCGATGCCGACCGGCACGGTGTGCACGCTTTCTGTCACGTTCACGGCACCGGCGGCAGGAACCGCGACGGGCACTATAGTGATCAGCGATAATGCGACGGACAGCCCGCAGACGATCGCCCTTACGGGACTGGGAATCACGCAGGGCGCACCGCAGGCCCAGCTTTCTGCGTCCACATTGGATTTCGGAGAGCAGACGGTCGACCAGCCGAGTCAGCAGAAATTCATAACGATCACGAACTCGGGATCAGAGGGTCTGCTAATCTCTTCTGTGTCGATAATCGGGGACGGTGCGACGAGCTTCAGCAACCTCGACGATTGCACGGAAAATTTCCTCGCGCCAAGCGCCTTCTGCACGATCGCGGCCACATTCACGCCTGCGGACGACGGTCCATTCGGAGCGACAGTGAGCATAAACGACAACGCCGCCGACAGTCCGCAAATTGCGGCGCTCGAAGGCACCGGCATTCTGCCGAACAGCGGCGGCGGTTGTTCAATCGCGGCGAACAGCGGCGCTTCGTCGTTTATCGGATTGCAGCTGGTCGCATTCCTGCTCGCTATGATTCGCTCGCGCAGACCCTCTAGATAAATAGATGGTTTGCTCTCACTTCGTGGAGAGCCGTATCGACTGCACGAACGGGAGCTCAGCCACGTCCTGCAGGTCTTGCGCCTTAAGATTGCCGGAGGCGATCGGTCCGGAGAACATGCGGACATTGTAGCCCGCGCTGATAAGGAAAGATTGATCTCCCCTGTCGGCCGGGGCCTCGACGCGCACAAAGCAGTCCAGCCTGCGCGTGGGCTCGTTCTTCATGGCATCGAGCCACGCCGCCTGGAGCCGATCGTCCAGCTTATTCCACGCCCTGCTCTGCTGAAACGAGCCCTGAGCGCCAGGCACCTGCTCATTATTCTGCTGCTCTACCTGCTGCGGGGCCTGATCTTTGGCCTTTTGTTTACCCTGCGCGTAAAGCCCCGACGCCGACAGCACGACAAGGCAAGCGCTGACTGCGATGACAACTGCTTCAGAAATAAATCGCATTTTTTTCATATCCCCCCCCTTTATGGTGTCGTCTATTTATCATAAGAGCGACTGAAGGCCATAGAAAAAGGCCCATGCATGCATGGGCCTTTTTAGTTACAGGATCAGCGACATTAAGCTATTTCATCGCAGGCATGCTCATCTTGTTGAAGCCAGCGGGTATCTCAAAGAGGCCGGCATCCTGCGCGCCGACTTGAATGTTGGCCAGCTCGTTCATCCAGCTGCCGTCAACCGCGGCGGTCCTCACCGGCATGCCGTTCTCCGCATCCACCCATTGGAATATGGACGATGACTTGCCGTTCACGTCGTATGTGATTTTGAACTTGTTGGCCTTGCGACCGCCGACGCCCTCCTGGCCGACCTGTTCGCGCGCTGTCTCCCCGGGCATCTTGTCGGATGAGAATGCTGCGTTCTGCGGCTGGAACGGGTGCTCCATGTACATCTTCATCTGAGGCATAAGCATCCAGATAAGGTTCTTGTCCAGCCTGCCTATGATTATGCCTTCGGGCATCTCCATCCTCGTTTTGCCGTTTGAGACATAGAGCTTGCCCTTGATCAAGCCGCCCATCCCCTTTGTCGTAATCTCAGCCGAGAAATCCTTGGGCATGGATGTCTCCGCCGCAGCAGCGGGCGCCTTCGCGCTGCCGGCCACGTCCTGTTTGCCGCCGGTGGATGCGCCGCCCTCCATCTTCTTATTGCAGGCCGAGAATCCTACAGCGACTGCCGCTGCCAGAATGATGGCCATAGTCGTTGTTGTGCTGAATCGATTGCGCATTATTCCTCCTTGTCGTCCGATTAATTCGGAGAGTCGTGATATTTAGTGGCGAAGAATGAAAAGTCAAGGTGGCTTCATTCACCCACCCCCGCTACAAAAAAGAAGAGGGGTCTCTCGACCCCTCTTCTTTTTTGTAGCGGGGGCAGGATTTGAACCTGCGACCTTCAGGTTATGAGCCTGACGAGCTACCGGGCTGCTCTACCCCGCAATATGTTTTATTTTCAAGAAATTAGCCCTCGAAAAGCCGGGACTTCGTACTGGAAAGCCCCAGCCCTGTCAAGGCAATTTCCAGTACGTTGGCAATGGCAACGTTGCGCGACATCTGTGGCGTTTCTTTATTTCTGCCTAACCGCAGCGAGCCTATCTAGTGCGGCGGATTTTTTGAGGGCCTCGGCCTTGGCAGCCGCATCGTGGGCTGCCTCGTAGCCAATCGAGGCGCGCTCCCATGTCCTGGCGCAGAAACGCAGCTCCAAAGAGTTGAGGCGCCGCGGATCTTCGCATAGGGAAGCAAACGAGGATTTCCCGCCCTTGCCCTGGATCTGCAGATTGGCCGAATTGCCGCGCAGATTCTTCAAACCCATGTATGCGGAGTTGAAATAAAGCGTCTCAGCCTTGTCTTTATCAAGCTCAAAAGCGCGCCTGACGAACCTGCCGCCATCGTCTTTGTTTGATGTATTGTACGCTGTAATCCCAGCAAACAAGAAAGACAAAGCGAGTTGCCGCTGCATGGGGGCTGGAACCTTCCTTTCCATGAAGCCAACTGCTGTTTTCGCGGTGTTGAACTTGATCGCATCGGTCATCAAATTGCTCGTGTTGACAAAATTTAACAATACCTTTTCAATCGACTGCACCAGAGTCCCGCATTTCTCCTCGTCGTTAAAGTCTACATGCTTCAGCAACCTCTCTGCCAGGTCCTCCCTTCCATTCCCAAGGACGAGGAACGCGACCGCATGGCGTATCCTCAGCGCTTCAATTCTTTTGCGATCAAATCCGCATTCAGCCAATTTATCCAGCGTATCTTCAAGAACAGTCAGGCTTCGTTCCAGCTCCGCACCGGAGGAAAGAAAGCGATAGCCCTGGGTGTTCAGCGCTATAGGGTCATAGGACAAAGCGCTCTCAACGATGCCCATCCATGCGCCGCTTTCAGAATTTTTGCGTATGATCTCCGTCAATCGTTTCGCATTATCACGGTCGCCCAGAGAGTACAGGTTCTGTATCAAATTTCCATAAGCTTCAGCGGAAAGGAGCAGGGCATTGTTGCGCTTCTCGATAAGCGAAACGGTTTCATTCAATTCCTCTGCAGCATGCTCCCTGTCGCCCAGGCTGAGCAAAACGCTGCCGTAACGCGCGTGCGCCTGAGGGGCGCCCGGCTCGCGCTTGATAACCTCTTTCAACTGAGCAATACCTTCCTTGCGAATTTTCTCGTATTCAGCCTTATCGGACTCGTTCGCGAGTCCGTATTCAAATGAATAGCAATCGAGGTTCGCGTTCGCAGACAGAAAGCGAATGAAGTTATGCTCGGGATGAAGGTCTCGCAAAGAACGGTAATTCTCCACAAGGGAACGACAAGTGTCCGATCGCGAATCGCCGGCGGTCCAGAGCCTGGAAATAAAATCATAGAGCTTAAGCCCGCCGACAAACGTGGGATCGTGTTTGACGGTTTCAAACAAATTATCTCTTATGAAATGCATACGAGCCGCATTCTGATCTTTGCCTGTTAGAAAACCGCTTCCATGAGCTACGGAAAAGGAGTCCGCGGCGTAGGGGGAATCCTCTCTGAGTTGCTTAAAAATCGGCTGCTCCATCTCGGGTCGGTTCAATCCGAACCTTCGCCTGTGTTTAATAATATTCACATCGTATTGAAACACGGGGGAACCTGCGAATCGCGGCTTGGCCTTTTCGATAAGCTGCTCCAGCTCATTATCGGAAATTTGCCTCAATGTATTTTGTTTATGAATCGAAGCTTTCCAGGCATTCGCATCCTCCGGCATCAACTGCTCCCACATCTGGTATTTTTCAAGCGGCATCGGGAATTTATCATCGACGAGAAACCAGTTATTCAAATAATAAGAAGCGGCTATGCGCGGAGATATGCGTTTCGCTTCAGCGTAAAATTCCTGGGGGATATCCGGGATAACGGCCAGATCAAAATTGAAGTTCTCGCCTTGCGAAAGCGGCACGCTCACAAACACGTGCCCCGGCGTCAGGGCGCTCGTATCAAAAAAAAGACCCATCGCGCCGAGCGTCGGCTTAAACCTGTGCAGCTCCATGAACTGAGGGTCGAGCCCAGCCTTGCGAAGAGCAAAATATGAAATATAAGATTGCTCTACACAAACGCCGCACTTTTTTTCCAAAGCCTCCCAGTCATTCAACGCATGATCGCATTTTTTAGTTCCCTCTTTAAAATACGACCCAAGAAATGAGCGGATCCTGATACATAGTTCCCTCTTGTATTCGCGCGTACCGGGTTGCGCGGAACCTTTGCTTTTCTCGTATTCTACCTTGATGAGATTCACGCCATCGGTAATTTTTTTCTTCCAGGTTTTATCGTCTCCGGTGTCATCGTTGAAATCATCCATCGCGTACGGGACGGGAAAGCCGCGCTTGACCAGCAACGAATAATACTCTTCATTGCCGTACGCAAAATCCAAGACCTCCTGCTGCTCGATAGCTCCGGAGCGGTTGAGGTGCTGAGGCACCGAACCGTAAAGAAATACATCATAACCTCGATCGACCTTCTCCAGAAGCTCGGCAAGGCTCTCCTTGTCGCCTTTATGATCCTTGATCCATTTTTCTTTGATGTCTCCCCAGAGTCCGACCACCAACGAGTCGCTGGGGATGGCTATTTCATAATCTGTCTTTTTCTTCTCAGAGCTTTGGGGTGGCATCGGCCGAACGGGGCTGCATCCGGTTAGAAACATGATCTCGCCTCCTTAAATTCGGCGCCCACCTGTCAATCGAGGAAGGCATGCCCTACCTCATCCGCACGCCCAGGCGTTTCAGCACGTCCGGCAGCGGGTGATAGAATTCGATGCCCGCCTCGAACGTCCGCGATCTCACGCCCTCTGCCGCGCGCGTCCATCTTACCGTCGCATCGACAGCCGACCCCGGGCTACTCGGAAACGCAACCGCGACATGAACTCCCTCTTCAAGCGGCTCCGTCGTGCACATCCTGAGCCCCAGCACGCTTGCGTCCATCGTCTCCGCGCGTATCCAGGTCCCGTCCGGCGGCACGCAAAAAGCGATCTCCGTGCTGACCGATACGCGAGGCGCGCGCCGCACTCCCTCTCCGCCATCCGCGCCTCGTTCGCGCACGAGCTGCGCGTCGTAGGCAGCCCTGCTCTCCGGATTTCGAAGTATCTCGTACGCGGCGTTGAGCTCCTTCGCGAACTCCTCGTCGCCGCCCAGATCAGGGTGCGCGCGCATCGCCTTCATCCATGCGCGATACACGGCGGATACTATCTCCGCAGGTGCTGCGCGCGTGATCCCCAGCACGTCGTAGTAAGTGGTCTTTGCGGGCATATGCATGCCCTCCATGGATTAGATTCGCAGCGAATCGAACTCGCCGCGCAAAGACGGCTGCGACTTGATGAGTTTGCGTTGCGTGCCATCCGAGAGCGCCAGCTCGACTTCGCGTTCCTCATGATCCGAATAGCTTGCGCAGATCCGCAAGGCCAGATCGATGTCCGCTTTGTCCCTCGAGCGTATCAGCAACGCGGTCGGGCCCGGGATGATTTCAGGGGCTATGAGGATGTGGCCGTCGTTTGCGATCTCGATCTTCGCATTATCGCGTTCGTTGCGACCCACGATCAGCTTGGCGCCGGACGGGAGCCTGAAGTGTCGGCCGAGCTTGAGAAGGCTTACATCGTCCGCTGTGAAGTCCGGCTCATTACGCATGAGTTCAGCAAGCCGCGCGGAGAACGCGGGGTCGGTGAGCAGGCACCCTCCCGCGGGCTGCATGTACTGTGTGATTCCGTATTTTTTTGCGAGCTCCATCTGCGGCCTGCGCGAGCGCCCTTCGATAGCCAGCAGCCGTTCGCGGTCCACGAGTCCCTCCTGCTCGGGTCTCGTAGGCGAAAGCAGTTTGGCAGACAGGGGCCGCAGCAAGATCTCAGCACAGCCTGAATCGCGCGCCACCGTATCGAGCGACTGGCGGTTCTGCGACATGGGCCGCTCCCCCAGGACCTCGCCGGTGGCGATGAGATCAAAGCCCTGCTCGCCGGCGATCTCGCCCGCCTTTTTGATCATGAGGGCATGGCAGTCGATGCACGGGTTGAGTTGCTTGCCGTGACCATGAGGGGGATTTTTGACGAGCGCGATGATCTCTTCCGTTATGTCGTGGATGATGAGGGAGATCTTGAGCTGGCCCGCAGCCCTCTCACCATTTGCCGAGCCAAAAAAAGGACTCACGAAGGTGAGCCCTGTGACCTCAATGCCCTGCTCCTCGAGGACCTTGACCGCGAGTATGCTGTCCAGCCCTCCGGAGAGGAGGCTTATTGCCCTGACCTTGCCGGCTCTCATAATGTTGAGAACCTATTATGGCGCAGCGGCCTTTTCAACAATATTGTCAAAAGATTGACCGCAAGGCCCATCTCATTTAGAATAATAATCTATGGAAGAACTCAATCTGCCCAAGTTCGACAAGCCGCTCACGGTGCTGGCCGTAGAGGACGATCCCACGATCCTGCTGGTTATCGAAAAGATGCTCACAGCGCATGGCTGCGTCGTCAAGAAGGCCACATCAGGCCAGGAGGCACTCGACGCGGTCTGGAATGAACTTCCGGACGTGATACTGCTCGACGTGATGATGCCCGGGATGAACGGCTTTGAGGTCTGCAAAAAGCTCAAGGGCAGTCAGACCACGAGGCTCGTGCCGGTCATCATCGTGACGGCCCTCCAGGAGCGCGAAGACAGGATCAAAGGCATACAGGCCGGGTGCGATGACTTCATAAGCAAGCCCATAGACAGGCTCGAACTCATCGCCCGCGTACACGCCCTTGGCCAGGTAAAGCGCTTGAACGACGATCTGGACCATGCCGAGGCCGTGGTGCTGTCTCTGGCGCGCGCCGTGGAGGCCAAGGACACTACTACCGGCGATCACTGCGACCGGCTGATCCGCTTAAGCCGCGCGTTCGGCACTTATCTGGGTCTGGAGGAGAAGGATATCCGCACGCTCGAGCGCGCCAGCATCCTGCACGACGTGGGCAAGATCGGCATTCCCGATTCGATACTCCTGAAGCCGGGAAAGCTCACTGATGACGAATGGGAGATCATGCGCACCCACCCCATAGTCGGCGAGGAGATCTGTCATCCACTCAAATCCCTCTCTGAAGTCTGCCCTATCATCAGGCACCATCACGAGAAGTGGAACGGCATGGGATACCCTGACGGGCTGATGGCAGATTCGATCCCGTACCTGGCACGCGTCTTTCAGGTCATGGATGCATTCGACGCGATGAGCACTCAGCGGCCGTACAAACGCGCATTCTCTCTGGAAGAAACCCTGCGAACTCTAGGGGAAGAGACTGTTAAAGGTTACTGGGACCCCGCGGTCATGGACAAATTCCTCGACTTCATCGAAAAGAACCCCAACGCTTCAGAATCGATCTGACAGCCCTGCTACGCCTTGCCCTTGTCGTGAATCTCCAAGCCTGCCTTGGCCAGGATCTCCAGCACCTCGCTCTTGGAGCGCCCCGTTTCCTTGGCCACCCTGCCGACATCATCCACCAGCCCGCGCGACAGATAAAAGGCAAAGCTCTGTTTTCGCGCCCGTGAATCAAGCTTTGGTTTCTTTTCGATGAGCGGGGGCATCTCCTCTCCTTCCTCTCATCGGATATCATAGCATCTATTTGGGTGTCAAATCAATATTTGACATATATTTTAAAATATATTAGATTTCCTATCAGATGGGGAGAGGAGGGCACGGGAATGAAGCTCTCTCAAAGCAAGGAAGTGAATCGAAGGATCGCAGCGCTCAGAAAGCGTTGCCCCTGGATGGCCTCGCTCATCATGCATTGCCTCGAAAGCCGCGATCCCAGGGCATACGAAGCGCTGCGTTTGCTGATCGAGCGGCTGCGCGAGAAGGCAGCCTGACACCGATATTAGAATTGCTCCCAGGAGGGACGGGTGCGCGCCACACTAAGACCTGACCGGCAGCGATTCGTGCCCAGCGAGTACCTAGGGGACTTTGAGGAGCAGGGTCCCCCTTCCCTCAAGGTCAGGGGCTCCCGCTCCTACTTCGACATTGCCCATAATGTAGTGGTCGCCAGAAAGCCCCTCTCCAAAACCGCGCCGCGACCAAGGGGTTTAATTGGTGCGCTTCTTTCCCGGCTTGGGTTCCGCTGCTGACTTCTCCGGCATATTGCCTGCTGCCTTTGCCTGCTCGTACATCGCCATGGCCTCCGGCAAGAGCTTTTCCAGCTCTCGCGCGCGCATGCCGTTCGAAGGGTGAGAAGTAAATATGCTCGTTCGATCCTTCTTCATGGTGGCGGCCTTTTTCCACAGCTCAACCGCCGCCCGCGGGTCATACCCCGCCTTTGCCATATAAAAAAGCCCGATTCGGTCCGCCTCCAGCTCGTTTTTGCGTGAATAGCTCGGTATATAGAGGTCCATACCGCTGCCAAAGACCTGGCCGAATACATCCGCTCCCTGCGAGGAGCCCCCGGCCGCGATTGCCGTCTGCACAGCTGCGCCTACCATCGAGATCGTCATGGCGTTGCTGATCGATTCGGTGACGTGCCTTGCCGTGGCATGCGCGATCTCGTGCGCAAGCACCGCGGCAAGCTGATCGTCGTTACCCTTCTCCACCAGACCCTTCTTCGGATCCCACAGCCCCGTGTATACCATCACCTTGCCGCCAGGGGCACACCAGGCATTGACCACGTCAACATCGGCCAGATGAACCTCGTACGGAAAGTTGGGATAGTGCGATACCGCGGCCAAGCGGGCCACGATCCGCTTGAGCCTCGCGTACTCCACGGGGTCGGCGGCCTCGTCCAGCTTCTTGCCCTTTGCCTTTATCGAAGCTTCCTGCGCCGTCAGCACCTGCGTGCCGATCTTGGGCTCATCATTGATATTGTAGTAATTGAGGGTCGACTTGCCGGTAACAAAGTCCTTGGCGCACCCATGAAACACAACGAGCAGTACCAATGCGATGAGAAAGATGACCCTCCTCATCCATTCTTTTTGAAGGTTTTCCATCAATGGATCGCGCCAGGCGAGCATCATGGTCTTTCTATAAAACGTTTTTAACTTACTGAAAAGGCAAATCTATTCATGTTCAAGCAAACCGTTCGATAAACTTAAAGTAAAGCATTACCAGAAACAAGACCTTATTCATCCGAGAGCTTCGAACAACATTGAATGCATTCTCAAAGAAAAATCGTGCAACAAACCATATTTATGTTGAAAATTATGCGCCGGATGAAATATGGATTGTGCATGACCCTGCCTCGTTTTGAGCGCGGCGTTCAACTCTCCACATACACGACTTTTCGCATAGGTGGTCCTGCAACCGCATTCACCATCGCAAGATCTTCGGACGAAGTGACCGAGGCCGCGTGGAAGGCTGAGGGACAGGGCCTCCCCTGGCACGTCATCGGTCATGGCTCAAACCTGCTTGTGTCGGATAACGGATTTGACGGCGCTGTCATCGTGTTCAGAGATGAGCGGCCCCCTCGTCTCAACTGCGACGGGAGCGTAACCGTATCCGGAGGCGCGGCGCTGCACTCGCTTGTGGATTTCATGGCCATCAACGGGCTCTCCGGGCTGGAAAACCTCGTCGGCATTCCCGGTACGGTTGGAGGGGCTATCTGCGGCAACGCGGGCGCCTACGGCACCGCGATCAGCGAGCGACTCGTCTCCGTAGTGCTCCTCGATCGCATGGGCGGCATGCGGCACGCCGTCCCTGAGGAGCTGATGTTCGCGTATCGATCGAGCACGCTCAGGGTCAACAACGAGGTGGTGCTTGAGGCGACGTTCTTTGCAGAACATGCGGATCCCTCCGAAATCAGGCAAGCTATCGAAGAACGCCTCGCCGATCGATGCCACAAGCACCCGGACCCGTCGCGCGTCCCCACTGCGGGCAGCTACTTCAAGAACCCGCCTTCGGATAACGGCAGGCGCATGCCGGCAGGCCAGCTCCTCGAGGAGGCGGGCTGCAAGGATATGCGCGTCGGCGGGGCGCACCTGTGGCATTCGCATGCGAACATCATCGTGACCGACGGAAACGCCACGGCCAAGGACGTCCGGAATCTGGCATCCGAGATGGCAAATCGAGTCGAAGAGCGTTTTGGCTTAAGGCTGATGCCGGAAGTCATCTATCTAGAGTGAGAGCTCTCCCTGATCAATTGCTGCACTTCTTCGCCCCTAAGAAATCTCCACGCACCCGGTTTGAGCTGGCCTAACTTCACAGGCCCGATGGAAACGCGCCTCAACCTGATAACCGGGCTGCCGATCGCGTCGCACATCCTGCGCACCTGGCGGTTGCGCCCCTCGCGGATCGATATCTCCAGGAGCGCGTTGGGTCCGCCCTTGTCTATGCGCCGCACGCGCGAAGGCAGGGTCTTGCCGTCCGAGAGCTTCACCCCGTCCTTGAGCCTGGCCAAGGCATCTGCCGGCGGCTCGCCCTTCACCCGAACGTGGTAGGTCTTCCAGATCTCGTGGCGCGGGTGGGTGAGCCGGTTCAGAAAATCGCCGTCATCAGTCAGGAAGAGCAGTCCTTCCGAGTCAAAATCGAGCCTGCCCACCGAGTTGAGTGAGCCCTTCAATTCCTCGAAATGCTCCCAGATGGTCTTGCGCCCTTGTGGATCTGATTTTGTGACAAGCTCGCCGCGAGGTTTGAAGAATGCGATGTATCTTCGCTGGGAGGAGATTCTGATCGGCTTATTGTTCAAGCAGACCCTGTCATTAAAAGGGTCCACCTTGGTGCCAAGCTCGGACGCAACCTCGCCGTTGACCGTTACCTCACCCCTGGCGATCGCTTCCTCGGCAGCTCGGCGCGACAGCTCAGTCGAAAGGGCGATCATCCGCTGAAGCCGGATCTTCTGCGGGATCGCCATGGACGGCAGAGGGATCCTCTCCTTCCGAGGCCCCTGCCTCCCCGACCGATCCGCCTTCATTCGCGGATGCACTTTGGAGTTGCTCACCTTGTTCCCCCTCCACAACGCCCTCGCCCCCTTCTCCGCCCTCATTCAGGGGTTTGGGGAATATGGCGCGTTCCAGGCGCCTGACGTCCTTGAGTCGGCCCTCGAGGTCGGTAAGCGCCTCCATGTCCTTGTCCTCTTCCTCCTCGTCCTCGTCGAGCGACCTGCGGCGTATGATCTCGGTCTCTTCCTCGTCGTCGCCCTCTATTGCCTCAGTGGGGTCCTCGTCGTCGCCCTGCGCGTGCAGGGCAGTGCTGTCCTGCGTACCGGCCTGCGCCTGCGTCTGAGCAGCGCGGCGCTCGCGCATGAGCTCGTCCAGATCCTTGAGCGTGGGAAGTTCGTTGAGCGCGTTTAAGCTGAAGACCTCAAGGAACTCCTTCGTCGTGCCATAGAGCAGCGGCTGGCCCGGCTCCTGGCTGCGGCCGACGATCCGCAAGAGCCTGCGCTCGAGGAGCGTCTTGAGCACGCCGCCCGAGTCCACACCGCGTATTTTTTCGATCTCGCTGCGCATGATCGGCTGGCGGTACGCGACTATGGCCAGCGACTCGAGGGCCGGCGCCGAGAGCCGCATGGGCTTTGGCAGATTGATCCTGCGCAGCCACTCCGCGCACGAAGGCTTTGTGCGGAACTGATATCCGCCAGCGACGTTCACCAGGCCTATCCCCCTGGCGGGCGTGGCGTTCAGATCGCTCTCGATCTCCTCAAGGCACTCCCGGATCTCTTCGCGCCCTACGCCGGCGTCTGCGAGCGCCATCAGCATAACATTCTCCGTGAGCGGCTCCTCGGCCACGAAGATCATCGACTCCAATATTGCCCTCAGTTCTGCGCGTTCCATCACGCCTCCTTGTCCGGCGCGTCAAAGCCAGTGGCCTCGTTTTCGACGAGGTGCACGACGTCCTCTTCCTTCACCTCTTCCATTATACCCTGCACGTGCAGGGGCCCGCCCAGCGACGCCTGATATACGCGAATCATGCGCAACCTGCACATCTCCAGCAGCGCAATGAACGTGATCACAACGTCGTAGCGCACGAGTCCCTTCGGAAGGAGGTCCTCGAGGGTGATTGCTATCCCGGGCCTCAGCTGCGCCATGATCTGATAGATGCGGTCGTTTACCGAGATGCGGTCAACCGCGATGTCGTGGTAGCGCTGCTCGGGTATGCGCTTGAGAATGCGCGAGAAGGCCTCCACCAGCTCGTACGCATCGCCTTCGATCGGGCCGTCGCCTTCCGCCTCGATGCGTTCCGGCGCCTGCGGCACGAAGACGTCGCGGCCCAGCATTGCGCGCTGCACGAACTTCTCCGACGCATCCTTGTAGCGCTGGTACTCGAGGAGCCTCCGCACCAGATCGGCGCGCGGGTCCAGGCCCTCATCTTCCAGAGCGCCCGTCTCATCCGGCAGCAGCATCGCGGACTTTATGTGGGCCAGCTCAGCTGCCATGAGCAGAAAATCGCCGGCGAGGTCGATGTCCAGCTCGCGGATCGTGTCGATGTAGCGCATGTATTCCTCGAGCACGAACGCGATCGGGATGTCATAGATGTCCAGGTCGTTCTTTTTGATCAGGTGGAAGAGCAGATCCAGCGGCCCCTCGAAGACCTCAAGATTCACGCGGTAGTCGCCGTTGTCGTTTTGCAGCTCATTCATATATCAACCCCATGACGAGGCGCACCTTCTCCATCGTCTTCACGGCGACTTCGCGCGCCCGCGCGGAGCCCTCGCATGCGATTTCGAGCAGCTCGCCCTCGCGGCCGTCCCATTGCGCGCGGCGCTCACGAATCGGCCGCCAGAACGACAGCGCGTTCTCGATGCATATCTTCTTGCACTCCACACAGCCGATGCCGGCGGTGCGGCACAGAGGGTCTATCTCCTTTACCTTTGCCGGCGGCGTGTAGAGTTTATGATACGCGTATATGTTACACACATCCGGGTTGCCCGGGTCCTGCCTGCGCTTTCGCGCAGGGTCTGTGACCGTCTGCATCATCTTCTGCCGGATCGTCTCGTCGTCGTCCGCCATGAATATGGCGTTGCCGAAGCTCTTGCTCATCTTGCGACCGTCTATGCCTGGGATGCGTGCGCTCTCTGTGAGCATGGGCTGCGGCTCTGTAAAAATTTCGCGGCCGATAATGAAGTGGAAGCGCCTGACGAGCTCGCGCGTGAACTCAAGATGCGAGAGCTGGTCCTCGCCCACCGGCACAAAGTCTGCCATGTACATCACAATATCGGCGGTCTGCAGGAGCGGATATCCCAGAAACCCGTACATGTTGAGGTCGCGGTCGCTAAGCTGCTGCTGCATGTCCTTGAACGACGGCACGCGCTCGAGCCAGCCCAGCGGCGTCACCATCGAGAGCAACAGGTGAAGCTCGGAGTGCTCCGGCACCCAGGATTGTATGAAGATGACGGATTTTTTCGGGTCGAGACCTGCGGCCAGCCAGTCCTTGAGCACGTCCTTGACCGACGGCGCTATCTCCTCGGTG
>JBBAAC010000021.1:0-19920 GCA_041658465.1 bacterium | reverse complement strand
TCGTGAGCCTTCCTCCACTCTGCATCGCCTGGATCGCGTTGTTGACGAGGTTGGATAAGGCGCGCGTCATGGAGAATTTGTCCGCGTAGATCTTAATATCGTCCTTCGCGTATTCCTTTTCTATCGCAATGCTCTGGCTCTGCGCGTCCATGGCAAACGTATCCACTACCTCGTCCAGCAGTGCATTAAGCGCCAGCTCGATCGGGTGATATGGTATGTCGTGCGAGAGGGTCTTGAGGTTCTCTAGGAAGGCGTTGATCTTTGAGAACTCGCGCTCCACCACGCGTCTGAAGGTCTTGCGATATTCCGCGTCTTCATACATCTGTTCCATGAGCCTGCTCGCGTTTTCTATGCTGCGTATGGGGTGGCGCAGGTCGTGCGCAAGCCCCGAGGCGATGCGGCCGAAAAAGGCCATGCGCTCCTGCTTGCGGATATTTTCCTGCATGAGCGACAGCTCTCCGGCCATGCGGTTGAATGAGGTGGCGAGCTCGCCAAGCTCATCGCGGGACTTTATTTCTACCCTGCAGGAGAGATCGCCCGCGGCGATGCGGCGGGTGCCGCCAATCAGCCCCATGACGGGCTTCACGATCTGCCAGCGCGCACCGAAATACCCGAGCAGTCCCATGGCCGCGACGAACGCGACAATGAGCCCTGAGAGAATCAGGGTCAGCTTCCGGGCGAGCGCAAAGGCCTCTGCTGTAGGCTGCTCCATCACCACAGTCCATGAAAACGGCTCCGGAAGCACCGCGGCCGCTACCAGAATGTCTCCGTTTTTTCCGCTCCTCTCGGCAATCGCGGCGCTGTTCGATGAATCCGCGGTAAGCTTTCTCAGCATCGCCACGTCCGGATAGTCCTGTTCCTGAAACACGCGCCGCTTCATCTCGCCCGAGCCGCTTGCGATCAGCCTGCCGGACGGCGTCACGACGCTCAAGTATCCCTCTTTTCCTATTCGAATACGGTCCGCAAGGCGCCACATGTTTATGAGGTCCACCTCCGCCAGCGCGGCACCGGTCACGTCGCCCAGCGTCTGCATCGGCAGGGACACGATCATGGCGGGCACGAACTCGTCCGTGATAAATACCGGGGAATAATATTCCCTGCCGGATATGGCGGATTGAACCGCTTCGCCGCCATACGGCGACGCCATGATGCGCGACGCGCCTACGCTCGAGGTCGCCTCGATCCGGCCGCCCGTGCCGGCAAGGACGATCTCGCTGAATTCGCTGAACTCAAGCGCCATGTTGCGTATCACGCGCTCGCGCTGCCAGGGCTTGAGATCGACGCGGCTAACGTTCTCCGCAGTGGAGTGCAGGATCGCGATGGAATTTTCTATGTACTGGTAGATCTGGTCCGCGGCGCGCTCCGCAACGCGCATGTTTCCCTGCAGCACCGCTTCCTTTGCAGTGTTCCTCGCCTGCCACACCGAGATCGCGCCAAACACGGTCAGCGGCAGTATGGCCGCCAGGACCAGCAGGCCGATAAGCTTCCATGCGATTGACCTGAAGAACATCATCGTCATCTCCCCCCGTGCAGGAATATCATGACGATTGAGTGTGATAACAAGAAAAAAACTGCGGGGACGTCATTTTGACACGGACGGCTAGAACCCATCTCATAAATATGCCGAAATTTCGCTTTCGGCATATTTATGAGATGGGTTCTAGGCCTCACAACATGGGTATGGTGATGATCGGCGTGGTGTTCAATATCCTTGGCCCGTTGAACGGCTCTGCGCCGTGCCTATCTCGATCAACGTCCATTTGATAGACAGGACTAAGGGGGCGATAAAGATTGAGATAATTTTGATATGTGGGAAACTTCAAAAAACTCCCGATATCCTGCAAGATAAAAGTGGTCTGCGGTACGGTTCTGCGGCCGTTGGGGGGTGAGGACGGCGGTATTGGTTGCCGCGACCTCAGGATGTCCTCAAGCGCTGACGCGTATTTTTCGATTTCCGGTTCGTTCGGCGCGAGTTCAAGTGCCTTCCTGTCTGCCGCCAGCGCTGCGCTGAAATCGCGCTTTTGCGCCAATGCAAAGGCAAGACGATGATATGCAGCGGGATTGGCCGCATTGATTGAAATGGACTGTCTCGAATATGCGGCAGCGGTATCGTAATTTGCGGATACGAGCGCAACGATTGTCTGTGCGTCATAATAAGCCGCTGGCATCGTCCCAGGCGCGCCCCAAGTTTTAAGAATTCCTTTCGCTTCCTCCAAGGCCTTATTGTATGCAGTTGAACCATGATCCGCAAAATTTCCGGCGATGTTATTTTTCTCTATCGTGGTCATAAATTGGAGAAATCGCGACGCGTGGTCCTTGGGATCGAGCTGAACCGCGATTTTGGCCTGGACAGAGGCCTCGTTCACACGGTTCGTCAAAGCATAGAGCGCGCCGAGCTTGGAGTGCGCGTCCGAAGTATTCAAGCCCTTGGCAATAGCTTTTTCAACTTCCGCAATAGCCTCCCCGTATTTTCGTTGTTCCCAGAAAATAATGGAGCGATTCATGTGTGGATGAACAAATTTCGGAGCGAGTTCGATGGCCTTTTTGAAGTTAGCTAGCGCGTCGGCAAACCGGCCCTTCAGATATTGTGATGCTCCGAGACTATTGAAGGCAACCTCGTCTTTCGGATTCAGCTCAATCGCTATCCTAGCATATTTCTCTATTTTATCCGCGTTAGCCACATCCGTATGAGGAATCAGACTGACCGCATGAGAATAGGCCCTCCATTCCGGAATGTTGCGCTTGATAGCCTCCTCATAATCTGCAAGCGCATCGCTATTCTCCTTTCTGATCCAACGCACCTCGCCTCTAATGGCATATGCGTAGGCGAGTATCTGCGTATCGACGTTTGCGGCGTCTATTATCGCGGTGGAAACCGATGACGCCTCATCGTATTTCTTAAGCCTAAGCGCGCTTGCGGCGAGCTGTCGGCTGATCAACGCGTCGCTTGGAAGGGCGGCGTACGCCTTGCCGAAATACTGATACGCCTTTTGATATGCTCCGGAATCGTCCATGGCCTCGGCCAGCGTCCCGTAAACCCGCGGATCGTGTTGAGCCATTTTTACAAGCCGGGCCTCGATCTTGGCGGCCTCCGCGGCCTTGCCTCGCGCATGAGCCGAGACGTACACCATCCCGAGCGTGTCCGGCGAGTCCGGTTTTATCGCCAGCGCATTCCGAAGTTGCACCTCCGCATCCGCGGCTCGACCAATCTTTAGCAGCGACATCCCATAAAATAAGTAATGTGCGTAGATGTTCTCTTTGGTGATCGCGGCGGGGTCGACTTGCGAAAATTCGCCTACCGCGTCGGCATATCTTTGAAGCGCTACATACGTTCGGCCGAGCATCTCCCTGGCCTGTACATTCGTCGGTTCGCGGCGAAGCGCCTCGCTGAGGCATTCACGCGCCCCAAAGTGGTCGCCTGCATTAAAACTCAAAGTCCCGGCAAGAGCCAGCAACTGAACCGGCGCTTGTCCAAACGACAACCTTTTCCTGGCGTTCTTTAGGGATTGATCAAGGTCGCTCTTGTTAAAATACGCGTATGCGAGGAATTCATAGAGTGCGGGGTCGCCGGGGTTAAGCTGCAGCGCCTGGTTCAGAAGCACGATGGCGTTATCAAGCTGGCCGTTAGTCGCCAACTTTACGGCTTCATTTTTTAGCGCGTTGCTTCGCAATCCCTTTGTAAAGGGCGCATCCGGAAGTAATGTCGAAAGTCCTTTGAGATACCAATCCTGGGACGCCATCCCCCGGGAGCCTGTTGCCGCGGCGCCGATTAAATAGAAGCTGCCCATTTCCGCCAGCGGTGAGCCGACCCGCCAGCTATGGGCGCCCGAACTCATGTCGGTCGGCCGACCTCGCCCGTCGAATACGCGCAGCTCAATATTCAGTCCCTGGCTCCCTGCCTGATGGGATAATAAATGCCGCGCCGGAATGCCGGCCATCATCAACATCTGACGGCCGGAATAAAGGGCAGAGGCCGTATTGGGGGCGCACGACGCCTCGATGTGCTGCGCCAGCGGCAATGCAGGCTGACAGGCAACGGTTCCCTGCTTTTTGAGCGCGTCCCCCTTCTGCCGCAGCACGGCGATCAGACCGCCGGCGCCGCGGCGCCTCAATTCATTTTCTGAGACAGCATCATCTGATCCCGGCGGAGAGACGGCTATTCCGATCGATCTCGCCATCAAGGCGTTGTATGCGGGATCGCTCGTGGCGACGCCTGCGGCTTTGAGGCCGCTGGCCGCCGTATTCACGATGTCGCGCATCTTGCCCACATACGCCTTCTGGCGCTCGGTCTGCTGCGATGGCCCCGGCAGCTCGAACGGTAACGTGACCCCGGCTGTTCGCGCCAAGGCAGGGCTATATCTATCGTAGCGGGCGAGTAGATATTCGTACACCTCTTCGCGCGAGATAACGTTGTCTCTTGCTCCGACAAAGGCCGGCGTTTGACCCCGACTGATCGGCGACAGGTCATAATAGCCCCTGTCTAGGTCGGCATCGCTCACATGGTCGGTCTTTAGGTAGTTATATAACGTGAAGGCTACTGGATCATTGTGAAGCGCGGTCGATGGGTTTGCCATGGCGAGTCCTTTCGCTTCTTTAATGATGAGGATTTGTTTTTTTTAATCACGATGCATTCCGCCGTCAATATAATTTCTTTTTTTAGCAACTTTCGCCCCTCGGCTTGCCGATAATAATCTCAGCATGTCTAACTGGAGGAAAAAATGACTGATATAACCGTTAGTTGGCGCGGAAGAAAGATCACCATTTCCGATGACGGCGACCATAAGCTGGGCTCTGGAGATTTCGTCCGTATCGACGGCTCTCCTGCCAAACCGGTAGACGACGCAAAACTCAACGAACAGCTTCGGGAGGCAGGCCTGGACTTAAAACATCTCCTGCACGCCAATCTGGACATGCTTCAAGGCGTCTTGAACGCCATGGAAAGGATCCGCAATAAAGGCTCGGGGAAAAAAGAAATAAATATCTCCTCATTGAAGCAGATTGCGCAAAAGGCGGGGGCATCGCCTTCGGATTGCGTGTCCGACGTCTATTGCTCGCTGGTGCGAGATCGTTTTGAAGCGTGGTTGAATGCCTATCCCACCATGTCTCAAGACGACAGGTTGACATCGTTTAGGAAGGTTCAAGAGTTGGCGGCCAATACCAACTCTGCATTCCCGTCCGTAACCCCGACGGACACAACGCTCGATGAATTGGCGGCTGAGGCCTGCATAAGGATGATAAATATCGCGCCTTCGCGAACCGCGGCGATTCGGTGGATCGACCTGACGCGCGACTTTGTTCAAAAGACCGGGTTCGCGAATGACGAATATGGTGCGGCCAAAAAAATTAACGAAAAGTACGCTGCTATGTCGAATCTGCCATTCGCTCCATCTATGTCTTACATATTGTACTCAGCGGGAGCATATCACTTACCGCCCGCGACAAACTTTTTTCAAAATTTTATGCCTTCAGCTGATAAAGCTCAAAATACGTTGCCTCAAAATATTTTCGGTGGCCCGTTATCGCTCGGTGTGAAAATGTACTGGATGAAGGAGGTTTTGACCGAAGAAATGACGCGACCGAGCCGGTAGGCAATGAAGATACTTTGTGCAGCTCAATAAAAATGTATCAAAGTTCAACGCCCTGGTCGTCTGCCAGATTCCTTATTTCGTTGATGCATAATCTGGTAATTTCAGCGACATCATGCGCCGTGCGTCTTGGGTGAGCGGTCAACGTTGATCCGCTTTTTCTTCAAGCACCAACGCAGGGCAGCGCCGAGGCCCTGATCCTCTCGGACAATTATTCAAAGCCCACGGGCGACCAGCAGAAACGCTTATCGCGCTCTGAGTAGACGGATTTGTAACCATCATCGCATCACGTCGTCATGAATGAACTGTCTCTTCAAAAATAACCTGAATAGCGGATCCGTGATCACATAGCCTTCCTCAGAATGGTCCAGCACACCTTGATCGGCAAAACGATGTACTGCAGCCCTTACGGCGGTCGCGCTTATTCCGGTTTGCTGAATGAATCCCGTAGATGCAATGGACGATACCGGTTCCATCCGCGCTGTCGCGGTCAACACCGCCCTTTCTTTGGCTGTAAATGAAGCGGCCTTCTCAAAATAGCGGCTGGACTTGTTTTCTAGCAGATCGGCGATGTGTTTCATTATTATTGAAGGTTCAAGACGCCTCTTTTCATCGTTTAACGAAATCCACTGGCAGAGTTCCTGTATCGAGTTGGGGACGTCTCTCATATGTTCGCAGATCGTATCAACGCCTTCCTTGTCAAGGGTCAGCCTTGAACCGGCGAATCTCTCTTTCATATACGGCAACCAGTGTTTTCTATCTATTTTTCTGATTTCAACATCCACTCCAAAGCCATAAAATGGCCTTGATTCATTATGAAAGATGTCATGAAGCAGGTGCTTCTTTGAACCGAGGGCTATAACGGGCGTGTCGGACAATGACTGTATTTCTGAACGAAAGCTGGCTTCGAGACCGGTTACGCCGGCGATGTCTTGAAATTCATCGAGAACTAGCAATGTTTTGTAGTCCGCGGATATTGCTTTTAAAGTATTAAAAAGCTCCTGAAGAGTCTTCTCATCTCTGGCGCCGGCTCCACCGGAGAGACCGACCTTCGGCGCGCCGGAGAGCGGGTCAGCGCTGATTTCGATACGAAATCCCTTAATGTAATTGCGGATGTCGTTTAGAAATGTTTTTACTTTTGCCCGCTCGCTGAGCGCATGTTCAATTGCTACCTGAAGCCTCGTCGATGCATCGTGCATGGAATCGAGCTGAAACAGATCCACATATACGGCCAGGGGCTTTTTTTGTGATTTGAGAAAATCAGGAATGACGACGTTTTTGACGAGGGAAGTCTTGCCAAACCGCCTGGAGCCATAAACAACCGCCCGCCCTCCGGTTTTACATATATTCCGAAGCGCTTTTATCTCTCCCTCGCGGTCGCAGATGTCCTCTTTTTCCAGAAGCTGCCCGAATTTGAAGGTCTTCATGCCCGCCTCCTTGTTGCAACATATTATAATATAAGAACTATTTTATAGCAACTATATTATAGTGACTATTTTTTAGTGACTATTCTGTAGTGGTTTTCGGTCTGGGGACAACACGGCAAGTCGGTCACTGCCGCTCCTTGAGCTGCAGTTCTTTGGGCACCCAGACATTGCGGAGGCCGGAGAAGAAATTATTGGAATCGCTGCTGAACCCCCTGAACCTGTCTTGCACAAGGATTTTTGTCTTTCGCACGAAGAGTGGAATGCCTGGGGGATCGTCTATCATCGCCTTCGCAAGCTCGATCTGCGCGCGTTCTCTGGCCTGTTCATCTTTGTTGTAACGAATTTCGTCAAATAGACGATCCACTTCTGGATTGGCGTAAGATGCAAAATTTGTCTGCGGCTGACGCGAGTGCCAGAACAAATATTGCTGTCTGATTGAATCGTTCATGGCGCTCGGTATCAGCGCCAAATCGTATTTCTTGCTAAATATTTTCTTAACCAAGTCCGCCATGTCGTACTCTTCAATTTTAATCATGATCCCTATATTTTCGAATGCCGATTTAACGAGGTTAAGAACTCGTGTTGTTAGTGCAGATCCTTTAAGCATAACCACATTAAGGATCGCGTCTCTGCCATTTTTTTCAATCATATTATCTTTGTCATTGTCCGTGTAGCCTGCCTTGTTCAATAAATATTGAGCGCGCTTTGGGTCATACGTGTAGCGATAGGATTCTCCGTCCGCTCCCAAAAAAGAATTCGATGACATGTCTATGATGTCGCCTTCGAATTGCCTGATATATTTTCTAACATAATTTCTATCCAGGCCGTAGTTCAGCGCCATTCGAAAATCACGATTTCTAAGTTGGGGGTTTTTTTGATTCAATATGAGGAGGTAGAGCAGGCCCATCCCAGTATCCCTAATTTGAATGCCGGGGACTCCGAGAATGGACTGTATATCCGCGGAGTCGTCCACGAATACAATATCCAGACGTCCCGCGATGAGGTTTGAGATGCACGCTCTCTGCGACGGCATAATCCGGACTTGAATGCTGTCCAGATTCGGACGTCCACGAAAATGATTTTCAAACGCCTTGAGCGAAATTCTCTCTTTTGAAAACTCCTCAAGCTTATACGGCCCAGTACCTATGGTCTTAGCGCCCTCAATCCCTGAGCTGAGAAGCTCTTCCGGAAGGATTCGAATAAGGAAATAAAAAATTGGGAGAAATGAATCAAACCGATTAAAGACAAACTGAATCGTCGTATCATTAATAATTTTGAGGGCCTTCAGATTCGAGAGCCCGAACGAGAAAAATCCGCCCGGTGATGATTTTATTGCATTATATGTCGCGGCTACGTCGCGCGCGGTCATCTTTTTACCATTGTGAAATACAACATCGTCCCTTAAGAAGAACGTCCACGCCTTGCCGTCCTCGGATATCTCCCACCTGCTCGCCAGTGCAGGCAGCATCTTTTCGGTATCCGTGTACTCTATCAGGGAGTCGAAAATAAGTTGCCCCACGTTTCCTGATATCGTGGATGCATTTGTAAGCGGATTTATCTCGGTGGGTTCCACGCTGTCGCAGATGATTAGGCTGTCGCCCTTGTCAGCGGCAAGGAGCGGCGGGATAACGAAAATGATCACCATGAATGCACAGAAGGCAACAACCGATTTCATGGGATTGCCTCGTCGCCCCCTGGGCTCCTCGCAATGACACCTTTGTGTACACATTGAGACTCGCAATTACACCTTCGCGCGCATAAATCAAGACCGGCTGCAACGTTGCAGCCGGTCTTGTCGACAACACTATTCAGTGTGTCTAGAAATCAATGATACCACGGCCAGCACATCGTCGGTGACGGATTCGTGCCCTTTGTCCCGTCCTTCACTATCGTTATCTTCATACTGCCCCCTTTTCCCATGCGCCGCGGTGTGTGCGGCGCTGTTTGATTTAACCGACGGTCACACCGGGCCGCCGGTACACGCCAATAAAAAGCCTGTCGATCGACAGTTCACCCTCTCCCTAACCCTCCCCCATCAAGTGGGAGGGAAAAATGTGGTCCTGTTTTTCAGATATTTATTTCAGGCAAAGATGCCGGATTGGTCGGATTCGGCCGCGCCCCCCTCGTGGCGCGCCGAGAGCATCATCGGAATCATGCGTTCATAAAACTCCCTGTCGCAGACGGTCGCTGATACGTCCTTCCCCTCGAGATAAGCGGGTAACCTGCATCCGCCCGCGCATACCGGGAGATACGTGCATCCCTTGCATTCGTCGCACCACGCCCTGAGCGTCCTGAGCCTGTCGCCAAAGGCGGTTGGCTCGCTCGACCGTATCGATCCGATCACAAAATCTGAAATCCCCACAAACCCTGAGCACGGATAGATCTCACCGCCCGCGCCTATGGTCAGCACGTTATTCCTGTAGAAGTCGCATGGGCCTAAGTTCGGGTCGCTTATCGAAGGGAGCCCGGCCGCCCTGATCCGCCGGCGCATCTCAAGCATCCTGTGCACCTGCCCCTGCGTGAACGCGCCGTGACCGCAGTCCGTGTTCATGGCGATCGCATTCCCTTTTTTCGGCTTCATGATCGGCTTGAATGTGACCTCCGCAATGGACTCTCGCCAGGGAACTCCGGCCAGCCGCTCCAGGAGCGAATCGAAGGCACCGAGATCGCCCTCGGGAAAATTTCCGCCGATGAAGAGCCTGAGCCTGTCAGCTGCGGATTCGAGGTTCTGCCATATGAGATCGAACGTCCCGCCGCCCTTTGCCAGGACGCGCATCTTGTCGTGAAGGGATTTGTCGCCGTCCAGCGTCACCTTGACCCACGTGACCCCGGCCTTTGCCAGCGCATTCGTGATCTCGGGCGTGAGCAGCGTGCCGTTGGTTATCGCTCCGGCCTTGAACGCGATGCCATAGCCCGCGCAGTACTCATTGAGGTCCGCGCCTATCTCCTCGATGGCTCGAGCGTTCATGAGCGGCTCGCCCCCGAAGAAGACGAGAGATAGCTTGCGCACCCCGCGGCTCGCGACCTCGCGTTTTATCCAGGCAGCGGAGCCAAGCGCGGTGCCGTGGTCCATGAATTTAGACTGGTCGAGCAGGTCCTTTTCCAGGCAGTAGCAGCAGCGCATGTTGCACGCCATCGTGGTGGTGATGTGAACGACCATGCTGTCGTTGTCGCCGCGCAGCACCGTGTCGTACCACCTCTCGAAATCCTTATGTTCGTCCGCATCCGCGTCCACGAGGATCCCCATCTCCCTGAACGTCTCGGCCGCGGGGACCTCGTCCCCTGACAGCTCGCAGCCGCGCTCGACCTTTTCCAGAAACGAATCGATCGTCTGTTGCGGGCTTTGGTCCACTACGATGTGGTGGTCGCGAAGGGTGTGGTATATATGGACGCGATCTTCACTATCTTGCGCCGACGCAAGGACAGTGAAACACGATCTCTTGGAACCCATCTGCACCCCCATGCACAATGGACGTTTCCAATGATTAATAAGCAAGAAGCGTGCCGATCGACTTTCTAAGGGGGCATATCCTGCGCAGACTATTGATGGCGTTGGGTTTGAAGGGGGCTGCTGACTTTGTGTCGAAGAATATTATTTTTGCTGTAATGGTAAAGGATCGCTCCATTATAGAATTACGTTGCCAACATTTTCCAATCCACTCCTATGTGCGAACCCTTCTTATCCATTATGGATAAATATTGCTCCCCATTGCGGATATTCTTCGGGTTGTTATCCGCCGCTGATACAATTAAAGTTGCTTTTGAATTGAAAGCACTTATTATTAGTAAATAATTTCAACCACATCGGCGCCTTCATAATGAATACTCCCCCGCAGAATCCCAAAACACCTGCCGAGATCACGAGAGTTTCTATTTTGATCGTGGATGATGACGATTCGATGCGCGACATCCTCTCCTCGGTCCTTCACTCGAACTACAAAGTCACCGCTGTGGCGACCGGCGAGGCGGGACTCAGGGCGCTCAAGCAGCAGCACGTGGACATTGTTCTGCTCGATATCTGCCTGCCCGACACAAACGGCCTCGAAGTCCTGCGCGAGATAAAAAACACCTGGCCCGAGACGCTCGTGATCATGATCACGGTGGTCAAGGAGATAAAGAGTGCGGTGACTGCAATGCAGCTCGGCGCTTTCGATTATATAAACAAGGAATTCGATTACGATGAGCTGCGCACGCTCATTGCCCGCGCGGTGGGTGAGCTCAAATCGCACCGCGAGATCTCGTATCTGCGCGAAGAGGTAGCGCAGCGCGTGCCGCAGGAATTCATAATCGGCGCCACAGAGGCGATGCAGAAAACCTGCGAGCTCATGCGCAAGGCGGCCGCGGTGCCGTCCACGGTACTCATCACCGGCGAATCCGGTACGGGCAAGGAGATGGTGGCGCGCCAGATCCACAAGTGGAGCGACCGCGTCGAAAATCCGTTCATGGCCATCAACCTCGCTTCGATTCCTTCGGAGCTTCTGGAGTCAATACTCTTCGGGCACGAGAAGGGCGCATTCACCGGCGCGCACTGCCAGCGCAGCGGCAAGTTCGAGCTGGCAAACGGCGGCACGCTGTTTCTTGACGAGATCAGCGAGCTGCGCTTCGACCTCCAGGCAAAGCTCTTGCGCGCGATCCAGGAGGGCGAGGTTGAGCGCGTGGGCGGAGCGCATCCGATACCCATAGATCTGCGCCTGATCGCGGCGACCAACATAGACCTGCAAGCCGCCGTGAAGAACGGCGGGTTTCGAGAAGACCTCTTCTACAGACTCAACGTCCTGCCGATACACCTGCCGCCTCTTCGCGAGCGCAGGTCGGACATACCCGAGCTGATCGGACTGTTTCTCAACCGCTACAGCAAGCGCTTCCATCGAATAATCGGGGGGATAACAGAAGAGGCGCGCGAAATTCTGTGTTCGTACAACTGGCCGGGCAATATCAGGGAACTCGAAAATCTTGTCGAACGCATGGTGGCGCTGGCCGACGGCAATATGCTGACCATTTACGACGTTCCGGTGGAGTACCGCGTCTTCCCGTTCCCGTTCGCCGCGGGGCAGTTCAAGATGACGGATGCGCTAAGGCTTGCGGTAGAGGGCTTTGAGCGCGCGTTCATAATTCAGGCGCTGAAGCAAGAGAGCTGGCACCAGGGAAAGACGGCGGAGCGCCTCGGCGTGCACCGCAAGACGCTGGAGTACAAAATTAAAAGGCTCAAGATACTGCGCGGGCCGTCATCTGAGGAATAGACCCCCATGCGAAAACCGCTCTTTGTCCTGCTGCTCCTGGTGCTACTCCTGCCCGTATCTGCGCGCGCCGCAGAGGAAAGCGCTGAATCCAGAGACGAACCCGAGGCCGCGGCCGAGCTGCCGCCTGTGGTGATCACCGCAAACCGCAGGATCGAGCCGGTCGACGAAGTCACCTATCCGATCAGGGTGATCAGCGGGCAGGAGATCAAGGACCAGGGCGCGCAGTCCGCAGCCGACGCCCTGCAGAGGGTCCCTGGCATCAACATAAATTCAGCCGGCAGCCCGGCCGACGACAACGACATACGCATCATGGGCAGCGATCGCGACGAGGTGCTCGTGCTCGTCGACGGCGTGCCCATCAACACGGTGCTGGACAACAGGCCCACGATCATCGGCAGCATCCCGGCCGAAAACATAGAGCGCATCGAGATACTGGAGGGCGCGCACTCGGGCATGTACGGCAGCCGCGCGGTGGGCGGAGTCGTGAACATAATCACGAAAGAGGGCGAGGAGGGATTCTCGACCGACGCCGGATTCAAGGCGGGCAACCTGGGCAGGTTCATCGAAAACGCCGGGATCAGTCTGGGCAAGGGCAAACACCGCCTGCGCCTCAATTACGAGCGCTGGGACCAGGCCGGGAGATTCCAAAACGACCGCTTCGGGCAAAATACCGCGAGCATTAACTGGAAATACGACCTCTCCGACGAGCTTTCGATTCAGTTCAGCCCGCAGTATTTCGGGTCGGATCAGCAGCTGGCGTTCGACTCGATCACCGAAGGAAATGTCGTCTTTTATCCGCGCGACACCAACCGCAAGCTATGGCGCGATACGGTCCTCGTCCCGCTCTCGCTGACGCTCAACATGAAGCGTTGGTGGGAGATGGATTTTGATTACAGTTACTATTATCAGTACTTCAAGCTCGTTAACTCGCCGGCGGGCGACACGACGCCCGGCGCGATCCTGGGCGATCAGTATGCGCGGAGCAACGAGGACCGGCACCGCTTCAACCTGCGCAACACATTCACGCCCCTTGACCAGGACGGGTTCAGGGACCTGGTGACGCTGGGCTTCGACGTCGACGTAGAGCACCTGACTTTCGTAAACGGGCCGTTCGGCGGACCCCACATGGAATTCCCCCTGCCGGACCAGAAGTTCGACCGGGAGAACTATGCGGTCTTTCTCCAGAACGTGACCCACTTCAAGGAATACGTATCGCTCGTCGTGGGCTTCAGGTACGACAAGAACACGATGTTCGGGAGCGAGCCCACGTTCCGCGGGAGCATAGCGGCTCGAATCCCTCAGTCGAAGACTACGTTCAAGCTCTCTTACTCCGACACTTTCAATGCGCCGCTGATCACGCTTTTTGTCTTCAACCTGCAGCCTCAGAAGGAGACGGCGCGCAACTATTCAGCGGGAGTAGAGCAGGACCTTTGGGGCAAGGGCAACATCTCTTCGTTCTTCTTCTACAAGGATTACGGCAGCCTCTTTTTCGACAGCGCGGATGCCGTGGGCACGGACAACGCATACGCCATGGGCGTGGAAACCTCGCTCGAACTGACGCCCCTTGGCTGGCTTGCGTTCAACGGGTCGTATACGTGGACCAAGGCGCGCGATCGCACGCGCGGCGTGCCCCTGCCGGATCGGCCAGCCCACGTATGGAAGGCATCGCTCACAGTGGAGCCGATAGAGCGGTTGATCTTCAGGGCGGACCTGGCCGTGGTCGGGGAACAGTACTGGGGCACCAATACCGGGCTCACGTTCGTGGATTGGCAGGGAAGGGTCTCCAACGGAAAGCTCAAGGGCTACGTGAAGCTCGACCTGGGCGGACGCTACACATTCAACTTCAAGAACAAGATCATCCCTGAGTTCACGCTCTTCACAACCGTGGAGAACGCGCTCAACCAGAGCTATGAGCAGGAATTCGGACGGCCCGAGCCCGGGATCAACTTCCTCTCAGGACTTTCTGCAAAGCTATTCTAGGGCGCGACACTCGCCGGGTCTCGGCATCCTTGCGACGATCCATGCGCTCGCAACAAGACAGATCAATCCGGAGATCGCCACGGTGGGCTGTGCGCCTATCATGCGGGCGGAAAATCCCGCGAGCAGGTATCCTATCGGGCCGATGCCCATGTATGCCATCGTATAGAGGCCCATCATCCTGCCCCGCATGTGATCCGGCGCCTCACGCTGGATCAGCGTGGCCATACTGGAGAACGATATCGTGAAGCATAGCCCCATGATGGCGAGCAGTGCCATCGCTGGATAAATGCTTCCGGCGATGGCGAATACGATGAGCGCGATCGAAAACACGAGCGCCGATCTGGCAGCCAGGCCGAGGAGGTGTGTTGCGTCCGGTCGTGCGGCGAGCCAAAGGGCCCCAAGCAGGGAGCCCACGGCTGACGCCGCTATGAGCCACCCGAGCTGCCTGGCCCCGCCGCCAAAGACCTCCTGCGCGAACATGGGCATGAGCGTCGTGAACTGCATGCCGATCCCCGCCAGCGCGGCTATGAGCGCGATGGAGATTCTGGCGTCAGGAATGGCGCGCAGATACGCAAGTCCTTCCTTGATCGAGTTGATGACGGACTTCGATTCGCGTCCTGCGGTTGTTCTCTGCACCCTCTCCATCATCGACAGCGCCGCGATGAAGGCGAGAAACGCCGCGGCGTTGAAGAGGAAGCAGGCGCCCTCTCCCTTCCAGGCTACGATGAGCCCGGCGATCGCGGGGCCCAGCACGCGGCTCACATGGGTGGAGGCGTTCGTAAGCGAGGTGGCGTTGAGCAGGTCGTCCTTGCCGACGACGTCCGCCACGAGCGCCAGCCTCACGGGGAATTCAAAGGCATAGATGGTGCCGAGCGCAAGACAGAGGATGAGTATGTGCCACAGCTGCAGGGCTCCCGAGATCGTGAGCCAGGCGAGGGCAAGCGCCTGAAGCATGGAGAGGATCTGGACCGCTCGAAGTGCAGGCGCGCGCTCAAACCTGTCCGCAAGCGCTCCGCCTGCCAGGCCAAGGATAAGCGTGGGGAGCTGCATCGCAAACCCCACGACCCCGAGCCACAGCGGCGAACCCGTCATGCGCCAGACGAGCCAGGAGACCGCGAGCATCTGCGACCACGTTCCGATCATGGAGATCGTCTGCCCGGCAAAGTAGATCGAAAAATCTCGATGCTTAAACGAGCGCAGGATATCCCGCCGCGCGGGTGTGTGAAGCGTCGCGTTCAGCGCCCCGCGGACCGGCCTGTGGGTTCCAAGTTTCATCCATGCAGGAGGCATCGTCCCACATTCCGCGAAAAGTGCGCGCATTGTCAAGCGTCCGATCCGGCGTTGAAATCGTACGCCACACGTGGCAGAGCTCATGCATGCTCAAGGAAATAGCCCTAGCTCTGGAAGAGGCGGTTGAGGCGGAGATTAAGACAGACGACAAGTCGCTCGCCCGAGCGGCCAAGGCCCTTTCCCTGGCATTCACGAGCGACCGCGAAACGCTGCCCCCTTGCTACATCGACGACAGAGAGGCGCTCTGCGCGTACGCGGCCGCATTCCTCATCCCGAATGCGGTTAAGGTGGCTCATGCCTTGCTGCAGCTCGACCTGCCGGGCCTCCTGCTCAATAAGCCCCGGCTCAAGGTTTTGGACCTGGGCGCGGGCCCGGGCACAGCGACTCTCGCGACCGCTATCGCCCTCTCCCGCCTGCGCAAAAATCCTTCCGCTGAATTCCTGGCCGTGGACCGCAGCCGTGCGGCGCTCGATCTTGCGGGGCGTCTATTCAAGCGTGTCCATGCAAAGGGACAAGTCCTCGAAACCCGGGCAGCGCCAATCGAGGCGACAGGGTCCTTGCCCGCAATCGGCTCGCGCCGGTTCGACCTCATCCTGGCGGCAAACGTGGTCAACGAGCTTGCTTCAGTTGAACCGCCATATCGCATGTTGCGCCTGCTGTTTGAAAATTATCTGAACTCAGACGGCGCAGTCGTCATCATCGACCCGGCGCTGCGCGAGACATCCAGGTCTCTCATGCAGCTTCGCGACCGGCTGCTCGCCGATGGCGTGGCCCGAGTTCATGCCCCGTGCCTGCACCAGGGGCCCTGTCCCATGCTTGCAGCAAACGCGCGTGACTGGTGCCACTTCTATATCGACTGGGAGCGTCCGAAGTTGATCGAGAGGATAGATGCGCTTGCCAATATGGATCGCCGGCACTTGAAGATGTCGTATCTTATCTTGCGTCATTGCGAGGAGGCCGTAGGCCGAGGGGCTCGCAATGACACCTGGCGCGCTGTTTCAAGCCCCATCGTCTCCAAGGGCAAACGCGAGCTTTGGCTGTGCGGCTCTAATGGGGAACTTCGCCGCGTGCGCCGCACGGATCGCGACGCGTCGGATGCGAACCGCGATTTCGACTCGGTCAAGCGCGGGGATGTGGTGCGGTGCGCCGCCTGCGATCGCCTTGGCAAGGATGATGTTTTTTCAACCGCGATCAGATGGAGAAACACTTAGGCGCTGCGAAAGGCGTCGATGATGTCCTTCATGTCCTGCGGCAGCGGCGAGCGATAATGCACCTTCTTCCCGCCGCTCGGGTGCCGAAATCCTAGGACCGCGGCGTGCAAGGCGTGGCGGCGGAAGCCCAAGTGCTTGTCCACTTCGTCCATGACCTCGTCGTGACCGGTCTTCGCCTGCTCCGCATATAGCGCATCGCCGAGAATCGGATGCCCCTCGCCGGCGAGATGCACGCGGATCTGGTGCGTGCGGCCTGTACGCACGGATACGTCCAGGAGCGAGGCGTCCTTGTAGCGCTCCTTCACGCGGTATTCCGTGATGGCGCGCTTTCCAGAGTCACCTTCTGCCTCGCGCACCTTGCGGCCGCCCCCGAATTCGCCCTTCTCAAGGGGTTTGTCGATCACGCCTTGTTCCCTGTCCACGGCACCCAGCACCACAGCCTCATACGAACGCTGGATCGAGTGGCTTTTGAACTGCTGCGTGAGATTCTGCCCCGTCTTTGAAAGCGCGAAGACCATGATGCCGCTCGTCTCCGCGTCGAGCCTGTGAAGCGGCGCCACAAAAGACTGCTTTCCCTTCTGATATCTGCGGCGCAGGTATGCACGGATGAGGCCGATGAGCGTCCCCTTCTCCTCGCCGCCTTCGCGAGGCACGGAAAGCATGCCGCCAGGTTTTTCCACGATTATGAGATCGCGGTCCTCGTAGTAGACCTTTAGCCTCGGTGGCTGCGGCGCATTCTCGCGTCTTTCTGCCTCGCGGCCCTTCCTCCCTCGATCCCCGCGCCTGCGCTCGATGTGCCTCTCTATCGATGCGCTGATCGCGACCCTCTTTCCACGGTGCGCCTGCGGTTCCCTCGGCTCACGCGCCCCTGCGGCCGGCGCTGCCGCCTCCGCCTCTCCCTCGGCGTTACGGCTCTCGAAGTCCTGGGGGACCAGCACAGACACTTCGTCCTCCAGCTCCACCTCCCAGCCCGCTATTACGACCCGCCGGCCGTTTATCTGCACGCATCCGCCGTCGAGCAGCGCCTTGACCTGCTTTCGCGAAAGGGCCGGTATCTTCTGGCAAAGCCACGTGTCCAGGCGTTGTCCCGCGTCCCCGGATCCGGCTTGGAACTTGTGCTCCATTGACCTCTCTCCTCCCTGCCTGCACGGCGGGCAGGCAATTCGCTTGCTCCATTACCTGGGCCGTGGTATTTCATGGACCCGATAAGCCTGCCTGCCGGCAGGCAGGGAGGCATTATGCCGCAAATAGCGCTTGCAGAACTCTCGGCTGAGACGCCCGAGGATTGGAACGTACAGGGTATGCTCACGCTCACGTTGCCCTCTCCAGACCCCAACGTCAAGCCGAACGTCATCCTCACAAAGGAATACCTGCCTAGCGAGGTGGACCTCAACATGTACTTCGGCAGGATTCGCGACTCGATCATGCAGCGCGGCATCAAGGACTTAAAGATCTCTGATGAGCGCGACATCGCCATATCGGGAGTGCGCGGCAAGATGATGATCTGCAGCTGGGACGTCTCCGCCATGGCAGAGATGCTCAAGCAACAGCAACCCGACAGACCCGCGCCGAACGTCCAGAAGGGCCAGATCGTTAAACAGGTCCAGGTGACGCTCCTCAAAGGAAAGCTCGCCATCAATATGACGGCGAGCTTCCCGGACGACAAATTCAACGACTACTACAAGCCCTTCCAGCAGTTTCTGAAGAACCTCAGGATTGCATAACTCTTGTCATTCTGAGGCCTGTCCTGAACAAAGTGAAGGACCCCGCTGATATCCTGTCCACCGAAGAATCCCGGTGGCCCCATGGGATCCTTCGGCGATCATGTGTACGACCCCTGCCTCAGGATGACCTTCGGTCATATATCGAGATTGCGGACATACAGCGCGTTCTGCTCGATGAACTCGCGGCGAGGCTCCACCGCGTCTCCCATCAGCACCGAGAAAATTGAGTCCGCCTCCACCGCGTCATCCACGCGCACTTGCAGGAGCGTACGGCGCTCGGGGTCGAGCGTGGTCTCCCAGAGCTGATGCGGATTCATCTCTCCAAGGCCTTTGTAGCGCTGGATGTCCTGGCCCTTCTTGCCTTCGGCCAGCACGTAATCCTTCACTTCCTGAAGCGTCTTCGCCTCTACGGATTCGCCGTTGTGACCGATCGTGTACGGCGACTTGCCAAGCACGGCGAATTCCTCGTGCAGCGATCTGAGCTCCTTGAATTCCGGCGACTCCAGGAAGTCGATGTCGATCACGGTCTCGCGTTGAAATCCGTTCCACACGCTCTGATAGACGATGCGCTTTGCGTTGTGCTCGGCGTCATCCGAGATGTCGATTTTGAAGTCGGAGAGCTCCGGGTATTGCTCGCTTAAAAAGGCCGCGATCGCATCGAGCTCGGCGTCCAGTTTTTTCTGCGCCCCGGCGAGAATGGCGGGCGTTAGCGAGCTGGCCATGACCACGCTGTCTATTATGCGGGGGTCCCGCCTCTTCTTGAGGAGATCCAGGATCTTGGTGTAGCGAATGAGCTGACGCGTGATCTTGGAGAGCGCTTTTCCGGAATACTCCTTCGTGTTGCCGCGCGGGGCCATGCGAATCCCCTCGACGCCGAGCTCGATGAGCATATCCTCGAGCATTCGATCGTCCTTCAGATAGCGCTCGGTCTTGCCCTTCTTCACGCGATAGAGGGGCGGCTGGCCTATGTAGAGATAGCCATTTTCGATGATCTGCGGCATCTGCCTGAAGAAGAACGTCAGCAGAAGCGTGCGGATGTGCGCGCCGTCCACGTCGGCGTCGGCGAGGAGGATGATGCGGTGGTAGCGCAGCTTTGTGATGTCGAAGTCGCCCTCGCCGACCCCCGTGCCCAGGGCGGTGATGATCGTCCTTATCTCGTCCGAGGAGAGCATCTTATCAAAGCGCGCCTTCTCGACGTTCAATATCTTTCCCTTCAGCGGGAGTATCGCCTGGAAGCGCCGGTCGCGCCCCTGTTTGGCAGATCCGCCTGCTGAATCGCCTTCCACGATATAGAGCTCGGAAACTGCGGGGTCGCGCTCCTGGCAGTCGGCCAGCTTGCCGGGCAGCGTGCCGGCCTCCATGGCGCTCTTGCGGCGGACGAGATTTCTCGCCTGCCGCGCCGCTTCCCTTGCGCGCGCGGCGTCCACCGCCTTGTCCACGATCTTGCGCGCTATCGTGCCGTT
>JBBAAC010000020.1:0-20059 GCA_041658465.1 bacterium | reverse complement strand
CTCGATCAGCTCCGCGGGTATGGCATAGGAGATGATCCCGCCGATGATAAGACCCAGCGCAAGCCATCGCCACACGTCGCCAAAGAGCTCCACGAACGCGTAGCGAAAGAGCTCCACGAAGCGGTTCGGATTTCGCGACAATACATCTTTCTTGAGCGAGGCGTTTGCCCTCTCCTCGCAGTGATGGCAATGCGGATTCGCAGGGGCATGCCCCGCGGGCGCCGGAGCGGCATCCTTGATGAAGAGATTTGCGAGCAGGCCCGCTATGAAAGCGGTGAGCGAAGAGGCGATGATCCGGTACACGGTGAAGAACAAACCCATGAGCGAATAGGTCGCGAAGATAGAATCCACGCCCGTGATCGGCGTGGCGATGAGAAAGCTCGTGATCGCGCCGCGGGAGGCGCCCTTTTTCTTGAGCAGAACAGCGGCGGGGATGACGCCGCATGAGCATAGCGGCAGCGGAATGCCGAGGATCACGGCCTTGATCACGGATCCCACACTGCTCTTTCCGAGATGGCGCGCGACGGATTCGAGGGAGACGAATACGTGGATGATGCCGGCCACGAAGAAGCCGAAGAGCAGATAGGGGCTCATCTTCAGGAGCAGATTCAGAGACTCAAGAGCAACGCCCCGGAATGCGTCGTACATCATGGATAGTCCTCCTCGTTTGTCATTCTGAGGCCGAACTGAAAAACATGGTCGCCGAAGAATCCCATGGAATCAGGGGGATCCGGAGCACAGCGAGGGATGACAACGCCTCATTTGCGGACCACTCTGAAATGAAGCCGCGGCAGCCCATCGATTCCGGCCTCGATCTCGTCATTGTCACGAACCTCGCCAACGCCCGCGGGCGTCCCGCACATGAAGATATCGCCCGGCTCGACGGTCATGAAGCGCGAGACAAATGAAATGATCGCGCCGGGCGAGAAGATCATATCGCGCGTGCTGCCGCTCTGCCTGAGGGCGCCATCCACGCTGAGAGAGATATCGAGATCGAGCGGGTCATTCACCGCACCGGCCGACGCGAATTCACCGAATACCGCCGACAAGTCAAACCCCTTTGCGAGCGCCCATGGCCCTTGGGCCTTCTTGGCCTCGGCCTGTCGCTCGCGCAGGGTGAAATCTATGCCGACCGCGTAACCGCAGGCGATGGAGCCGGCCTCATCCGGCGTGAGTTGCCTGCCGCCCCTGCCCGCCAGGATGCAGAGTTCCACCTCGTGATGAAGCAGGCCGAGCGATTCTGGTATCGCGACTTCGCGGGGATTGAAAGCGATCGCCGAATTGGGCTTCAGGAAGATCACGGGCTCCCCGGGCAACGCAGAGCCCCCCATCTCCTTCACGTGATCCGGGAAATTCTTGCCCACGCAGATGATCTTGCTGGGCGTATATTCTTTGGAGTCCAAGCGAATTATTTTCATCGTCACTCGGCCGCAGCGTCAATTTTCCATGCGCTCGAACTGATCCTTGCCCGCGCCGCACTCGGGGCATACCCAGTCCTCAGGCAAGTCATCGAACGCGGTGCCAGGCTCCACTCCGTTGGCGGGATCGCCGATCGCGGGATCGTATATATAGCCACAGACGACGCAGATCCATTTCTCCATGATGCCCCCTTGTGCGTCCCCTCCCCCTTTGTAAGGGGGAGTTGGAGGGGGTAGATCATATATCTACCTCCCCTACCCCCTCCCTGCCTGCCGGCAGGCAGGCTTACAAAGGAGGGGGATGTTTATCCTTTTTTCATCACGCGCCTGTACTCGTTGTAAGTAAGCGGTTCGCCTGCTGAACGCGCGCCAGCGCGCACCACCTGCGCAACGAAGAGAGCATGCGTGCCTATATCGATAGTCATCTCGCGGACCACGCGGCACTCGAAGAACGCCTTGGACTCGGGCAGGATCGGAGCGCCGAGTTTCCCTCTCTCGTATGCCACGTCCGCAAACTTGTCGACCTTGCGACCGGACTGGAACCCGAAGTGCTTCACCATGTCGTAGCACGCGATGCATTCGCGGTCGATCGCGTTGGCCACGAAGATCCCGGATTCCTGTATCATCTCACACGTGAGCGAACGCTTGCCCACGCCGATCGCGATCCTAGGTGGCATGTTGGTGACCTGCATGAGCGCATCGAGGCACTGGCCGTTTATTTTATCGCCGATTGCCGACGTGAGTATATAAAGCCCGTGCGTAACCTGAAAGAGCGCCTGGTTGAGACCCTGGGTCTCTGTCACGATGTGGTGATCCATAGTGGTCATGGCCCTACCAGTTGAATATCCGGTTTATCCGCATACCAGTTCTTGTCCCTCTGATATGCCTCGAGCTCGGACCTGATGAGGCCCTCATGTCCCCTCTCGATGTCGGCGAGGTATTCGATCGTTCTCCGACTGGTCGGCTCGGACATCTTCGGGGCAAGCCTGCGGTAGAACTCGCACGCCTCGCGCTCGCGCTCTATCGCGTATTGCAGCAGCTCCTCGATGGATTCCGATATCAGCGGTGCGCCGCCGCCCTCCGCGGTCGCCGGGTTTCCAGGGATCACCGGGGGATTCTTTTCGCCCGTCATCTTCTGGTAGAGCCCCACGAGCATGCGGCGGTGCTGTTCCTCCTCCCTCGCAAGCCCCTCGTACTTCGCGCGCACCAGCTCATTCTGGATCTTCTTGGAGAGCGAGCCGTAGAATTTAGAGGCATCCTCTTCGCTCCTGATGCCGAGCCCGATTATCTCCACCACCGTCAGCTCCCTGTCCATCGTCCCCCCTCTCTCCCCTGCTTTGTAAGACGAGACCCTGTCCGGCCTCACCGCCTATGAGGATGTTGCAAGCGTTGATGGTCATTGAGGCCGTCCCGCTCCCCCTATGCGCCGTCGTAGGCCGCGCGCTCGTGCTCTGAAAACCAGGACGACGGGTCGGAGAGATAAAACCTCAGGTCGGTAAGAACGGAGTGATGCGACTTCTCTTCCTCAACCATGCGTTCGAGAAAGGCCCGCTCCTTTGTATCGGTGGCAGTGCGGAGGTGACCTTCGTAGAACTCGATGGAGCGGGACTCGAGATCGATCCCCACGTCGAGCGCCTGGATGTCGCTGGCATCGGCCTTGATGTTCGCCCCCTGCTTGGCAGCGAGGCCGCGGAACATCTTGCCGATCTCCCCGTGGCCGACTCCCATCGACGCCCAATCGTCGCTCCACGGTTTCCCTCCCTCGATCTGCGTGTAGATCACCTTTATCCGATCCTGGTGCACGATCTCGTCCTTCATGAGGGTCGTGAAGATCTCGCGGCCGACGGGATTCTTACATTCCGCTATTGCCTTGTCATAGAATGCCTTGCCCGTGCGCTCCATCTCGAGCGCGGTGGAAAGCCAGCGCAGCGCCTTCTCGCTTGTCCCCGCCATAATCCCCTCCGGAGGTTATGTCTCGCAAACGGCTTTTATTCCTCGCGCTTGCCGAGGTGCTTGTCGAGCATGAGCAGCGTGCCGGCCGAGGTCCCCGCCATCTCGAGGTCCTGCACCACTTTCAGCGTCTGCGACTCTTCCTCGATCTGCTCGTCAAGGAACCAGTTGAGCAGCGGCAGCGCGGAGTAGTCATTCTCGCCCTGCGCCAGCTTCATGAGTTCGTGGATGCGCTGGGTAATAAACTGCTCGTGCTTGTAGGCCGCCTTCCACGCGTCGAGCGGCGTGCCCCACTCAGCGGTGGGTTGGCCGAGCGCCTGGAGATGGACCCTGCCGTCACGGTCGCGGATGTGGTCGAAGAATTTCATGGCGTGCTTGTACTCCTCTTTCGCCTGCACCTGCATCCACGCGGCCATTCCGTCCAGATTCTTTCTGTGAAAAAAAGCGGCCATCGAGAGGTACAGATACGCGGAGTCCAGCTCGTGTTTGATCTGCTCGTTAAATGCCTTTTCGATCTTCTCGTTTATCATGATCGCTGCCCCCTGTGTTTTGAGTGTAGAGTGGTTTTAATTTTGATAGCCAAAGCCCGATCACCTGTCAACGAGACCCTTAGCGGCTGAAAAGACCTCATCGTAGTTGGGCTCGTTCGTAATCTCCTTTACGTGCTGCGCGTACCGGACGATTCCCTCGCGATCGAGGATGAAGACTGAGCGCGCCAGCAGCCGCAGCTCCTTGATGAGCACCCCGAACGCCGTGCCGAAGCCCGCGCTCCTGTGGTCCGAAAGTGTGCGAACCCACTCGACGCCCGCGGCCGCACACCATCGCTTCTGCGCGAACGGCAGGTCCATGCTGACTGCGAGGACCACGACGTCCTGCCCGAGTTTTCCAGCCTCCTGATTGAAGCGCCGCGTCTCCATGTCGCAGACCGGCGTATCCAGCGACGGCACTGAGGTGACTATCGCGATCCTGCCGCGGAACGACGAAAGCTTTACCGGCGCGAGCGCGTTGTCCAGAAGTTCTGCATCCGGCGCGCGCTCGCCGACCTTTACCTCGTCGCCAACGAGCGTCAGCGGATTACCTTGAAATGTCACAGCCCCTTTGCGTTCGTTCATGTCGCCTCCTTACCAGTTTTCGCCTAACAATTCATAATGCGCCTGGGGATGCACACAGGCCACGCATACCTTCGGCGCCTCTGTGCCGGTGTGCAGATACCCGCAGTTGCGGCATCGCCATACGACCGCCTTGTCGCGCTTGAATACGCGGCCCGCGTCGATGTTCGCCTTGAAGTCGAGGTACCGCTTCATGTGTTGCTTCTCGGCAACCGCGATCGCATCAAAGGCATTCGCGATCTCCCCGAAGCCCTCCTCGCGCGCGATGGCAGCAAAGCCCGGGTACATCTCGGACCATTCGTTCTTTTCGCCGGCCGCTGCGGCAGCGAGGTTGTCGGTCGTCTTGCCGATGACACCGGCCGGGAAAAAGCCGCGCACCTCCACATCGCCGCCCTGCAGAAAATTGAAGAAGCGCTTCGCATGCTCGCGCTCCTGGTTGGCAGTCTCCTCGAAGATGTCGGCTATCTGGACGAAACCCTCCTTGCGCGCCTGGCCCGCAAAGTACGTGTATCGATTGCGCGCCTGCGACTCGCCTGCAAATGCAGTGAGCAGGTTCCTCTCTGTCTTTGATCCCTTTAATTCCATCTCCGTCTCCTTTCCGGCCGCGCTGGGCGTGTGCTGATTGTGATGTCCGGGATTAATACCCCATGAGTCCGCTGCGAGTCCATGCATAAAAAAACCCGCGTCGCAAGACGCGGGTTTTTCTCAACTCTTCGGTCGAAGAACCTAAGCGAGATCCTTCGCTTCGCTCAGGATAAGCCTTCGGCTTACTTGCCAGCCGGCTTCGGGGCCTCAGCGGGCTTCGGAGCTGCTGCTGGCTTCGGGGCTTCGGCCGGCTTCGGAGCGATCGTCGACGCTGCCGCGGCCTTCGGGGCCTCGGGTGCCTTCGTGACTGCTGCCGGGGCCGTGGTCTTTGCGGCCTCTGCCTTTGCCTTTGCCTCTTCGCTCTTTATGCACTCATCCTTTGCAGCGCCCAAGAGCGTCTTGCACTTCTCTGGAATCGGCTTTGCTGCTTCAGCAGCGGGCTTCGCTGCTTCAGCTGGCTTCGCTGTCGTTGCTGCCGGGGCCATCGGCTTCATTGCTTCCGGAGCCTTGGCTGCCGGAACCGCAGGGGCCGCTGCTGCTGGTTTTGCCTCTGGTTTCGCTGGGGCCGTTGTCTGGGCCTTTGCGACATAGGCTACTCCGCAGATTGCTACCGCTACTGCAATTGCTAGCATCTTCTTCATTAGATTTTTCTCCTTTTATGATTTATTCTGCCTTCTTTTCCTTTTTAACCTTCTTCGTATTCTTCTCTGCCTGCTTCTCCGTACCCTCTTCCTTCGTGACCTCACCCTTCTTCTCCTCGCCCGTTGCCTTGACCTCTTCCTTCGTGGCCGTCGGCGCCACCTTCTTCGTCTTCTTGGCGATCGTGGTCGTGTTACCTGTGGTCGTGGTATCCGTCACCTTCGTCGGATTTGTCACCTTCGTGGTATCCGTCACGTTGGTCGGATTCGTCACGTTGGTCTTCGTGGTCGTGGTCTTGCCCGCTGCGCTGGCGACATAAGCCGTGGCGCAGACTGCGAATATCACTGCGACTGCGATAGAAAGTATACGCTTCATTGTTTTTCACCTCCCTTCCGCTATTAGATTTGGTCGATACTTAGGCCCGAAAGATGAGCGTGCGATGAAATGAACATTAATATTTATTAATCTATGGTTCGATGGGGTCTTCTGGCCGCTAAAACAGGCCTATTGCGTTCTGGCGGTCGATTGGTATATGAGAGCACCATATATGCGAATCCTGGTGGTGGAGGACGAAAAGAAGGTCCAGCGCTTCTTAAAACAGGCCCTGGAGCAGGCCGGCATGGTCGTGGACACGGTTTCCGGGGTCCAGGAGCTGCTGGCCGCGCTCAAGGCGGTGGCCTATGAAGCCGTGGTGCTGGACCGGCTCCTGGGCAGGGATGACTCGCTCGACTCAATAGGCGAAATCCGCAAGAGCGCCCCTCATGCCAAGATCCTTGTGCTGAGTGCGTTGGCGGACGTGGAGGATAAGGTGAGGGGCCTCTCCGAAGGCGCGGACGACTACCTGGGAAAACCCTTCCACGTCGCCGAGCTCATCGCCCGTATCCGCACCCTAACCCGACGCGAGGCAGCGTCCGAGCACGCGGTCAAGGACAACACGGTTTCATTCGAAGACCTGAGCATCGATCTCGAAAAGCAACGCGTCTATAGAGGCGACCGCCGCATCGACCTCACCGGCAAGGAGTTCCGCATCCTCTGCCTGCTGGCGCGGCACCCGGGCCAGATTTTCTCAAAGGCCTCGATACTGGACCAGGCCTGGGACCTCAATCACTTTCCGGAGAGCAACATCGTGGAAGTCACGATCGCGAACCTCCGCGCGAAGATCGACAAGGGTTTCAAGCCGCTAATCAAGAGCCGCCGGGGCTTAGGCTACTGGCTGGGGGACGCATAAGTGCAGCGCTCATCCCTGCAATCCAAGCTTGCTGTAGCGATGTGGGTGATGACCGCGGTGAGCACGCTCACCGCCGCCATCCTCAGCGGAAGCCTGCTCGTGCGAAGCCACGTCGAATCCATACGCAAGCAACTTCAGGCCACCGGCGCTTCGCTCATGTCGCTGGGCATCTCCGATTTCTCGGAGCTCAAGGACTTCCAGTATCTCAATAACTTCATCGAAGATGCGCTGCAGATGGACAAGGTGGACAAGGCCGTTCGCGTCTTCGATCAGTCGAAGAAGTTGATCTTCACGACGCTCGGCTCGACCTACGATGACCTGCCCGACACATTGAAGGGCGAAATCAAAAAACCCGTCTTTATGACGATCGCAGGAAAGCAGCGCTCGTACGAGGGCCTAGTCATGCCCTATCAGGGGCGCGGCAAACAGAAACCTTACTTTTTGCAGATAGTCATACCGCTGCCAAAGTATTCGGAGGTGCTCGAGGACCTGTGGTGGCAGGTGCTCCTGCTCCTCGGGCTGCTCATCGGCATCTCGATTGTGCTTTCGAGAGTGCTGGCCAAGCGACTCCTCAGGCCCGTGGAAGCGGTCGCGGAATATCTTAAGGAGACGGACCCTCGCAAGGTCGAGAGATGGAAGCCGCTGGAGCTTGGCTCGCAGGGACACTACCTGCTGGCGATCGTGGACGGCATAAACCTCCTGGGAACCCGTACGCGCGAGGCGATAATCCAGCTCAGCAAGATGAGCCGTTACGTTGCGCATGAGCTTCGCACCCCGCTCACGATCCTGCAGGGCGAGGCGGAGACCGTGCTCCTAGACAAAAAGGCCGGCGCGCTGGAATGCAAGAAAGTGCTCACGAGCTCGCTCGAGGAGATAAGGCGCATGTCGGAGATCGTAAACACCGTGCTCAAGGTGGGCGAGCGGGCCAGGCCGATAACCCTCTTCAACCCGCAGCCGTTTGATCTTGCAAAATGGAGCATCAAAAATCTGCCGCGCTGGGAGCGCACGCTGAATCGGCCTATTAGATACGATCCCAGCGGCCTCGGCAGTCTCTCCGTCAACGCCGACCCGGACCTGCTATTCCGCCTGGTCGATAACCTTGTGCGCAACGTGAAAGACCACGCCCCGCTTGACGTCGCGTGCAGCATAGCGCTCAATAAACTCCCAGAAGGCGTGCGGCTCGCAGTGTCGGACGACGGCCAGGGATTGCCTCCGCATCTCGTCAAATCTCTCAACAACGAGGGCAGTTCTTCAGAGGCCGCGGGCGTGGGCCTGAATCTATGCCTTAAGATCGCCGAGATCTGCGGGCTCAGGCTGCGATTCGAAAACGGGGAGAAGAGCGGGCTCAGGGTGGAAGTCGGATTCCCCAACGTCCCTGGGCGCTGACCGGAGTTCTACCAGCTCTTGGTCCTGCATACCGTACTTCCGGTACATTCCACCGGGCACGAGTGCCACAACCCCATGCTGCGGCGGCGCGTAAGATTCTCCATGCCCAGGAAGAGATCCTTCTTTTCGTAATCCCTCGCGCGATCGGCAAACGCATTCCCCTGCTCTATCATCGTTGCGTTGACAAGCTCGCCGTCGAGATAGAGATAAATGCGCCGGATGCCGCGTTTGTCGCGCCTGCCCTGCATGCGGTCGTAGTCATAGGTCACGGTGCGGCCCAGGATCTTCTCTTCGAGGAACTTCTTTGCCTCATCGGCTCGGCAGCTCACGACCCGCGGGCACTTGCTGGGCCTGGGCGCATCGATTCCCATGAGGCGGAATGACTCGCCGTCGATATCGAAGATATCGCCGTTTTTGACCTTCGTGACCTCGCCCTCGTATGTCCCGCGGACTTCCGCTTCCTGCGCGCGCGCAGCGATGGGCAGGAGTAAAATCGCAAGCATCAAAACAAGCATCAATCTATTCATCTCGCCTCCGGCAGATCTATCTCAAAGCGCGGCTGACCATATTTTCAAGCGCACCCAAAATCAAACCAATTCAACAGCCCGCAAAAAAATGGATGGCCGAGCATTACTCATCGGCCATCCACTGTTGCCACACGGAAGCTGCTCAGAATTTCACATGAAATCCGACATACAGGCCGGCGCTCTTTATCGTGACCTCGGCCATGGCCATCTTCGTCTCGTCGCCCTTCAGAGGATTTTTCCAGGGCATCTTTTCCATAGAGATGCTCTGGCTTTCAGATCTCGACGCTATCTTTGCAGGTTGCACATTCTCCTTGCCCCTCACGAATCGGCTTCGTTGTCTCATAGAGGCCTCCCTGATTCGCCCTTAGTATACCATATAATAGGGTGGAAGACACCATCCAGAGCAAACTCCGGCACGGCGTAAAAAAAAGGCAGCCATGTGGCCGCCCTTTTCGATCGCGTGTCGAGCAAACTTACGACATGAACGGGTCGGAATTGAACGCCTTCTGATAGCGGCTGTAGTGGCCGAGCACCGTCTGCACATAGGCGCGCGTCTCTTTGTACGGCGGGACGCCGTCATGCTTCTCAACCGCACCGGGGCCTGCATTATAAGCTGCGATGGCGTTCACGAGGTTGCCGCCAAAGCGGTCGATGAGGTCTCGGAGATAGTGGCTGCCTGCCATGATATTCTGCTTCGGGTCAAAACCGTTGCGGCAGCCTAACATCTTCTGGGTAGCGGGCATGATCTGCATGAGCCCCTGGGCGCCTACCGGAGAACGGGCAGTGGCCTTGAAGTTCGATTCCGCATGGATGACCGCTGCTATGAGCGCAGGATTGAGATCAACCGCCTTGGCCGCGTCCTGGATCTCAGTGGAATACCGAACCATCGGCTCATTGGCCATAACCGCTGCCACATGCCTGCCGTAGCAGAAGCTGATGCCGTAAATCATTGAAATACCAATCAGATTCAGCGCCACGATCTTAAGTCTTTTTGTGTACGTGATTGTTTGCATATGCCCTATTAAAGCAATAACGGTGCCAAGATGGCCGTTTTAACTATGTGATTTTATTAAGTAATAATGGGGTGCGTGGACCCCGCCCACAAATCCGTGGGCTCTGCCCCCCAGGCTTGGGGGGCCAGGGCATAGCCCGCGCATAAGGGGCCTGTCAACCCAAATGACCAGATGTATATCAATTATATCAACACGTTGGGCTTATCATTATATATGGACATATGGCTTACTATTCAGGAGGAGGTACCTTGTGCGACAATCAGGCGCGGTTTTGAGCGGAGCGTATGACGAAGTGAATTCTTAAACACATTCACCCATTTGGGGACTGACCAGCGGAAAGACACCAAATGGGATGAATGTGTTAAAGAATTCGCAAGGAATAGCGTAGCGAATGGCGCCGTCGCACAAGGTATCTCCTCCTGAATAGTAAGATGTATGGGAATCAGCGCATGAGGGCCACGTGGCGTACTCCCTTGAGGTTTCGGAAGCAGCCCCCCTCCTTGAGGTCGCTCAAGGCGAGCTCAGGATCTGTGACAAGCACCCCGCACAAGGCGGACACGCCCAGGTCAAGAAGCACAGGCGAGAGTATGGTGGAGGGACCCATGACTATGACCTGCTTGCCCTTGGCCATTTCGAGCAGCCCGTCGATGGTGTGGTTGATCAGCGTCGTACCGGTGATCGCAACCACGTCGGCATGCGGGATGATGTTGGGCGCCTCGGACGCGGGCAGGTCTCCCTCGGCCGGGTCCAGCTCGAGGACCCACAGGGTCTTTACGAGCGGCCGGACGCGCTCGACAAACGGAAAATGGCCCACGACCGCGAGCCGCCTGCTCGCGGCCCGCTCCATGACCAGGTCCACTCCGCTGCGGTCGATGAGCCTCGCATGATCGGGCTCGATGAGCGAGTTGATGGCTGCAATGCCGACAGATGCCTCGGCCAGGTGGCTGGAGAGCGCATAGGCCGCGAGCTCCTTTGCCATGAAATCGGTCAGGTGGCCGTGGTTCGCGATGACGTCATGACGGCCCTTCGGCTCCTCGAGCGCATGCTTGGAAAAAGTATAGGCGAGCCCGGTTCGCCTGCTCCGCACAACCGTTGCGTGCAGATAGACCGCGACCTCGCTCACCGGCGCATCGTCGTTCAATATCTCTATGACTCGTTTTAGCACTTCGGACATATCGAACCTCTTGAACAGTGAATATACAGCCGCTTGAGGCCTTATCGCAATTATCTTTCTTGAACTATGTCATGTCTGTTGCCGAAACAAACCTGTCCATCATTCAATAGACATGACATGTCGCGATCCAAAATGTATATTCGCGACCATACATAAGGATCGATTTCATGGACTTCCCAAGACTGGAGAGATTGCCGCCGTATGTACTTGCCGAGGTGGCAGGCCTCATGCGCGAGGCGCGCCGCAAGGGCAGGGACATCATAAACCTGGGCATGGGTAATCCTGACCTTCCCACCCCTCCTCACATAGTCGCAAAGCTGATCGAGGCGTCCGGCAAGGCGGTTAATCACCGTTATTCCCTCTCAAGGGGGATCCCCAAGCTGCGCGAGGCGATCTGCGAGCGGTATCGCAAGCACTACGATGTGGCGCTCGACCCCGAGAGCCAGGCCATAGTAACGCTCGGCACAAAGGAAGGACTGGCGCACCTCGTGCTCGCTGCCACGGTCCCGGGCGATGTCGTGCTGGCGCCGAACCCATCCTATCCTATCCATTCGTATTCAGTGGTGATCGCGGGCGGCGACGTGCGGAGCGTTCGCATAGGCCCTGACGTGGATTTCTTCGAGCAACTCACCCGCGCCGTGAAGAGCACGTGGCCTCGCGCAAAGCTCTTCATAATCTCGTTCCCATCGAACCCGACCGCCCAGACCGTGGACCTCGCGTTCTTCGAGAAGATAGTCGGATTCGCGCGCGAGAACGACATAAGAATAATCCACGACCTCGCATATGCGGACCTCTGTTTCGACGGGTATCACGCCCCTTCCATCCTCCAGATACCGGGCGCTGCGGATGTGGCGGTGGAGTTCTACTCCATGTCAAAGGGCTACTCTATGCCGGGCTGGCGCGTCGGTTTCTGCCTGGGCAACGCGGAGATGGTCGCCGCACTGGGCCGCATCAAGAGCTATCTGGACTACGGCATGTTTCAGCCGATACAGATCGCGGCCACGGTGGCGCTCAAGAGCGCGGATGACTGCGTGGCGAGTATCTCGGAGACATACCGCAGGCGCCGCGATGCGCTCTGCGACGGACTCGGCCGCATCGGCTGGCAGGTCGATAAACCCAAGGCCACGATGTTCGTCTGGGCGAAGATCCCGGATCGCTTTGCAGCCGAGGGCTCGGCCGCGTTCTGCAGGCGTCTGATGGAAGAAGCTCTGGTCGCTGCATCGCCGGGCATCGGCTTCGGCGAGCACGGCGAAGGCTATGTAAGGTTCGCGCTGGTGGAAAACGAGGAGCGGATCAGACAGGCGGTCCGCGGCATCAAGGATATGCTCGAGGGATGAGAATGGAAATGAAACGCCTCCCGCCATGGCTTCTGAAGATGACCGAGCGACGCGTCGCGGTCATCGTTACGCTCGCCCTCCTCTTGCCGCTGCTCCGGCCCGGCTGCACAGCAAAGCTCGAAGACACGACCCTGACCGCCGGAGTCGCGCTATCGACCGGAGTGGAAAAGCCGTCCGGCGTGCTCATCGCAGCGATCGACGAGCGCGGAATCGACGAGCTGGGCCCCCTGCCCTGGCCGCGAGCCACGATGGCGCGCGCGATCGATCGGCTGAATCTCATGAACGCAAAGGCGATCGCGATCGACTCCGGCATCATGCGGGCGTCTACGGCAGCGGAGTCGCGCGCGCAGGGTTTGCGGGACGACAGCGGCTCCGTCGTCGCGGGATACGAATTCTACACCTCGCTCTCCGACCTGCCGCGCGGCTACGAACTTATGGGAAGCGAGGCCAGGATGGCCGAGCTGACGCTGCCGCAGTCGCCGGCGGACGATTCCCCAATGGCGGCGATGGCCGGCATCGATCTCTCCACCCTTATCCACCCCGGCATGAGGGTGAGTCGCAGCGGCTTCTCCAACATCTTTCCCGATGCCGACGACATAGTGAGGAGACAGCCGCTCGCGGTGAGGATGAAACACAAGATCTTTCCATCGTTCGCGGTCGCCGCGGCGGCAGCAGCGAAGAGCTTTACTCCGCTCGTTGCGGAAGATCCGGCTGGAAAACCGGACGGCGTGAAGCTCGGCGAGGTCATGGTCCCAACCTCGTCCGATGCCGCAATAGCGCTCCGATTCCGGGGAAGGCCCGGCTCGTTTCCCTCCGCATCGATCGCCGACATCGTCTCGGGCAAGCTCCCGGCGGAGACGGCGATGGGCAAGATCGTCCTCATAGGAGTCACAGACCCGAAGGAGGCGCCGTTCTTTGCCACGCCACTCGGGCCAATGGCGGCCATCGAAATTCAGGCGAACGCGCTCGACACCATCCTCTGCAACGGGCCGATCTTGCCCCTCACCTCCAGATACCTCCTGCTCCTCTTCGTCGCCGCCGCCGGAATCATCTTTGCCGCGATCGGCGTGCGCGCCCCGCTCATGAGGCGCGTGGCGTATTCTGCGGGTGCGATCGCAGCGATCTGGGCAGCCGCTATTGCGCTCTACATATGGCTCGGCATACTCATTCCGGCGGTGCACCTGAGCATAGCAGTAGGCGCGTTACTCATAACTACGATCGCATGGCGCGCAATCATCGTGGAATTGCCTAAGCGCTCGCGGTCCCACGCGTTCAAGATGAGGCTGTCGGAAGGGTCGCTCGCGCGCGCCATGGCCGAAATCGCCGCGATCGATAAAAAAGGAAGGGAGCGCCAGCTCACCGCATGCGCCATCGACATCAGGGGATTTGCATCGATAGCGCAACCGATGCAGGCGGACAAGCTCTGCTCGTTCATGCGCGCATACCGCATGCTCATGGCCGACGTGCTCCTCAAACACGACGCCTTCATCGACACCTGGACCGGCGACGAGTGCCGCGCCGTATTCGGCGCTCCGCTCTCAGCTGCGGAGCACGAGCTCTTTGCATGCAAGGCCGCATTCACCGCGATCAAGGTGATGACAAAGGCGCGCGAGGAGATCGAGCGAAGGTATGGGGTCGCAAAGCTCAGACTCTGCATAGGCATCGCTTCCGGATGCGCCGCGGCTGGAGAGTTGGGACCTCGAGGCGCGCAAAATTACGGCATTATCGGCGGCGCCGTGGATGCTGCGGACATGCTGCGCGCCCTCAACCGTTCCTACAGGACCTCGATACTCGTGAGCGACAGCGCGCGCATCGCCGCTGAAGGCTCCTTTGCATTCCGCCCGCTCGACCCCGTCATGCTCCCTGGCGAGGAAAAGCCCGTGATCATCCACGAGCTAATCGGCCAGACCGGCGTCATCCTGCCGCAGCTGGACGGCTACCTGGCCGGCAGGGAATGGTATCTGCGCGGCGAATTCGAAAAGGCCGTCCACGCCTTCAGCCGCGTCCTCGAGGCTCACCCGCACGACGGCCCTTCCCAGCTTTTGCTCTCCCGCGCCAGGCACCTGCTTGAGTCCCCGCCCAGGGGGCACTGGACCGGCGTCTGGGGCCAGGCCTAAAAACCACGCAACAATATCAACGAACCTGCGATAAACCCTGTAGACATTCCCATCTAATGATTTGCCATGTCCGCGGCTTAAGTGCGCGCGGGCTGCCGGAGGTCGCCATGAAGGGACGCATCGCCATTTCATTCTTTATCCTGTCACTATTGGCCGCCTGCCATGAGGCCGGCATGAGCGGCAATCCGTGGGAGAATCTCACGCCCGGATCGCCGGGGTTCAATACAAGCCTCCCGATCCCGCTCACGGGAGACGTGATATCCTGCGAAAAACACAGCGATTGCGGCGTAGTCGAGCTGGGGTGCTGCGATCACTGCAACGGCGGTTTTGCCGCGGCCGTGAACATCGAGCATGGAATGGACGTGCAGCAGAGTAACGCCGAGACGTGCGAGGAGGACCATATCTGCACGCAGATGGCCTGCGAGTTTCTCTATGCCGCATGCGAAGGCGGGCAGTGCGTCACCACGAAAGACGGGTACGATCTGTGCGATACCGATGACGACTGCGTTGCGGTCGAGCTCGGATGCTGCGACCACTGCAACGGCGGAAGCGTGATGGCGGCAAACAAGAATAGCGAGGCGCTGGTCCGGGGCACCTTCGGCGAGTTCTGCGTGGCAGAGCCGAACGGCGTGAACAAGACGATCTGCACCCTGATGGCATGCCCCGCAGAGCTTGCAAAATGCGACGCAGGACGATGCGTGACATATACGGATCCAACCTGGATAAAGCCTGTCGAAGAATAAACTCCGCTCGTCATGAAGCCACGCGAGCTCCTTCCGAATTCATATATTCGGCGGTCTGGTTGGATGTTGTCTCTCGAGGTACGTCCGCGTTGCCTCGCTGAATCAGTGTCGGCTTCGGGTCCTATCTGTCAGCACAATGTCATAAATGCACGCGAAGACCCGCGGCTGGCATCTCGCAAGCCGACACGGAGTAAAGCGCGGCTTCTGCGGCTAACGGTGGATTTCCAGCCTTCGCGGTCCCCATTGCTCGAAGCCTGCCGCGGGTCTTCGCTTGCTATGTGCTGCTATTGTTTATCCAGCGCCACCCGAATCCGACAAACATGAGCGAGGCCACTTGCACATCTCGCCAAACAACTCCCGACCAGAGTGCAAGATGGATGATCGTCAGTGACCGATTGGATATCTCTTTGACGATGTTCCGAAACAGACGATCCCGGAAGGCCGTCACTCAAGATGGATCAGGTCATCGGCTGAAGCCGCGGGCGCGAGATTCGGCTGGATCAGTTCCTGGGGATGAGGGAAAAGTCCGTTTTAGTTTAAATAACTGCTTGTTTGTCAACTTGAAGTTGACATATACGCACTATATCAAACTAGTTATTGCGTAAGGTTTGTTTTGATGCTATTATGTCAACCATGGATAGACAAAACAGAAGTAAATTAAACCAACTCTTTGAATCCTGGCCTGCAAACACGGTGGCGGCATACCCCTGGCTTGAAAGGCAGGGCGTCTCCCGGCAGCTCGTGAGCGTCTACAAAAGGGGGGCATGGCTCAAGAGCGTCGGCCGCGGGGCCTTCGCCCGGTTCAATGAAGAGGTCGACTGGACGAGCGCCCTCTATGCGCTTCAGGAGCAGTTGCATCTCCCGATACACGCCGGCGGGAAGACGGCGCTCCAACTCAAGGGGTACGCGCATTTTCTCCCCCTCGGCAAACGACCCCAAGTTTTTCTTTTCGGTTCTCGCCTGACAAAGCTCCCTTCCTGGTTTCAAAAACACGATTGGGGAGCAAGCATCGAATACCTGATGACAAATCTCTTTCCGGAGAAGCTGGAGAGCGGCTTGACGACGCACGATCTGGGCTCTTATTCCATATCCGTATCCGCTCCTGAGCGCGCCATCATGGAACTCCTCCACATTGTGCCCCAGAGGCAGTCCTTTGAGGAAGCGAGGCTTCTGATGGAAGGCCTGACGACCCTCAGGTCTCAACTGGTTCAGGAGTTGCTCGAGTTATGCCGATCCGTCAAGGTTAAGCGACTCTTTCTCTTCCTTGCGGAAGAATGTCACCATAGCTGGATGAAACAGTTGAAGACGACGAAAATAAACTTGGGTAAAGGAAAACGCTTCATCATCCAAAATGGTAGACTCGATCCGATCTACAATATCACGGTGCCTAAGGGCGCGTTTTCCGATGAACGCCGCCTGATTCAGGCGTTTCTCAACAACAGGGGACACTCTCCGGCAACAAAGCTTATGGTAGCGGAGAATGCGCGCAAAATTTCATTTGAACCCTCTCAGGGAGTTTATGCGTCCATAGCATTTTTAGCTTATGCAGATGGCAAACTTAATCGACTTGATGAACTAATTCGTAATTTCGATATTGAAAGTCAAGGCACATCAGAATTCAAAGGCAAACTTAATGAGAATTGGCTTGATAAAGTTGACGACGGCCAGGCCAAAAAAATTCGAAATGTCTCAAACGATACTATCGCGGCATTAACCGAGCTCGTTGTGGCCGATGAGCTAAAGCGACGGGGTTTCAAGATTGTTCGTCTTTCAGCTAGAGATCTTAAGAATCCGAACCCAGACATCGTTTGTTGCAAGTCAGGTCAGGACTTGAATGTGGAGGTGAAGTATATCGGGGAGCCACCTAAAACTTTTGAGTTGATTGATGCGCAACTCAGAGGAAAACAAACTCATGGATATTGGTCGGATGAAGAGGCTTCCTTCAATTACTTTTTTGCTGTAATTGCAAAGAGTGCCAAGCAATTGCAAAAATTTAAGGATGATTCCAGACAGGTATGGCTGGTGTTTGAATCGGGCATGCACACTAAAAAGCTGCGAGAATCGTTTGAAGGCCGCATTAAGCCAGGCAACTGGCCTGATAAATGGTATGAAGAAACTGACGAACAGAAAGACGTTCTTAATATGTTTGAAAAAGAAATAATCACAAGAAGTCCATCTGAATGGCTCAAAAAAATATCGACCCTTGTTTTGGCCACGATGAAAGATTGGTATCTTGAAGATATCGTGAAATATAAAACAAAGGACTTGGTCAAATGAAAACCAGCGTATTCTTCAGGCAGGCCGAGCTCCTGCTGCGCGTCCTGCCGCAGGTCCATGATGAAGATTGTTTTGCCATCAAGGGCGGAACGGCCCTGAATTTCTTCGTTCTGAACATGCCGCGGCTCTCCGTGGACATCGATCTCACCTTCCTGCCGATCACGCCAAGGGACAAAGCGCTTCGCGATATCAACGCTGCCCTGCAGGGCATTGCGGAGAGAATCAAACGCGTCATGCCGGATGCCCGGATCGAACAAGGCAAGGTGAAGAGCGGCGATCTGGTGAACAAGCTCTTCGTGGGCAAAGATGGGGCTCAGATCAAGATCGAGTCCAACGATATCATCCGCGGCACAGTCTTTCCCTGCGAAGAACGGACACTCGTCAAGGGCGCCGAGGATCTCTTCGAGCTGTCCGTAAGCGCGCGCGCCCTTTCCGTCGCCGATCTGTACGGCGGAAAGCTGTGCGCTGCCCTGGACCGGCAGCACCCGCGCGACCTCTTCGACGTAAAGCTGCTCCTGGAAGGTGGAGGAATATCAGAAGACATCCGCAAGGCCTTCGTCGTCTATCTCGCCAGCCACAATCGCCCGATGAATGAGCTGCTCAACCCAAGCCGGCAGGACATCAGGCCGGTATTTGAGAGCGATTTTAAGGACATCTCGACCGTCGAGGTCACATGCGATGACCTCGTGGCTGTTCGGGATCGATTGCCTCAGGAATTGCTGCGCTTGCTGACCAAGAACGAACGGCGGTTCCTCCTCTCCGTCAAAAAGGGCGAGCCTGAATGGGACCTCATGGACATCGAAGTGCTCTCCCGTCTTCCTGCCCTTCAGTGGAAAATTCAAAACGTCCGCAGGATGCCGCTGGAAAAGAAGAAGCGGGAGTTGAAAGAGCTCCAAAGGATTCTGAAACTATGAAGGTTGTAGTGCCTGTGTTGTCAGAAAAGCGATCGCTTTTTCTGACTCTGAATTCAACCGGGGAGTGCCCACGTAGCTGGTCGAAGACCTCGGCCGATGTTTGAAAACCCAGGCACTTGCGAGGCCTGTTGTTCAAGCGTTTCTCGAAAAAGCGTAATTCTTGATCTTAATCTGCTATCTGATCTCTAATTCTTTCGGAAAACTTCCCAGCACCTCGCAGCCCTTTGCCGTGACATAGACTATATCCTCTATCCGCACGCCGCCGACTCCTTCATAATAGAGCCCCGGCTCAACGCTCACGCAATTGCCCTTCTTCAGGATGTAATCGCGATGAGTGATGCGGACCGGTTCTTCATGCAGCTCGAGTCCGATTCCGTGGCCGGTGCCGTGGAAGAAGCCCTGTCGCCTGCCGTCCTTCTCGCCTGTTTGATAGCCGCGTTTCACGAAGAGCGCCAGTATCGCGTCGTGCACGCCGCGGCCGTTGATCCCCGCGCGCACCATCGAGAGCCCGAGCTTCTGCCCTTCTTTCACCGCCGCATACAACTTCTTGAGCGCGTCCGGCGCGCGGCCCTTGCAGAATGTGCGGGTCGCATCGCCGAAAAAGAGCGTCTTGATCGAGCGCGGGAAGATATCGACGATGATCGGTTCGTGCGGCCGTATGGGGCCTGCGCCGACGTCGTGCGGATCGATTGAATGTTTACCGCAAGCGGCGATAGTATCCGAGGCCGTGTACCCGCGTTCCATCAAGAACACGTTTATCATCGTGCGCAGCCTCTCGGAGGTGAGCGCGCTGCCGTTGCAGACGAGCCGCCTCCCCTTTATCCTGCTCTTGGCAAGCAGATCCCGCACCATCGCCATCGACGCAAAGACCGCGCGCTGCGCATCGAGCACGTGTCTTTTCTCCTCGCTGTCCTTCTCCAGGCGCGCGGGGAAGAACGGGTGCGGACCCGCCTCTATTTTGTAGCCGCGCTTCCTGAGCGCATCCACCAGCGCGAACGACATGCCCTGCGGCACCTCCAGTCTACGTATGCGCAACGAGGAGAAAATTTCGTGTATCACATCGGCCTGCCCCGGCTGCTTCTTCTTTGCCTCGGCGCGCTTCACATAGTCGTTTATCGATAAGACCCGGTGCACTCTCGCCTCGCGGCTTGCGCGATCGAACTCCAGGTCGTTCATCACCATGTATTTTTTTCCTTTATGCACGAAGAATATGAACGCATCCGGGGCCCAGAATCTCGTTGCATAATAAAGATCTGAGTTTCTTTCCGACACGTCGTAGATGAAGCGCGCTTTTGTCATCTGAAAAACCCCCTTTACAAGCATGCGTGCCTGGACTACGCTTCTCTTGCTTCTCTGAAAATCAGCGCAGTTGCCTCGCAGCAAGCTCTCGAGACCGGTTCACCACTAGATTAAGACCGCACCATCATCTGTATCGATTTCGTCGTCGCGCATGTCGCGTATCGCGCATTGCCCTTTAAGTACGGCACACGATCCACGATTTATCGCATACGCTATTTTTACATGATCAAAGGAAATTAAATGTTAAGCGCAACTTTGTCCAACAAAAATCTCCCGACAACCATGATCGTGATGGCGACCGTGGCGATGTTCCTGCTCTCATCCTGCGCCCCTTATCAGGCGC
>JBBAAC010000019.1:0-20638 GCA_041658465.1 bacterium | reverse complement strand
TGTGAGGGTGCGGCCGTCGGTCGCGATCACCGCGATCGGTCCCTCCCACGCACCCATGGTGCCGAGCGCGCGGCGGTTGGCCTCGAAGAATTTGCTCTCGCGCTCGCCCAGCAAGTCCTCTGCCCATGCGGGCGATATCATCCTGCGGATGGCCTCAGGTATTCCGCTCATACCGTTGGCCGCCATCATCTCCACCACGCGGTCGAGCTGTGCCGAGTCGCTCCCGTGGTTCATGAGGGTGTTGCCTATCCTGAGCGCGCAGTCCGCATCCTTGATGGCGCGGCAGTTGGCGGTTATCGTGTTGATCTCGCCGTTGTGTGCGATGTGCCTGAAGGGCTGCACCAGATTCCAGTTTGAAAAAGTATTCGTCGAGAAGCGCCTGTGTGCCACTACCACCGACGTCGCAAACTCAGGGTCGTTGAAGTCCGGATAGAATGCTGCAAGCTGTTTGGCAGTGGCGAGGGCCTTGTAAACGGTTGTATAAGGCGCGAGAGAAACGACGTTCACGATGCTGCCGAGTTCCCGCTCTATGACCACCTTCGCATGGTGCAATGCCTCGAAGAGTTGCGCCTCCCGCCTGTGGCCCTTTGCCGCGAGCAGCTGATAGATGACGGGTGCGTCCTCGCTTGCGCGCACGCCTATCGCCGCGAGATCCACGGGCGTCTTGCGCCAACCGAGCGGTGCGAGGCCCATGCGGCGCAGGATGAGGTCCATCTCCCGCTGCAGCTGCGGGATGTTGCGCTCGCCGTGAAGGAAAAAGACCGTGCCCACGATGAGCGGTTCATTCGCGCTGTGGAGACAACGGCCGACCGCGATGAACTTCTCGAAGAAGCGCCTCTCCGGCCTGAGCAGGAGGCCGGCGCCGTCGCCGGTATCGCCAAGGGAGCCGCCCCTGTGCTCCATCCGGATCAGTCCGTCGAGGGCGCATCTCACAAGGCTGTTCGAGGGCTTTGCTGAGAGCTCGGCGAGCGCGAGAATGGCGCAGCCGCCGCGGCCGGGATCCTGTCTGATCTGGTCGAGACGCGTATCCATATTATTAAGGCGCGGTTCTCTATTTTTTAGGAGGGCTAAGTCAAGGCGATAATGGATTGTAGACCGACATGCCGTCGTGTGCTAGGCATAAACACATCGCGGAGGTCGATGTGGTATTCAAGGCTGGATTCGTCGCTATCATAGGCAGGCCGAATGTAGGAAAGTCCACGCTGCTCAACGCCATCCTGGGCGAGCGGCTTGCAATCGTCACGCCCAAGCCGCAGACCACGCGGCACAGGATCGTGGGCATCCTCAACGAGCCCGATGCGCAGATCGTCTTCCTGGATACGCCGGGCTATCATCGATCCGAAAAACCGCTCAATCAGGCGATGAACGACATCGTCGATTCCGTGATCGACGACGCGGACGTCTGCTGCCTCATGCTGGAGGCGCCGGCCAAAGACCTCGAAATGGAGCGCAGTCTCTTCGAGCGCATCGGCAGCGAAAGATGTATCCTCGTTGCGAATAAGTCAGACCTCGTGCAGCGCGCAGATTTTGAAAAGATCGCTGTGCGCTTCCGCGACGAATGGGGTGCCAGGGAACTCGTCCTCCTCTCGGCGCTCAAGAACGAAGGCGTGCAGACGCTCATCCACGCCATCCGCGCGCACTTGCCCGAGGGCGAGGCGTTCTACCCGGACGACAGCTACACGAGCCATCCCGTGCGGTTCATCGCAGCGGAGCTCATACGCGAGCAGCTCTTCCTTCAGATGCAACAGGAGATACCGTACTCCTCGGCAGTGGAGATCGAGGAGTTCAAGGATGCAACCGAGTCAGACCCCATCACGCGCATCAGGGCCGCGGTTGTAGTTGAAAAGGAATCGCAGAAGGCGATGGTGATAGGAAAGGGCGGGAGGCGCATAAAGGAGATCGGCACGCGCGCGCGCAAGGCGATCGAAGAACTCGTGGGAGGAAAGGTCTTCCTGGAGCTGCAGGTCAAAGTCGAGAAGGACTGGACAAAGGACCGCGACGCCATACGGCGGCTGGGTTATTCGAGCCAATTGGAGTGAGCATGAGATCAAATCCATCCTCTATCAAGGCCGCTTTTATTTTAATCGCGATGGTTTTTCTTGTTGCGGCCGCCGATTCCCTCGCCGATGAACCCGCGCGCCGCGATTCGGCCACGATGAATTATTCCTGGGCCGGCAATAAGATAGAGGCGGAGCTGTGGGGCATGGCGCAGGGTGATATAGACGGCAACGGCAGCGCGGAGACGGTGCTTCTGGAGCGCAAAGATGTGCGCATAGGGAGGATCGGGGAGAAGGGATTTGAAGGGCTCTTCACGTGCACGTGGAAAGCGGACGCAGCCGGCGTTCGAGTCTATCTCTTTGACATCGATTCAGACGGAAAAGACGAGGCAGTGGTCTCCGCTGTTGAGGCGGGCATGCCATCCTCCCTTATCCTCAAGATCGATCCGGCTGCAAAGTCATGCACGGAGATCGTCTCCCGCGCCCGCTGGTCGCTGCGCGTGATCGATCTGCCGGCGGAAGGCGGCGACTCCGGTGCGACGAAGAGGGCGCTCGTCGGTCAGGGTTCTAACTCGCAGAAATTCTACACCGGCCCGGTCATGGAACTCAAACTCAAGGAGAAGAAGCTCGTAGCGGATCGGAAGATCGATATACCGCGCTACACAGAGCTGTATCAGTTTATCCTGCTTCCGTCCGTTGAGGGCGCGCCGCGCGCGGTGCGGCTCGCCGGCCCGGCGGCCATGGAGCTCAGGGAGCAGCTCGGAGGCAAGGGATGGAAGCGGGCCTGGCGCTCGGGCGAACGGCTCGGCGGCACTTCGAACGTGATAGCCGCGGAGCAGCGGCCCTTGCTGGACGAGGTCTCGAGCGAGTACGCGGGTTTTGAAACTCCGCCGATTGCGCTTGCCCGGTCGGACGGTACTCATCTCGTGGTCCCGAAATTCGACATACCGCTTCGCAATGCCGTAGGCCGCAAACCCTATATCCGCGGCTCTGCGATGGTCGTGTTCAAGCCGGACCAGGTGCTGGGCTTTGTGGAGGAGAGGCGCTCCCCGGACCTGCCCGGCGCGATCGTCGACTATATAATGGATAGGGATCACCCGGGGCGGCTGCTCGTCCTGCTGCAGGAGGATGCGGGTGCATTCGAAAACTCTCAGCGCAGCACGATCATGGGGTTTGATCTCGAACCCTTGCACTGAACAGGCTTTTGTGTCATAAATTCCGCCACTAAATTGACAACTTGAATGCGGGCTGTTCAAAATGACCAGATGCAAGGCGCCCGACGAGGTCTGACTGAGGCGTACTTGTGAGAGGGCTTCAGAAATAGTGCGAGACGAGGCAGGCTGAGGAGGCCGGCCGAGTCGTACTGTATGTACGTCGCAGGCCGTGTCGACGAAGATAACGAAGTATCGCGCTATTTATGAAGCGCGACCATGGCGGGATAGCTCAGATGGTTGAGAGCGAGGGATTCATAACCCCTAGGTCGACGGTTCGATCCCGTCTCCCGCCACAAAAAGGGACCGCCAGAAATGGCGGTTTCTTTTTTGTAGCATGCCAGCATACGGAGGCCCTGTGAAGAACACCCAGACTACTATCCAAAAGACCATCATCGCCCGCTGCGAACGCGGCGAGGACCTGCACGCATGCCTCAGCCGGCTCGTGCAGGAAAACAACGTGCGCTCCGGCTGTTTTCAGGTCATAGGCGCGGTCAGCCGCGCGAAGCTGGGCGTCTTCGAGCACGGCAGATACGAATGGATGGAGCACGACGGCACGCTCGAGATCTCCTCCTGCACCGGCAACGTATCCGTGAAAGAGGGGCGGCCGTTCGTCCACTGCCATGCGGTCTTCACCGACGAAAAGGGCACGGTACTGGGAGGCCATCTGGGCGAGGGCTGTATCGTGGAGCCGACCGCCGAAATCCACCTACAGGTCATGGAAGGGGAGATAGGACGCTGCATGGACCCTGAAACCGGCCTCTGGCTGCTTGATATCTGAGTCCCTTCTTCATGTAGAAAAAGTTCAAGAAAAAGCAGATCTGCGCAATTCCAAAAAATCACGCAACTTGTCTGGCAGTACGCCGATAAAGCGAGTGGTAGAGGGTTTTCTTTCAGGAGGCCTTCGGAAAGATGATTTTTGACTCATCAGATGATTTCGATCGCGTGCTGCGTCTCATCAGCGTCGCCGAGCGAGAATGGTTTGCCTATTATGTGCCCGGCATCGCTTCGCTCAAGCAGGCGGCCCAGCGAGCGACGCCGCTCGATCAATTTGACCGTCAGGAACTCGAGGATATATTCTATAGGCTTTACAATATGGCTGTCACCCGCGTCGGCATAGAGCGCATCTTTGCCGAGGGTGTGGGGAAGGACCTGCCGACCATGCCGCCGCCAAAAGCAGGGGACGCGCAAATGCGCGACACCGCGCCCCCGCCTTCAACGGATATCGAGAGGATAAGGTCTCTGGCGGTTCGCGCCACAAAGGCACAGCGATTTTCCAGTCCCCTCTCCAGAAGTGCCGCTGATCTTGAATTCATATATCGACACTTCGAGTGGCTCATATCGATCTTCGGCAGACTCGTGGTCGACAGCCAGAATAAAAGCCGCGCTGCAGAGGACAACGCGAGGGCCGATGCGTTCCTCCGCCGCGCGGAGAAGGACATAATAGAGGCGGAACTCATAACGCTCCTGGATGAGGACGTTGAGCTAAGGGACGTTGCTGTAAAGGTGCAGAAATCTATCGTGTCCGCTGTCTTGAAGTGTGATGACGATCGGGAGACTGAGAGAGAATGCAAACGGCTGGCCGAGCTTTCCAGGCAGATCGGCGCTGTTCCGGACGTCGGCGGGTTCTTTGCGATCAGGGCACAGATGCTGGAGGCATATTTGCTCTCGCGCCTCTTGATCGAGAAGTATCCGGACATCGCGCCGCGGGCCGTATGGAACCCGAAGGTATTGGAAGCCATCTATGAGTCGATAAAGTTGTGTGAATCGATGATCAGGGCGGCGATGATAGGGGCATTTGATAAAGAGGGTGCCGTGGGCAGGCATCTGAAAAGGCGATTGGAGCAGCTGGGCCTCATTGAGGGCATGCAGCTTGAAAGAAATCTCAACCCATCCCTGGTCACGGGCATACGTTCCGATCTCGATATAATCGTTCGCATCGATCGCGCGAAGCAGATGCATAAAGTCAGCGAGGAGGGTGTTCGCCTCCTGGTGCTCGACGTCCGCAGGGAGATAGCAGCCGCGATAAAGAAGCTGGAAGAGGAGCCGCCGCTGGTAAGCGAGCTGCGCGATCTATCGATGGGCCTGGTCGAGGATTTCGGAGGGCTCAAGGTTCAGCCTGCCGGGTACGAACCGCTGAGACAGAAGCTTCTGGGCGCCCATGTCCGCGTAGCACCTATCAACGTGCCCTATGAGATTCCCTCCGGCGACGGGGGCAATAATGTGCCAGGCACAGGCGGTCCAGATGAAGGGGATGAAGCCGCGGCCGCAGAGGCCGTGGAGCCCGGTTCCTCTATCCAGTCCGCTCAGCTCTTTATCGCGCCCTTCCTCACATCATTATAATACTCCCCGAATAATACTCCCCGAATAATAGTCCCCGAGAGCCGCTGATCCCAAAATGGCTTGGACAATTGGGTATGGATGTCCTAAATTGTCCTAAGCTAAGAAACATGGGAATCAGGGGCGATGAATGAAGCTTACGGTTCGAGACGTGGCAACCCTGCTTAATGTCTCAGAAAAGACGATATATCGGTGGATTCAGAGCAAGAAACTGCCCGCCTTCAAGGTCAACGAGCAATATCGGTTCAACCGCGCGGAACTGCTGGAATGGGTCACATCGCAACGCATCAACGTGTCGGCCGACATCTTCGCCGATCCATCGCAGGACCGGCGCGCGATCCCGAGCCTCGCTGAGGCCATAAAGGCCGGCGGCATCCATTACCGGGTGGGTGGGTCGGACAAGGACGCCGTCATGAGAGCGGCCGTCGAGACAATGCCGCTCCCCGAGGAGGTGGACCGGGGATTTCTGCTGAAAGTCCTCCTAGCTCGCGAGTCGCTCGGATCGACAGGCATAGGCGATGGCATTGCGATCCCGCACGTGAGAAATCCGATTGTGATGCACATTCCGCAGCCGATGATCACCCTTTGTTTTCTGGAGCGGAGCATCGACTTTGAGGCCCTCGACGGCAAGCCCGTGAACACGCTCTTTATGATGGTGAGTCCCACGATTACCGCGCACTTGAATCTCCTCTCCAAGTTGGCGCATGCCCTGCGCCAGCCGGATTTTGCCGGCGTCATCGCCGGCCAGGGAAGCCGCGAACAGATCCTTGAAAAGGCGGCCCGGATCGACAAGAGCGTCGTCCAGAACGCCGCAGCCCCGGAAGGAGATGCGAAGTCGTGAGCTGGTTTCTGGTATCGTTAGCGGTCCTTCTGCTCGGCGGGGTTGCCAGTCTCTTGCTGGAGCGACGTACCTCGATCGTCCGCTTCTTGGGACCGACCAGCGTGTTCTGCGCCGCAGCTCTCGGCCTCGGTCCCGTGGCACTTACCCTGACGTCGGACATACCGATCCGGTTCACGGGCGTCTGGTCCATGCCGTTTGGTTCCTTGGCCTTCAAGATGGATGCCCTGTCCGCAATCTTCGCTGGCGCCATCCTCGTGATTTCGGCACTGTCGGCCCTTTTCGGCGCGGAGTATCTCCGTCCGCAGGAAGGTGCGAAGCGCATCGGGATGTCGTGGTTCTGCTTCAACGTGCTTGTGGCCAGCATGCTGATCGTTGTGACGGCGCAGAATGCCGTACTCTTTCTGCTCGCGTGGGAGATCATGTCGCTGGCCTCGTTCTTCCTCGTCATGTTCGATTACGAAGAGGGGAGTGTCCGTCGGGCCGGGTGGACCTATCTCATTGCCACGCATATCGGCACGGCATTTCTGCTCGTCATGTTCCTCTTGCTCGGCCGTGATGTACACTCTCTGGATTTCGACGCCTTCGCTACAGCGGCCGGAGCGACGGGGGCCGGAGTTATCTTTTTTCTCGCTATCATCGGGTTTGGGACCAAGGCCGGCTTCATGCCGCTGCACGTATGGCTGCCCGAGGCCCACCCGGCAGCGCCGTCCCATGTCTCGGCGCTTATGTCCGGCGTGATGATCAAGACCGGCATCTACGGGCTAGTCCGCATCCTCACACTTCTCGGCCCTCCGCCGGCATGGTATGGGTGGACGCTCCTTTGCATCGGCGCCGCGTCGGGCGTGCTCGGCGTGCTCTTTGCGCTGGCCCAGCACGACGTGAAGCGTCTGCTCGCCTATCACAGCGTCGAGAACATCGGAATCATCACGATCGGGCTCGGCGTCGGCATGCTGGGCGTCTCCCTTGGCAACGGCGTCATGGTCGTCCTGGGTTTCAGCGGCGCTTTTCTGCATGTCGTCAATCACGCGGTGTTCAAGAGTCTCTTGTTCCTGAGCGCCGGCTCGGTCTTTCATGCCACCGGCACACGGGAGATGGATTACCTCGGCGGACTGTGGAAGCGCATGCCGCTGACGGGCGCTGCCTTCCTCATCGGGGCGGTGGCGATCTGCGGACTGCCGCCGCTGAGCGGCTTTGTGAGCGAGTTTGCGATTTACCTCGGTGCGTTCTTCGGAGTGACGGATCCCTCCGCGCGCCTCTGCGTCGCCGGTGTTGTGGCCGTTGGATCGCTCGCCCTCATCGGCGGCCTGGCGGCAGCCTGCTTCACCAAGGCCTTCGGTGTGATGTTCCTGGGGGAGGGACGAAGCCCGCACGTCGAGCACGCCCACGATCCCGGGCTGGCCATGCGGATTCCCATGATGGTACTGGCCGCCCTCTGTTTGGCAATTGGCCTCGCAGGTCCTGTCGCGATCAATCTGATGGCGCCGGCCGTCGGCCTTGTGGCAGCATCGTGGGGTGTGACTCTCTCGCCGACCCTTTCCGGAGGGACAGGGATGGCGTTGTGGGGTGTGACGACAGGGGCGTCCGTCATTCTGGCGCTCGCCGCGTGTGTCCTGCTGTTGAGGGCACGCCTGCTCTCGGGTCGCTCTGTCGCGGGGACTGTCACGTGGGATTGCGGCTATGCCGCGACGACGCCGCGCATGCAGTACACATCTTCGTCTTTTGCCCAGCCGATCACTCGGTTCTTCACGTTCTTTCTTCGAACGGAGCGGCGGTTTACTGCGCCGCAAGGCCTTTTTCCGGACGCGTCTTCTTTCTCCAGCGAGACGCCCGACGTGTATCGTGAACACATTTTCAAACCCGTCTTTGCGGCCCTCGAAGCAGGGCTGTCGAAATTTCGGTGGCTGCAGCACGGCCGCCTGAACCTCTACATCCTTTATCTCGTCGCCGCGTTGCTCGCGGTCCTCGCGTGGAAGATGAGGTGATGACATGAGCGCATCGTCCATCGTCAGCGTGATGCTCGGCCTGATCCTGGCGCCGTTGCTTTTCGGCGTCATCAACCGGACCAAGGCCTGGTTCGCGGGCCGCCGCGGACAGCCGCTCCTCCAGACGTACCACGACCTTATGAAACTTCTCCGCAAGGGGGCGGTATATAGCCGGACGACGACACTCGTGTTCCGTCTGGCCCCGGCGGTGGAGCTGGCGGCTATACTCCTGGCACTGGCGATCCTTCCGGCCGGCGGCGTTCCCGCCGTATTGGCGTTTTCCGGCGACATCGTCCTCTTCATCTATGCGTTGGGACTGATGCGGTTTTTTACGGTGGCAGCGGCGCTTGACACGGGATCGAGCTTCGAGGGCATGGGCGCCAGCCGCGAGGTCTACTTCTCGGCGCTGGCTGAACCCGCAGCATTCATTGGGCTCGCCGTGCTCGTTCGCCTGGGCGGAGGCGCATCGCTCTCCGTGATGTTTTCCGGCATCGGCAAGGCTGCGTGGTTGGCGGCGGGTCCAGCGCTGGCGCTCGTCGCCGTGGCCCTGCTGATCGTGTTCCTCGCCGAGAACGCGCGCATCCCGGTGGATGACCCCAATACCCACCTGGAATTGACGATGATTCACGAGGTGATGATCCTCGACTTCAGCGGCCCGGACCTGGCGCTCATTCTCTACGCGACGTCGCTCAAACTCTGGGTGCTGGGGGCGCTCATCGTCAACCTCGTCCTCACGCTGACCGACTGGACCGGCATGAGCCGTATGGCGGCCTTCATGGCCGGGATGATGATCCTCGCGGTGCTGGTGGGCATCATCGAGTCCGTCATGGCGAGGATGCGCCTCCTGAAAGTGCCGCAGCTCTTGATCGGGGCAGGCGCCCTGTCGGCGCTTGCGCTGATCTTGGTGATGAGGTCTGCATTATGACCGGACTCCTCGACGCAATTTTGGTGATGCTGATCCTCACGAGTTTCCTACTGCTCGGATCGAGCAGGCTCGGTGCGTGCATCCGTATCGGGGCGCTCCAGGGAATCATGGTCGGTCTCATCCCCGTGGCGGCGAGCGGCGCAGATATTACGGCCCGTATCCTTGCCATCGGGGCGGCGATCATCGGTCTGAAGGGTTTCGTGTTTCCCAGGCTACTCACCTGGGCGCTTCGCGATTCCGACACGAGCAGCGAGCTCAAGCCGTTCGTCGGCTACACAGCGTCGCTTCTTGCGGGTATCGCATCGCTCGTCGCGTCTTTCTGGCTGGCCTCCAAGTTGGATCTTGCTGCCGGGGCATCCTCGCAGCTCGTGGTGCCGGTCGCGTTCTCAATGATGATGACGGGGCTCTTCCTCATCGTTGCGCGGCGCTTGGCCGTGAACCAGGTGATTGGCTACCTCGTAATCGAGAACGGCATCTACGTGTTCGGCCTGGCGGTGGCGCGTGACGTCCCCGTCCTTGTCGAGCTGGGCGTGCTGATGGACGTGTTCGTGGCGGTGTTTGTGATGGGCATCGCCATCTATCGGATCAACCGTGAGTTCGATCACATCGATTCTGATCAGCTCACGACACTAAGGGGATAATGCCGATGTCATCGAGTGGGATCGTGATCGCATTGTTGATTCTGGCGCCGGCACTCTTGGTGGGGGCGGCGTTCCTGGCCTCCTCGTCCCGCGCCGTGATTCGGCTTTGCGCGTGGGGTACGGCAGCAGTGGCGGCGGTGGCCGCTTATGCTCTATGGATGGTCTTCACGACGGGCCCGCTCTTTGCGGCCGGCACATGGCTGATGCTCGATGCCCTCTCGGCGTATCACCTCGGCGTGATGATGCTGGTCTTCCTGCTCAGCGGGTTCTATTCCGTCAGCTACTTCCGCCGGGAGATTGAGGAGAATATATTTCCCCGGAAGATGGCCCGGCGCTACGGAGGGCTCTGGTTCGGGTCGCTCACGGCGATGATCACGGTCCTCGTTTCCAACAACCTCGGCGTGATGTGGGTTGGGATCGAGGCAACGACTTTGCTGACGGCGTTTCTGATCTGCATTCACGTGACGCCGGGTTCCCTGGAAGCCATGTGGAAGTACCTGCTCATGTGCTCCGTCGGAGTGGCTGTGGCATTCACCGGCACCTTGCTGATAGCGGCCTCGACGGCCGCGGGATCGCAGCTCACGCATGCGCTGTTGTGGACTCATCTCCTCCAGGGGGCTGCGGGATTGAATCCGTTCCTCATCAAGGCAGGCTTCATCTTCCTCGTGATAGGGTACGGGACAAAGGTCGGCCTCGCCCCGATGCACAGCTGGCTCCCGGATGCGCACAGCCAGGCACCGGCGCCTGTCTCGGCGATCTTCTCGGGATTCCTCCTTAACACGGCCTTGTACTGTATCCTCCGGTGTCTTCCCCTTGTCGAGGCGGCCACGGGCAACACAGGATGGGGCCGTGAGATCCTCGTCGTGTTCGGTCTGCTCTCCATCCTCGTGGCGGCAATCTTCATCGTGGCACAGCATGACATCAAGCGCCTGCTCGCCTATCACAGCGTGGAGCACCTTGGAATCATCGCCGTGGGCGTGGGGATCGGGGGAATCGGCGTGTGGGCTGCGCTGTTCCACGTGTTTAACCATTCCGTGTGCAAGGCCCTGTCGTTTTTCTGCGCAGGCACGCTGGGCCAGGTCTGCGGCACGCATGATATGCGGCGGATGACCGGCATTTTGCGCAGCTCGCCCGTCTGGGGAGGCGGTCTCATCGGGAGCTTGCTGGCGCTTATCGGCACAGCACCATTTGCGCTCTTCATGAGCGAGTTTCTGATCCTCAAGGCCGCCTTAGATGGCAAGGCCTATGCGACCGCAGTTTTATTCCTCACAGGACTCGCCATCGTCTTCGTCGGCGCACTTCGGCACGTCATCCCTGTGGCGTGGGGGCCGGAGACGTCGCCGCGAGTATACGGAAGGGCGTCTGCGACTGAGACTGCGCTCGTCTGTGTCCCGCTTGTGGCGCTCCTCGTCCTCGGTCTCTGGTTGCCCGCAATCTTGATCGACGTGTTGAACCGGGCCGCAGGCCTGTTGGGGGGCGGCTTATGATCGCGCCGCTGCTCTCGATTTCAAACGTCGGTCGTGCGAGCCTCGATGAGATCCCTGTGCTCGACATCGAGGCATTCCGAGAGGTCGTGCTGCAGTATGTCGAAGGCGGGGCGGCCCTGAGCGCGCTGTTCGGGGTCCCCGCGAGGCGAGGCATCCGTCTCTACGCCGTGCTTGCTTCGCGCGAGACGGGCATGCTCTTTGTTGCGGCGTCGGAGGAAATCGTCGCGGAGTACCCGGCGCTGACGCCCGATTGCGAACAGGCGCATCTATTCGAGCGCGAGATCGCCGAGCAGTGGGGCGTGACGCCGAAGGGGCACCCGTGGCTCAAGCCAGTGCGCTTTCAGTCGCGCCGCGGGCACGGTGCTGCGGCAAGCTCATCGCAGCCGGTCTGCGGTGTCATCGACTATTTCGCCATCGAGGGTGAGGAAATTCACGAGGTGGCGGTTGGCCCGGTCCACGCCGGCATCATCGAACCAGGTCACTTCCGGTTCCAGTGCCACGGCGAGATCGTGCATCACCTGGAAATATCTCTGGGCTACCAGCATCGTGGTGTCGAGCGCGCGATGGAGGGCGGGCCAGGTCCGCGATCGATTCACTACGCGGAGACGCTTGCCGGCGATACGACGGTTGGACACGCGTCGGTGTATTGCCGCCTCTTGGAATCCTTGGCAAGGTGCCGCGTTCCGGCGCGGGCCCACGCGATCCGCTGCATTGCCCTGGAACTCGAACGCCTGGCGAACCATGTGGGCGACCTCGGCGCGCTTGCCGGCGACGTGGGGTTTCTCCCTACTGCATCGTACTGCGGCCGGATACGCGGCGACCTCCTCAACATGACGGCGCTCCTCTGTGGCAGCCGCTTCGGGCGGGGGCTAGTGCGACCCGGTGGCGTCGAATTTGAGCTTGATGTGGGCATAGCTGCCGACCTGCTGAAACGCGGCGAGTCGGCCTTCCGCGACGCCGAAAATGCTGTCAGTCTGCTCTGGAGCACGCCATCGGTCATGTCGCGCTTCGAAGGGACCGGCCCGGTGACGCGGGACGTGGCCCTGCGGATCGGGCTCGTGGGTGTTGCGGCGCGTGCGTGCGGCGTGGAACGAGATGTTCGGTGCGATTTTCCGTACAGTATGTACCACTTCTCTCACATTCCGATCACGACGTGGAGGAGCGGCGACGTGCTTGCGCGCGCCCTCGTGCGCTGGCAGGAGATCGAGCGTTCGTGGGCCTTTATCCGCGAGCAGGTGGAGGCGATGCCCGACGGACCGGTGAGGGCTCCGGTTGCCGCTTTGGCGCCCCGGTCGATGGTCGTCGCGCTCGTGGAAGGGTGGCGCGGCGAGATATGTCATGTCGCCATTACGGACGATGACGGGCGTTTCTCCACGTACAAGGTGATCGATCCGTCGTTCCACAACTGGGCGGGGCTCGCCATGGCCATGCGAGACGGGCAGATTTCGGACTTTCCGCTCTGCAACAAGAGTTTCAATCTATCGTATTGCGGTCACGACCTCTGAGGCGATGATGTTCGACATAATACGTGCGAGGATTAAGCAGGGATATCGCACGATGCCGTTTCCAAAGAAGGCGCCGGCGATGCCGGACCGGTTTCGCGGCCTGCCTCGCATCGACGCTGCGCGCTGCCCGCAGGGCTGCGGCGAGTGCGCCAGCGTCTGTCCGTTCGGCGCGATCGAGATCGGCGAGAAGGGCGTCCGCATCGATCTCGGCCGCTGCCTCTTCTGCGCGGAATGCTCGCGCGCGTGCAAGCACGGGGCGATCGAATTCACGAACGAATACCGGCTGGCCGCGAGCGAGCGCAAGTCGCTCTTCGTAAGCGCTGCGTCGCCGAAGGTCGAGGCGATGGGAAGGGCGATGGCGCGCATCTTCGGCCGTTCGCTCAAGCTACGCGAGGTCAGCGCCGGCGGGTGCAACGCGTGCGAGGCGGACGTGAACGTGCTCTCCACGTTGGCGTACGACATGGGACGCTTCGGCATCCAGTTCGTCGCTTCACCGCGGCATGCAGACGGGATCCTGGTCACGGGTCCGGTCACCCAAAACATGCGCCTGGCCCTCGAGAAGACATACGCGGCAGTCCCCGCGCCCAAGATCGTCATCGCCTCCGGCGCCTGCGCCATCTCAGGCGGGCCTTATATCGGCCATTCGGAGCAATGCGACGGCGTTCTGTCGCTCCTGCCCGTGGATCTTTTCATCCCCGGCTGCCCGCCTCACCCCCTGACCACCCTGGACGGGCTCTTAAGGCTCCTTGGGCGGATCGAATCCGATCGCCAAAAACCTTGAAAGATCGTCAGGTTCTGTGTTAGGCCATGCCTCCCTTATGAAACCGCTCATCGCCATAGTCGGACGCCCGAATGTGGGCAAGTCCAGGTTCTTCAACCGCCTGGTGGGGCAGCGCCGCGCCATCGTGTCCGATGTGCCAGGCGTCACTCGCGACCGCCACTATGCGCCAGCGGAATGGGCGGGCCGCGAGTACATCGCGATCGACACGGGCGGGCTCGACCTCGAACCTGCGGCCGACCTAGAGCACGAGATCAGCAAGCAGAGCATGCGCGCGATCGAGGATGCGGACGCCGTGATCTGCCTCTTCGACGGCCAGAAGGACCCCACCTCATCGGATCGCGACGTGGTCAATGCACTCCGCGCGGTGAAGAAACCGATAATATTCGCGGTCAACAAGGTGGACGAGCCGACCCACGAGGAGCGGCTGCGCGAGTTCTACGAACTCGGTCTCAAGGAGCTCTTCGCGTGCTCGGCTGAGCACGGCAGGGGAGTGGACGATGTGCTGGACGAGCTGTGGCGCAGACTGCCGCCATCGGAAGCGCCTTCGGATCAGCCTTCAAAGGGGACGATGGTCGCCGTGGTGGGCAGGCCTAACGTGGGCAAATCGACCCTCATCAACAGGCTGGCCGGCGAGCAGCGCGTCGTAGTGCACGAAAAGCCAGGCACCACGCGCGACTCCATAGACGTGGAGATCGATTTCGGCGGTAGCGCGTACACGCTCATCGACACGGCCGGGGTCAAGAAGAGGTGGAGCGTCTCCGAGCCGCTGGAGAAGTTCACCGCCATAAGAAGCCTGCGCACGATCGATCGCGCGTCTATCGTGCTGCAGCTCATCGACGGCGCCGAGGGGATGACCAAACAGGACCTCCACCTCTCCGAGTTCGTGCGAGAGCAGGGCAAGGGCCTCATAATACTCGTGAACAAATGGGACCTCGTCGATGAGGGCTGGAAGGACCGGCAAACAAAGATCAGCGCGGAGCTCGGCGAGATGGGGGATACGCCGCTGCTTCCGATCTCCGCGGCGCAGGGCAAGAACTGCCTCAAGATATTTTCTTTCATAGACAGGATGGAGGAGGGGCTCGGGAAAAAGCTCTCCACGTCAAAGCTCAACCGAATCATGGAGCGCGCTTTGCAAGAGCACCATCTGCCTGTCTTCCGCGGCAAGGAGGTGCGCATTTACTACTCGACGCAGGTAGGCACGCATCCCCCGACCTTCGCGCTCTTTTCGAATTATCCTGCGGCCGTGCCGTATCAATATCGCAGATACCTCATCCGAAGGCTCCAGGCGGAGCTGGGCGGCGAGGGCGTGCCGGTGAGAATCGTCTGCAGAAGGAAGTGACATTGCCATTGGGGAGCTGACATGAAGACCTTGCGATTCATCGGCAGAGTGATTCATTCCTTCTTCCTCGACGATTGCCTCAACTACGCGGCCAACATCTCCTTCTGCGCGCTCCTGGCGATCATACCGATCGCGATGATAATGGTCTCCATCGCCGGCTATTTTCTGGGATCTTCGCAGGGCGCCCTGGATCGCATCATCCAGCTCGCGACCGACGTGCTGCCGGTCGGCCGAGAGGCGTTTGTCGCGAACCTGCAGTCCGTGCTCGATCAGCGAGCATCGCTCGGAATCGCCGGCATAGTCTTCCTTCTTTTCATCGCCACCATTCTCGTGGCCGCGATAGAGCGCGCGCTCGACGCGATATTCCGCACTCCATCGAGGAGAAATTTCTTTCACTCGCGCCTCGTAGGCATAGCGCTGATCGTCGGTGCCACCGTGCTCTTCTCTCTACCCGCGATGGCGCAGATCCTCGAAGGGCTGCTGCAGCGCTACGGCTTCGGCTTTCCTCTCTCCGATTTCATGAGCGGCAAGGCGTATCTGTTCCTCGTGGCTTTCCTGACTTACGTGATGACGATCGTGGTTATCCCGAACAGGAGGATCTACATCCGTTATGCCGCCATCGGCGGGATCATCTTCTCCGTCGGCATCGTGGTAGCCAAGCTGATCTTCCGCGCGTATATGATCTTCGCGCTGCAGCGCTACAACATCATATACGGATCGCTCACCGCAGTTGTCCTGCTCGTCGTCTGGATCTACTACCTTTCCGTGGTCGTGCTCTTATCCGCGGAGTTCGTGGCCGCCATGCAGGAGGCCAGATTTCTGCATCGCCGCAAGGCGGGGAACGATGAAGACTGGGATGGGATGACTGTTTGAGAAGAGGGTGCACGGCCTCAAGAATCAACCGTTCTCCTCAGGTAGATATCCTCTGCGCGCGTGAGCCCTGCCGTGAGTTCCTGCCTCACTATTGCGTAGACCGCGGGATCCACCACAAGTTCCACGTGACCGTAATCGCCGGCATCTATGTTGCGCAGGTGCATGGTGTCGCCCGGTATGTCGAGCTCGGCGCATGGCCTCGGGCAGTAATTATCGGATCTAGAGAATATCGCGGACACATAGACGTCCTGCGGTATGGGAAGCGAGTTGAGCCGCATGATGACGCCCGAATGGGGTGCGATGTCGCGCAGCCCCTGCGAGACCCATCTGCCTGGCGTGGTCATGGCGCTCGAGGCTGCGGGAGTTCCGCGGTGCGGGCTGCCGAGCGTTACGAGCGTGTGTACGTATCGCGATCCGCCCAGCGCGGCGATGAGCCAGCGCCCGATCACTCCGCCGATAGAGTGGCCGACCAGCGCCACGCGGCCATGCGGGCTGGCTGCGGCGAGCGGCTCTATCTGTTCCGCAAGCCTCTCCGCGCTTTTTTCTATGCCATTGGTGTTGAAGAGGCCCGCGAGCCCGCCGAGATCGGCGATGGCAATGGCAAAGCCGTCGGAGGCGAGCCGGGAGGATAATATATTCATACTGCCGCGAGTGCTCCCCCAACTGTGTATGAGCACCACGGGAGGCCTGCCAGCGGCCGGCGCCTCCTTTCTTCCCGGCTCCAGCAGGAGCCCGTAGAAATGCATGGTGTTGCGCGCCCAGCGCCACAGCGACGCAGCTTTGCGGTTTATGACCATGCCGCGATGATAAGGAAAATTGGCTGTAAAGTCAAAGGCTTGCAAGTTGACAAGACCGCGGAGCTTTGTTACAGGCCGAACAGGTTTTTTTCGATTCACGATTCACGACTCACGACTCACGATTCACGAGTTACGGACTTTAAAGGAGGTGTGTTATTCCTACATACAAACAACTCCCGCGCGGCAAACAGAAGCCTCACGATGAATTCAAGGATTGGACCATGCACGTGATGCAGTGGATCGCTGGCCACTGGATAGGAGTGCTCGAGATAATCGCGGTGGGTGCCGTGGCAATAGCGGTGATCATAGGCGCCGACGCATACGGCAGGCATCGCGCGGAGGCGGCGGCGCTGAAATTCTACGAAGCCGGCAAGCTCACGTCCGGCTCCGACGACCGAATAAATGCCCTCAAGGAGATCGCTAAAAAATATTCCCGCACGTCGGCCGGGAGGCAGGCGATCATGCAGCTGGGCGACATACTGGTGGAGCGCGGGGATGGCGATGGAGCCATCGAGCAATTCAGGCTCCTGGCCGACGGCTCGCGAAGCCAGCCGATCTTCCGAGTGGCAGCGCTCCATCGCATAGCTGATATCCAGCTCGCTGCGGGCAATCCTGCGGAAGCGGCGGAGACCTATCGCAAGGCAGCGGCGGACCCGAAGAACGGGATCGCTCTCACGAGCGAGCTTCTGGCTGCGGCCTGCCTGGAGCGGGCGGGTGACTTTGCGGCAGCTGCGGAGCTCTACAAGAGGATCATTCAAGACGCCGGCGAGGGCGACCGCGCTGTGCGTGATGCAAGCGAGGAGCGCCTTCTATGGCTTTCTGCAAACGGCTACGTCGCTGGTTGATCGCGGCCGGAACGATAACAGTCGCAGCAGCGTTTTTCCTGGGCACGTTCGCCCACGATGCCTCTGCGGCTAGACAATCTCCCAAGCGGCACTTCACGAGCCAGGAGTCGCACGGCCGGCCGGATCAGTACAAGCGCGCGCAGGCTCGACCCAGGTCTGCCAGGCGTTTCCGCGTGAGCACCGATCGCATCGCCGCGCTCAAGAAGTCTTCCTTCTGGAACAAAAGGCCGTACCAGTTCGCCACACCGCTCATCGACGGAGACAGGCTCTTCGTCGGGGTGGACGCCGGAATCTTCTTTGCTTTCGACGTGCGGACAAACAAGCGGCTCTGGCAACAGAAGACCGACGGGCCCGTGCACGGAAAGGCCGCTTATGCGGAAGGCACGGTCTACGCAGCGGACGCCGAGGGACATGTGTACGCGATGGACGCGGCTAGCGGCGAGAAGCGATGGATGTCGGTGCTGGACACGGATATCCTGGCTACTCCGCTCGTGGAAGGGGGCCGCATCTATGTGGCGACCATGTCCGGCCGGCTCTATGCGCTCGATGCCGGGACCGGGACCGAGCTGTGGCACACGAACCCGCAGGAGAAGGAGTTCGGCTTCTCGATCAGGCGCGCCTCATCGCCCGTCTCGGGAGGAGGCCTCATCTATTACGGGACCTCTTCGGGCGAGCTGCTGGCCGTGCGGGAGTCGGACGGCAGGCCCGCGTGGAGCGAGCTCCTCGGCGCCCAGCGCAGCCAGGTCTATGACGTGGACAGCTCGCCGCTTCTCTATAATGGAAGGCTGTACGCGAGCACTGCGGACGGCACGCTTTCGTGCATCGAGCCTGCGAGCGGCAAGATACTCTGGACGATCGACGCGGGCGGCGTGAACGACTCGATATCGCGCGATGGAAAGATATTCGCGAGCGGCGGCGGGAGCCTATTTTCGATAAATCCCGATAGCGGTCTCATCTTTTGGCAGCAGGACCTGGAGGTGCCGGAGATCTCATCGCCTGCAGCGGGCGAGCACTACGTGGCGGTCACATCGGCGGATGAGAAGATCTATCTCATCGACAGCGATTCAGGAGACATCGCGTACGAGAGATACATCGGCAGGGGAAGCTACGGCGACCCGATCGTATCCGGCGATAAGATCTATCTCCTCTCCAACACCGGAAAACTCTACTCCTTCAAGGTACGCGAGCTTGCTCAAAAGGAAAAGGCTGCGGAGAAGGAGAATGTAAAGCAGAAGAATAGAGGGAGAAAAAAGTAGGCCTGAAATGGATTAGGGGGATTCATGAGAGACCTGCGTAAACGCCTGCTCGTCTTTGCAGGCGCGGCAATCCTTGCCGCAATGCCCAGCCTTGCGAGCGCAGACAGCCAGACGTTCAATGCGATATTCTTCACCCCTGCCACCGGTCGAAATCCTTATCTCATGTTGCAGGGGACACAGACCTTGCATCAACTCCAGTTCGATGTGGGCGATTACTTCTCGTATGTGCTGCATCCCCTGGACATCCGCCAGGGTACTTCGCGCGTGCAGGGAGTCGTGGCACAGCTCTTCGTGAGCGACTTCACCGCGGCCATCGGCGCGACTGACTGGCTGCAGTTCGGAATCGATCTCCCCGTGGTGCTCATGAATTCATTCCGCGATCCGTTCGCGGCTGTGGGCTCGCCGACTCAAAACCACATGAGCCTGGGCGATTTTCGCTTCGAGGCGAAGGGGCGATTCATCGATGCGTGCAAGACGCGCATAGGCCTGGCGCTGGTGCCGTTCATCACGCTTCCGACCGGAAAGGATGCCTATTATGTGGGCGATCCCGGAATCACAGGCGGCGCAAAAATCGCGCTCGACGGCAAGGTCTCCAGGAACATCGCGCTCACGCTCAACGTAGGCTATCAGGGCGGCCGCAAGGTTCAGATCAGCAACGTGGATTTCCAGCATCGTTTGCTCCTGGGCGGAGGCATCCAGGGCAGCCTTCCCAAATTCAAGCTCGATCTCTTCGGCGAGATAAACTCGATAGCTTCGTTCAGCAATCTCTTCAATAATCGCGACATGAACCCCACGTCGTTTCTCGTCGGCGCGCGGTGGGACGCCGGTAGTACCGGGCTCACCGTGCAGGGCGGTGCCGGCTCCTGCATAGTCTGCGGTGTTTCGGGCGCCAAGATGACTGCGGTGGTCGGGCTCAAATACAGGCTCATGACGCCGAAGTATCGCCAGCTCGAGGAGAACCAGGCGAACATATGCGCGCTGCGCACCTCGTTCAGCCGTTCGCGTCTCTACGAGCTCAAGAAAATTTGCCCGGCCAGACCGGAGGACTTCGTGGCGGGCGTTAATGACGATGCATGCCCCAAGTTCTACGAGCTGCAGGAACTGGCCGGCCTCATCCTCAAGTGCCCTGTCAGGCCGGAGGACTTCGACCCGAGGGCGCACGACCAGGCCTGCCAGAAGGTCTTCACGCTTTCGGAAAACTACTCGCCCGAAGAGATGCGCAACATAGTCGCCTTGGCGGTCGCGGAGATGAGCCTCGTCTGCCCGGCTGACGCGGCCAACTTCAACGCCCAGATCCACGATGCAGCGTGCCCCAAGTATTATGACCTGAAGGATACCGAGGTGCTGGCACAGCGCTGCCCGCCAAATGCCGAGGATTTCAAGGAGGGCGTGGACGACGCCGCCTGTCCCAAGTTCTACACGCTGCGCGATGCCTACGGCGTGGTCGACTGGGATGAGGTTGCGAGGTTGAAGGCGATAGATCTGGACCGCTACGGCGCCGCAATTCTGGGTGGAGAGATCCAGACGCTGAGGCCCGTGTATTTCGACTTCGGCAAGGCGGATATACTGCCGACCGCGAGGCCAGACATAGACCTCGTGATAAAGGTGATAAACGAGACTCCGTGGGTGAGCGTGGTGAGGGTCGGAGGCCACGCGGACGCGCGCGGCACGGTCGCCGCGAACGAAAAGATCTCCATGCGCCGCGCCCAGGTCGTCATCGACTACATGCGCGCGAATGGCGTGAGGTCGGACGTGCAGCTGATACCGGTGGCCTATGGCTCTTACAGGCCCGCGGCTACTAACGAGACAGAGGAGGGC
>JBBAAC010000018.1:0-20724 GCA_041658465.1 bacterium | reverse complement strand
GCCGGCGGTCCACAGGCTCATAGACATCGCAAATGAGCGCGGGGGCGACGACAATATCACGGTGGTCCTTGCGGAGGTGGCGGGGCTTGACGACGAGGACACTGAAAAGCCTTCCACGGACGAGTCCACGGTTGAGCTTTGAGCCCGCGATCCTGACACGCTGCGGCAAGTTTGGGGGTCAGTCGGCTGTTAAAAAATGATTTTTTGCTTAAAAATCAATACATTGTATCGGTCGTCTTTTGTTGACACACCCGCAGGCGTCTGTTACTCATTTTACAAATAAGCCATTCGCTCTTTCCAGATACTCAATAGTTGGGTCAGAAGTCAGAAGTTCCGAAAGACAATCAGAACGGACTATAGACATTGCGTAACACCGACATCAAAAAGCGGCCGGCGGAACGCTTCAGCGTATTAATAGTGCCCCGGAACAAGTCCCGGATAAGGCGCCTGAATGTCTCAGCGCGCGGGATGAAGTTCTTGGCTGGCACTCTAATCGCAGCAGTCCTTATCTCCTGCGCAGCATTTATAGGCATGCTTTGCTACAGGAGTGCCTATCTGGGCACTGAGTCTACCCGCATCCAGGCTGCTGAATTCATGCGTGAGCGGGCATCGATGCTCTCCAGGCTGCAGGGGCTGGAGGAGTCGATTTCGCGCACGGAGCGCTTTGCCGCCAAGATCGAGTCGTCCGCAGGCATCGGCAGGGGCGATCGGGTCGGTCAGGGCCCTGTCGACGAGACCGAATCCCTGCCTGAGATGCCTTCTACCTCCCCGCTCCGGTTGGGAGAGGGCATGTGGAAGTCTCCTTTCTCCAAGGCGCTTACCGCAGGACTCGACCTTTCGCTCCGCAAGCTCACAGAACGCAACGACGCCGTGGAGGAGAAGCTTCACACCGTATTCTCCAAGCAGCAGGACAAACTCTATTTCTGGTCTTCGCTCCCATCTGCATGGCCGACGCGCGGCTGGGTGACATCGGAGTTCGGCGACAGGCGCAGCTGGGGCGGCAATCATATCCATGACGGCATAGACATCGCGGGACCGGTGGGCACGCCTATCTCCGCCCCTGGCGACGGAGTGGTGACGTTTACCGGGTATAAGGCAGGTTACGGCAAGGCTATCATTATAGACCACGGCTACGGCATATCCACGTTGTACGGCCACTGTTCCGCCTTATACGTGGATGAGGGACAGCGCGTTAAGCGCGGCCTTTTGATCGCCGCGGTCGGCAGCACCGGCCGATCTTCCGGCCCCCACCTCCACTTCGAGATCCATGTGGACGGAGTGCCGGTAGATCCCATGCTCTACCTCTCAAACAAGATGTAATGGTTTTATCGTTAATCAGCCGACTGCGTCGCGCGGTCGGTTTTTTTGTGCCTGGATGCGCTTAAATTGCCCTTGTCTTTGCCATTGCTCATCCCTATGCTCCCGCAACCTTGAACCAGGCAAGGCGATTATAATGATCCAATATCTCCTCAAAAAGATCTTCGGAACCCAGAACGAGCGGGAGCTCAAGTCCATTGAGCCCCTGGTCGTGCAGATCAACTCATTTGAAGCGGAGATAAAGAAGCTCTCCGACGACGGGCTTCGGGCTAAGACCGCGGAGTTCAAGGAGAGGCTGGCAAATGGCGCCACGATCGAGGATATCCTGCCCGAGGCCTTTGCGGTGGTGCGCGAGGGCGGTATCCGCGCCCTGGGAATGCGCCACTTCGACGTGCAGCTCGTAGGCGGCATCGTGCTCCACCGCGGCAAGATCGCCGAGATGAAGACCGGAGAGGGAAAGACGCTGGTGGCCACGCTGTCGGTCTATCTCAATGCGCTCGATGGCAAGGGCGTGCACGTCGTCACGGTCAACGACTACCTGGCGCACCGCGATGCCGAGTGGATGGGGAGGCTCTACCGTTTCCTGGGCCTTACGGTCGGCAACATCGTCCACGGCCTCACCGACGAGGAGCGCCGCGTCTCCTACAGCTGCGATGTAACCTACGGCACGAACAATGAGTTCGGGTTCGATTATCTGCGCGATAACATGAAGTTCGACTCGGGCCAATTCGTGCAGAGGCCGCTCAACTACGCCATCGTGGATGAGGTTGACTCCATCCTCATCGACGAGGCGCGCACGCCGCTCATCATCTCCGGCCAGGCCGAGCAGTCCACGGAACTCTATTACATCATCAACGGGATCATCCCGTATCTGAAGAAAGAAAAGCACTACACGGTCGACGAGAAGTCGCGCACCGCAGCGCTCACCGAGGAAGGCGTGACCGAGGTGGAGGGCAGGCTCAACGTCCAGAATCTATACGACCCGCAGAACATCACGATCCTGCATCACGTGAACCAGGCCCTGCGCGCGCATGCGCTCTACAACCGCGACGTCGACTATGTCGTGAAGGACGACGAGGTGATCATCGTCGACGAGTTCACTGGCCGCCTTATGCCGGGCAGACGCTGGAGCGATGGCCTTCACCAGGCCGTGGAGGCGAAGGAGGGCGTTCGGATCGAGAACGAGAACCAGACGCTGGCCACGATCACGTTCCAGAACTACTTCCGCATGTACAAGAAGCTTGCGGGCATGACTGGCACTGCGGACACGGAGGCGGCGGAGTTCGCGAAGATCTACAACCTCGACGTGGTGGTGGCGCCCACGCACATGCCGATGATCCGCATCGACAACCCCGACGGGGTCTACAAGACCGAGGAGGCCAAGTTCAGGGCAGCGGTCGAGACGATCCGCGGGCTTCACGAAAAGGGTCAGCCCGTGCTCGTGGGCACGATCTCGATAGAGAAGTCGGAGCGCCTTGCAAACATGCTCAAGCGCTTCGGCGTGCCGCATCACGTGCTGAACGCAAAGCAGCACGAGCGCGAGGCCGAGATAGTTGCGCAGGCGGGCCGCAAGGGTGCTGTCACGATCTCCACGAACATGGCGGGCAGGGGCACCGACATCCTGCTGGGAGGCAACCCCGATTTCCTGGCCCGCGCACAGGTGGGCCCGGACGCCACGCCGGAGGAGTTTTCTGCAGCGCTGGTGGAATTCAAGACAAAGTGCGCCGAGGAGAAGAGGGACGTGATCGCCGCGGGCGGCCTGCTCATTCTCGGTACGGAGCGGCACGAGAGCCGCCGCATCGATAACCAATTGCGCGGCCGCTCCGGCCGCCAGGGCGATCCTGGCGCATCGCGCTTCTTCCTCTCGCTTGAGGACGATCTCCTGCGCATCTTCGGCGGCGAGCGCATCTCAGGCCTGATGGAACGCATGGGCATGGGCGAGGAGGACGAGATCGAGCACCCGTGGCTCTCTCGCGCCATCGCTAACGCCCAGAAAAAAGTGGAAGGACACAACTTCCAGATCCGAAAGAACCTGCTCGAGTTCGACGACGTGATGAACCAGCAACGTCGGACGGTCTACTCCCGCCGCCGCGATATCCTCACCAACCAGAGCAACAAGGACATGGTGCTGGACATGATCGATCAGACGGTCACGGAGATCATCGAGTCATGCGTCCCGGAGAAGCTGGGCGATAATTTTGATCAGGCGTCTTTTGAGGAGAAGGTGCGCACCACGTTCAACATGCCTTTTTCCATGTCCGACCTGCCCGCAGGGATCAAGACGCAGGAGGAGATCGGCACAGCGTTGTACGACAGGATCGTCGCCCATTATGACGAGAGGGAGCAGAAGAACGGCCTGGAGCTCATGCGCCGCATCGAGACCATCCTGCTCCTGCAGACGCTGGATACCCTCTGGAAGGATCACCTCCTCTCGATGGATCACCTGCGCGAGGGCATTGGCCTACGCGGCTACGGGCAGAAGGACCCGATACTCGAGTACAAGAAGGAGGGCTTCCTCCTCTTCCGCAACATGATGAACCAGTTCGTGGCCGACGCCGTGAACAAGCTCTTCCGCGTGCAGGTGACGAGCGAGGAGAGCGTCGTGCGCGCCGAGGAGCGCGGGAGGCCCCGCCAGCCCATGCAGGTGCAGCACCAGGAGGCCACGGCTTTTGACGCAAAGGCGCCTGAGGAGGCGCGCGGCGACCATGGCCGCCGCCAGCAGACCGTGAAGCGCGAGACGCCCAAGGTCGGCCGCAACGACCCGTGCCCGTGTGGGAGCGGGAAGAAATACAAGAAATGCCACGGGGCGTGATCTCGATGTGATGAAAGGCGATTAAAGATCGAGATTCCCGATTTTATTCTCTTCCTCCATCTGCTATAAAAGACACAATTAATAAAAATTACGGGGGGAACCATGGTCTATCTCATCAAGAGTATCGGTCTTCTGATTGTGATTTGGGGTGTCCTGCTCGCGGCGTTGCCCTCGCTTATGCTTCGCGTGCTGGCGTTCGCCAAGGTCGGAAAACGCGCCTATTTTGCGGGAGTCCTCAGGATTATAATCGGCGGACTGCTCATCTGGGCGTGTCGCGCGGCCATGTTCGTGTGGGTCCCCGCGACCTTTGGCGCGATCATGGTGATATCCGGCATCCTCATCTTCGTGCTCGGGATGGATCGCGTGCATGCCGTGATGGGGTGGTGGGAGGCCCGGACCGAGCGCGTCCGCCGCCTCGTCGCCATACTGGCGGCATGCATCGGCGCGTTGCTCATCTACAGCTCCTAGCCTCGAATCGATTGGCCTTCGCGGAAGGGGGACTATGAAGACGACCGTCATCTCAGCCGTCGTCGTGGCTGCTGTCCTGTGCGCAGCGAATCCATCTCTTGCCTCTGTCCGCGCAAACGCCAAAGGAGTGCCTGCAGGCGGCGGATTTCAGCTGCTCCTTAAAAGTGCTGGCGGCTGGGCCGCGGGCGGCAGCTCCGTCCCGGGCGCCCAGTCCGGCGAACCGTCGATCGACGCCACTGGCGCATTGCCCGATGTCGACGGCGAGTACAAGGTCCGCATCTCGCACGCCCCCCAGGGGCTCGCTGACCTCGACGGCCTTTCCTTGATCGTCGGGAAAAAGAAGATAAAGGTGGCAAAGGCCTTTGATGTAGATACCGGCGACGATCTCACGCAGAAACTCAATAAGTCCGATTTCGACGTGATCGACGCCAGGGGCCGCACGGTCGAGGTCGTATTCGACGGCAAGGGGGCGAGCCGCGCCGACGGCCCGATCACGGTGGCGATCAGCGGCCGGGAGCGCGATTCTGATGCCTTCGCCGGGATACCCTGCGCCTTCCCGAGCAGGCTCAATCCGTGGAACGGCGAAGAGGCCACTTTCAGCTACGAACTCAACCGCAGCTTCGGGGTTATCAAGGTCGATGGCGCCTTTACCACGGCCGATCGTCTGGACGAGCCGTCATTTATCATTCCGATCAGGTCCAAAGACGGAAAACCGGGCGGGTATGCGTACGGCTATGTGAGGAACGACTACAAATACCTCTACGGCGCCATCGATTTCACCCCGGACAATACCCGGGACAGCGGCGAGGACTTTGCAACGATCCTCATCAATACGCCCCAGGGCTGGAGGGAGTTCAGGGTCTCGGCCAGGGATACCGAGTGGGGTATGCAGGGCTACGCCTACACCGACAAGGTGCACTATCAGCACAAGATATACGAGTTTCGCATCCCGCTCTCCGCGCTCGGCGTGTCGGCAAAAAGGCCCTCGACCCTGCAGCTTCGGTATATAGCCTTTGGCGCGGCCCTGCCCTTTGCAGGCCGGTGAAGGGCGATTTCCCGTTTGGCGCGCCCCTGCCCGTATGGTAGAATCCCTTATGTTATAGTTGGTACAGGGGGTTAGACGAACATGGCCAGCAAACCGCCAGCTGCGGCAGCTGCCCCGGCAGAGGGGCCTCAGCTCGGCAATTTCAACGAGCTTCTCACAAGGTACAGCGACATCATGCTCGCGGTGCTGGTCATCGCCGTCGTGGCGATGATCGTCATCCCGCTGCCTACCTGGCTGCTCGACATCCTGCTCACCATCCAGCTCACCATGGCGGTGATCATCATCCTGGTTGCCCTCTACATCAGCGACGCGCTCAAGATCGCCTCCTTCCCCACGATACTGCTGATAGCCACGCTGTACCGACTGTCGCTCAACATCTCCACAACGAGGCTCATCCTCTCGCAGGGCGACGCCGGAGAAGTGGTGCGCGCCTTCGGCACGTTCGTCGTGCAGGGCAACTACGTGGTGGGCGGGGTGCTCTTCGTCATCATAACCCTCGTCAACTTCATCGTCATCGCGAAGGGCGCCGAGCGCGTGTCGGAAGTCGGGGCGCGCTTCACCCTGGATGCGATGCCGGGCAAGCAGATGTCGATCGATGCCGACCTGCGCGCTGGCATCATCAACATGGAGCAGGCGATCGAGCGCCGCTCAACGCTCCACCGCGAGAGCCAGCTGTACGGAGCCATGGACGGCGCGATGAAGTTCGTGAAGGGAGACGCGATCGCCGGCATGGTGATCTGCCTCATCAACATCATCGGCGGTTTCATCATAGGCGTGGCGATCCGCGGCATGACCTTCCAGGACGCTATCCAGGTCTACTCGCTGCTCACGATCGGCGACGGGCTGGTGCAGCAGCTCCCCGCGCTCATCATCTCCGTCTCTTCAGGCATCGTGGTAACGCGCGTCGCCTCCGAGAGCGAGGGGTCGAATCTCGGCCGCGACATCATCACGCAGGTGACTGCTTATCCAAAGGCGCTGATTATCGCGGCCGTGATCCTGGGCCTCTCGCCATAGTGCCGGGGCTGCCCAAGATCCCGTTCATCATAATGGGCGTCGTCGTGGGCGGCGTCGCCGCGTATCTCATCAAGTCCAAGCAGAAGGTGGTCCAGCAGATCATGGATCAACCGAAGCAGGATGCGGTGAAGAAGGCGGTGCGAAAGCACGGCGACGTGCTGCCGTTCATCATGCCGTCGCCTATCTCGCTGGAGGTGGGCTCGGCGATCATCCCGTTCGTCGACGACTCGCAGGACGGAGGCCGCTTCATCAACGAGCTCATCCCGCTTTTGCGCCACGGCCTCTACTACGAGCTCGGCGTAAATTTCCCCGGCATCCAGGTGCGCGGGCAGACCGTGGACATGGAGCCGGAGGCGTACGTCATCAACATAAACGAGGTGCCTGTGGCGCAGGGCAAGGTGATGCACGGGCACATCCTCGTGGGCGAGCCGCTGGAGCAGCTGCAGCTCTTCAATATAAGCGGCACCGAAACGATACATCCGATCGACGGGTCCGTGGTCACGTGGATATCGCAGGAGCATCGCGAGGTGGCGCAGCAGGCCGGTTTCCGCATGTGGGACATCGCGGAGTATATGATCCTGCATCTCTCGTACGTGCTACGCCGTCATGCGCACGAGTTCCTTGGCCTGCAGGAGATCCAGACGATGCTCACCGAGCTGGAGAAGAGCCATCCCGCGCTCGTCAAGGAGCTTATCCCTAAGGTCATCACTCTCATGCAGCTATCGGAAATTTTCCAGCGGCTCGTGCAGGAAGACGTGGCGATCCGCGACCTCAAGACGATCTTCGCTACGCTGGCGCAGTGGGGTGAGATCGAGCGCGACACCCTGACGCTCACGGAGCACGTGCGCGCGGGCATGCGTCGTTACATCACGCACAAATATGCGGGCGCGCAGAACACCCTCGCCGTCTACCTGCTGGATCCGGAGATAGAGGACCTGGTGAAGAACGCGATCCGCCGGACCGAGAAGGGCAACTACCTGGCGCTCGAGCCCGAGATCACGCAGGAGATCATCGAGGCGGTGGGCAAGGAGATCGCCTCGCATCCGTTCCCGCCGGGGGCAAGGCCGCCGGTGATACTTACCACGGCGGAGATCAGGCGTTATTTCAGAAAGATAGTCGAGCTGGAGTTCCCGCAGCTCTCGGTCCTCTCGTATCAGGAACTCTCCGAGAACCTGCGCATCCAGCCGATCGCGCGAGTGGGGCTGCCTGAGGAGGTACTGCAGGCTGCGATGGCCTGAGTCAGTGATTGGTGATTAGTAAAAATCCCGCATGGAAGCGCCAGCCCTGCTGGCGTTTATGAAAACAGCAGATTTACAATCGTTATGAGTGCGAAGATCAGCACGAGCCCGCCCAACCCTATCATGCCGATCTCGATCGGCGTCAGCCTCTTGATTGCCTCCACATGCGACTGCGGCGTTGGATAGCCTTGCTGCACCTGCTCCAGCTGTTCCCACTGCTCGAGGGCCTCTCCTTCGCCCTGCTCCGGGGTTTCCTCCGCCGTCTCCGCTGCCTCTTCGCGCTGGGCCTCCTCTGCCTGCGCAGGGGCCGGTTCTTCTTCGAGTCCGGGTATCTCCTGCGGCGAAACCGGCGCCGGTCGCGTCTTTGGTCTGATGTCCTCCAGATGAGCTAGGTTAATCTCCTGCGGATTCCTGAAGAGGCAGACGATCGTTCCCAGTGCGATGCGATCGCCGTCGTGCAGGTATTCCTCCACCACGCGGCGGTTGTTTAAGAACGTGCCGTTCTTGCTCTCGAGGTCGCGGATGGCTATGCCGCCCCATCGCTTTATGATCTGCGCATGCCGTCGCGAGATCACGTACTCGTTGATCGGAAATTCGCAATCCGGATCCCTGCCGATCACGAACTCGTTGAGCTCGTCGGTGAGGTAGAGCCTCTTTCCTTCAGCGGATCCGTTGAGCACTTCGAGGGACGGTACGGTCTCCTTGTCGAGGGCGGTCAGGACTTTCTTGAGCAGCTTCACCTCTAGGATGTCGCTGTCGGTAGTCTCCTCAATCGCGAGCTGATTGTGCTCGTAGCTGCCCGCGTGAAACCGGATGTCGTATGTGTCGATGGTGATGAGGTCGCCGGGCCGCAGCAGGTTCTTCTCCTCTGGAGCCAGCTTCATACCATTGAGGAAGGTGCCGTTGCCGCTCTTGAGGTCGATGATGAAGCAGTTATCGCCGTCAACGAGGACCTTCGCGTGTTGGCGAGACACGCCCCTGCCCTTGAGCTGGATCGTGCTCGAGTCATGGCGGCCGATCGAGATGATCTCCTCCGCGCATGAGTGCACGAAGGGTTCAGCGCGACCTCGCTCCTGTATGATCAGTTCCGGCATTTTACGTCGCTCGATTTAATTAGCTGCTGCGCTGTCGCGGTCTCGGCGGGAAATGCCTCCCCCGCAGCCGAGGCAAAGCGACAATAGAGTTGTATCGCCTCGTCGATCCGGCCGTCCTGCCTGTACATGTTCGCCAGGTTAAAAAGCGCGCGCGGGTGTTTTGGATCCACGGTGATCGTGTACTCCCATTCCTTCTCGGCGGAAACTCTTTGGTTCTGCTTGAGATAAGTCAAGCCCAAATTGAAAGACGCGTCGCCGAAGTTCGGGTTGATCTCCTTCGCCTTAGTGAGGGCCTTTACGGCCTCCCCCAGGCTGCCGCTCGCGAGATAGACGGTGCCGAGGCGGAACCACGCCAGCTCGTTGTTGGGCTCAAGCGCGATCACGCTCTTTAGCTCCGTGGCGGCCGACTGCGTCTCACCCTGGCCGATGTAATAGAGCCCCAGCGCCATGTGGGCCGGCGCGTATTCCGGATTGATCTCCAGGGCTTTCTGGAAGGCGTTGAGCGCCTTCTGCGGTTCGTTCTTCTCCAGCGAGAGCTCGCCCATCTTCACCCATTGATCCACCGCCTGCGGCTTGTCCGCCAGCGCCAGCCTCTGGCGGATTCCGGCGCGTTCGTATTCGCCGGTCTGCTGATAAAGCTGCGCCAGCACCTCGTGCGCGTGCGTCAGGTTCGGGTCGAGCTCGGTAGCGCGCACCAGCTCCTGCAGGGCCAGCGGGATGTAGTCCTTGTCCTTGCTCTGCTTGTTCTTTTCGGCGTAGGCGAGCCCGAGGTTGTAGTGCATGTCCGCGATGGTGCTGTCCTTTTTGAGCCCCTTCTTCATCACTTTGATCGCCTCGTCCACTTGTCCCATGGCGAGATACACGGCTCCCATGTGGCTGTAAGCGGCGGCGTAATCCTTGTCGAGGTCTATCGCCTTTTGGAACTGCGCTATCGCCTCCGCGTTCTTTCCCTGCTTGCGATAGATGATGCCGAGGTTGTTGTAGGCCTCCACGTATTCAGGGGAGAGCTCGATGGCCGTCTTGAACTCCTGCTCGGCACGCTCCAGGTCGTTCTTGTTGAGGAAGCTCACGCCCTGGTTGTTGTGGTAGACGGCGCGCGCCGTGGGCATCGTGATCTTCTTCTTGGCGAACGAGGTGGAAGCCGACAAGAGCGCTACAAACAGGAATAGGACGATAATAAAGAAGAACCGCCGTCTAGACATTGATGTCTCCGAACAAAGGGGGAGAAAAAATCATTTCTCCACACAGCTGTTATAAGAATACGCCTTCTGCAAGGCATCCTGCGACCCCTGCGCGTTGCCGAGATTCGATTCTATCTTCGAGAGCTGATACCAGGCGAGCGCGTCCTCGGGCACGAGCTGTGTCGCGCGGCGCATGGCCTCGGCGGCGGCCTTCATGTCGCCCGACTGCGCGGCAGCCAGGCTTTCGTTGTAAGCGGCCTCACCGGCGAGGAAGCGGTTGTCGAGCTTTGTCGCACCGGTATCTTTTCTGGTCGGTTTCTTCGGGATATATGCGAACACGAGGTTGCCGGGCTTCGTGAGCTTCTGCATCTGCACGTACTCGCTCTCAGCCTTCTGCATCTCGCTCGAGTAGCCCTCGCCGCGGGACTTCTTCTGGAGCGCGAGGAATGAGTAGAGCGCGATGAGCCCTTCGTATCCGAGCGGCGACCTGTAATCGATTCGCTTCACCTCCGTGAAGAGCATGGATGCCACGTTTACCTTGTCCGCCTGACAGGTCTCGAGCGCCTGACGTCCCTTGGCGAAGTTTTCATACGCACGCGTCGAATTGGTTGCGCTTTTCACCGCATCGAAGCGGGTGGAGTCCGGCTCCGCCTTCATGACCTGCATCGCTGTCTTCACCGCCTCCGCGGTCTTGAAGAAGAATTCCTGATTCTCCGGGTAGACGAATGATGCGTCGGGCTGCGCCAGCAGTTGCCCGGTCCTGGCGTCCAGGACTCTTATGAAGATGCGCATCCTGTCGCCGATATGCTGGAACGTGCCGCTGACCTTGAAATCCGCCGAGCCCGACAGCCCCCCGTGAACCGCTGACTGGCCGGCGAGCACGCGGAGGTTGCCCGACGTGCGCAGGAGATCCGCGACATAATCCCTGAGCCCCTGCACGAGCCATTCGTCGCCGCTCAGCTTGGCGAAGTCGGTGAACGGCTCTACGAGCACGATCTTTCCTTCGGCAGGCATGCGCGCGATCTCGCTTTGCGCCATGGCCTTGGGCCAGTTGACACAGCTTCCCGCAGAGGCCTGGCGAACGGATAAAAGGTTGAGGCTGAGGACGAAGCTAAGCAATAGGAGGCAGAATCGAAACGCGTTCGTGCGTGAGTGTGACATGGTTGCCAACATGGATTTAGAATATTGCTATTTCCCTCGATAAAATCAAGCTCTATGTCCTGGGCCGCATTTCTCACCAAGGTATCTACTGCGGCGGCGGATAAGTCAGCGTCTACGGCGTCGCGCTCGAAAAAAGTGCTCGACGTAGCTTTGGCTACGCCTCCGCGCTTTTTCCTTCGCGCTCCTTGTATCCACTGGCTTCTCCGCCGCCTCGCTACGATACCTTGTGAGAAATGCGGCCCGGACGCTTTACGCAGGGCTTCCGATATGGTATTCAGCTAGAAAACATGGCCGACCAAGTATCCAAAAAACCGGGACAGGCGGTGGCCGAGAGGCCTCTGGAGCCTTCGATCCCGGACAGCGCCGAGAAGACGGTTATCCGCGACACGGGCGAGCGCGAGGAAGCGACCCCCGAGCGGATGCAATCTCCCCCGCCGTATCTCGTCATACTGGAAGGGCCCCGCACCGGGACCTGCTTTCCGCTCAAGGACGGAGAAAATATCATCGGCCGCGCTCCGGGCAATGAGATACGCCTGGACGATCAGAGCGTCTCCCGCCAGCATGCCGAAGTCTCAAAGTCCACTTCGGGATGGATGGTAAAGGACCTGGGCAGCAAGAACGGGACGATGGTCAACGCGAAGGAGTTGACCGATTCAGTAGTCATCGGACACAAGGACATCATCAAGACCGGGATCTATCAGCTGAGGCTCATACTCCAGCCCACCTCTCGCGAAGAAGAACTCGCGCTGCCGCCCGAACAATCCATGCTGGACAGGACCGTGTTCGTTTCAGCTCCTCCCGACAGCCTCACCGCGAGGATGGAGAAAGAGGATATCTCCGCCAAGCGGGAGCCGGGACAAGATATGGAGCCGCTGGCGGAGGGTGCGGAGGGAGAGATTCCGCAGGCGCCCGTGCCCAAGCGGCAGATCGAGAAGCGTACGCTCATGATGGTCGGAGCGCTCCTGCTCGTGGTGATAATCGCGGGCGGTTATTTCGCCAACCGCATCTTCTTCGGCACGCACAAGGTAGCCGCAAAGGCTGCGGCAAAGACGCTCGCCGCTGCAAAAGAAGCGGCGGGCACTCAGGCTGCACAGCCCGCGGTACCTGAGGGCACAGCGCCGCCGGCCCCGCCGCCCGTACCTCCGGTGGCGGGCCAGCCGCCGCAGCCCGCCCAGCCCGCAGCGCCTCAGCCCGGCCAGCCGCCGCAGGTTCCGCCTGTGCCGCCTGCGGCTACTTCGGCGCAGAAGGTGCCGATTTTCCTCGACATCGCATCCAGCCCCATGCCCGCGAAGGTTTCGTTCCAGGGCCAGGATCTCGGCGTAACGCCGCTTCGGGTCAACGTGGAGCTGGAGCAGGGCAAGACGAATCAGGCCGAGGCGCTCTTCGTCATGCCAGAGATCAACCAGCAATACGCTCAGAAGGTGGATTTCAAGGCGGACGTCGGCACTTCCGTCGTCCCGGTCCTCTTCCGCGGGCCCATCGGCATGCTCAAGATCAACCAGGTGCCGCGCGATACGGAGTTCTATCTCGAGGGAAAGTTCTCCTACGACAAGTTTACGGAGCAGACCGCGAAGCTCAAGGAGATCGTGCTGCAGAAGCCGATATATATCCCCTTCGGTCACTATATAGTAGAACTGCGGCGCTCGCGCCAGCTCGGCGAGACGTCGCCGACGGTTGTGTCGGACATCATATTCCGTCGTGAGTTCGACGTTGCGGAGGACAGCCCTACATTTACGATCGACGTGAAGGACGAGGACCTCAAGATATTCCCGGTGAAGGTGAAATCGGATCCGTCCAACGCTGAGGTCTTCATCGACGGCAAGTCGGTCGGCCGCACGCCCTACGAGGGAACTTTCCCGCTCGGCGAGCATAGGCTGGTATTGCAGAAGGAGGGGTATTTCGAGCACGCAGAGGATCTGAAGGTGGATATCAATATGCCGTTCGTGGCGAACGTCACGCTCAAGACCTCCGTGGCCGGCGCGCACCTCAACAACGCCAGGCTCTCGATGAACAGGCAGATGTATCAGGAGGCGATCAACGAGCTTGCGCAAGCGCTTTCCTCGAACCCCGCGCCATCCGAGACGGCGCTCTCGAACCTGCTGTTGGGCCAGTGCTACTTCAAGATGAACGACGTGGACCGGGCCATGGGCTACTTCGAGCAGGCGAGGCAGAGCGAGGATCAGAAATATCCGGCGATGCTCGGGCTCGTGAACTGCTACGCGATCAAGCAGCAGGTGGACAAGGCCCTGCCCCTCCTCGTAGAGGTGATGCTCAAGAACAAGGACGAGAACGTGAAGCGCGAGGCGAACGACCTCTTCCAGAAGATCTCGCCGTTCCGCTCGGTGATCTACGTCTACTCCGATCCCATGGGCGCGAAGGTAGTGGTGAACGACACGCCGGTCGCGCAGCAGACTCCCGTGATCCTGCACGAGCTGCCGCTCGGCAACTACCGCATCCGCATCGAGAAGGCGGGGTACCTGCCGCAGGACCTCAACATCTCTCTCTCTATAAACGAATTCAATCCCGTGATCGTCAAGCTAAAGCCGATACCGCAATAAAAGCTGCGAGTCAGGCGAGACAAGTGCGGCGAGGAATCCCCCGTCAAATAAAGAGCGATGGATACTGCTCGACGAATTGCGCGAGCGTCAGGTGAAAGGCCTTGATGTCGGGTGAGACGTCGTCACGCCAGCGACCGGGGAAAATCCCCTTTGAATAGAAGATCGCCTTTGTGAGCGTGTCTGTAATTCCAGCGCTCCCGCGGTTGAATGGCATTGCGTGCGCCAGCCACCAGTGCAGTTGCGCGACTGCCTTGATTGTATCTTCGACGCTTGTCTCAGGGTGTTTTGCCCTTCGATAGAGCCCTTCGAGATAGAGATCGCGCAAGGGCTGACCCCATAGGCGATCCGCCATGCAGAGTTCACGAAGCATATGATGCCTCCATATGCCCTCGTCGGGCTGCCATTGATGGTGGTCGTCTATGACAACGCCCAACTCCAGGATATGCCCGGAGTCATCGGCGTACACCTTGATCTCCGTCAGCATGATCCGTACAAAGTATATCTTCGGGTTCCTTCCACGGATATCCGGGTGTATTGAAGGTATCCATGCTGCGGGCTTGAAGTGATAGCAGAGGCAACCGGGCTTTGGTGATTGGGTGACCTCAAGCGCGCCTTCCTTCCCAGACCAGTTGCCCTTACCGAACAGCGGGATGTCGGTTCCGTTCTCACGAACTTGCGCAATCAGCCTCTCGATATCAGCCCGCGCCATTTCAAGATATGCGCCGGTGATCGGCGTGAGCCCCCTCTTTGTGCGCGCATATCCGATATCATGATTGCGTTCGTTCCCGGCGAGCAGCGCCACTCGCTTGCGCGCGCAACCGAGCCCCTTCAATATGCCGTAGAGCGACACACGGGGATCGCAAATGTCCGGTATTACGCCCTGGATTTCGCGATGCATGAGTTCCGAATATGACGGACTGCCTCCGTTTTCAGGGTAGAGGCGAGGGATCCTCAAGTTCTCGTGGCCTGCGTAAATACCCAGAGGGCCCACCGTGCCCAGCAGTGGTTCAGGCGGCACTCTGGCAGGATCGGGTGACAGTGCCTCGTTTTCGGCATGGTTTGGGTCGTGGATGCGCCGCAGTAAATCTCTGCAACAGCTCCATTGCCAGTGCGACGTCAACAGCGGTCCCTTGGCATCCAGAGGCACGTAACCGGATGATAATTTTGTTTCATATTCCTCTCTGAAGCTATCTGGCGGGGATAGGACGTCTTCGGCGGCTTCTTCGGCAGTCACGTATCCGGAGGCGTTCAGCGCATGCGCTGCTTCAAGAAATCCATCCCACATTACGGGAGGGGGGATAATATAGGGTGAGAGCGCCAGCCCTTGGGTCATATATTCTCCTGCAGCCGCTTACTCCCTTTTCGGCAATTTACGGAGAAAGTTGCTGGGTTTTTTGGATTGACCCTGCCCTAAGATGACCCAAAATATTTCACCTGGAGCCTGCGTCCAAGTTCGAGGAGATAGTCGCGGCCGTACGCATGGTTTGTCAGGTCTCGGAAGAGGAATTCCGGCAGCCCTGAGAGGGGATATCTGGCGGCAGCAATCCCCATCGCGATGGATGCAACGCTGTCCGTATCTCCGCCAAGGAGCACCGCTGCCTTGAGCAGGGCGCTCAAGTCGGAATACGTGGTGATCAGATACAGCACGGCCCCGGCCGTGAGTATTCCGTCTGAGGGGATGCCTTTAACAGGAGGTCTGCCGCCGTAGATGATGGCCGGGTCAAGAGCGGTCATGCCCCGAATATTTTGAAAATGCCCTGCGGATTCAGCGTCGATCTGGCGAATGTATGGATCGATAAAGTCAAAGACCCTTACGGCCTCTGCTTCGCTGTAGATAAAGTAGTAAGAGGCCAGTGCCACTGCGATCGAGGATGCAATTCCCTTCGGGGTGTTGTGCGTAAGAGAGGCATTGATCTTCGCATAGCGAACGACTCGATCGACATCGGCTTCGAGGCCGAGCGGGACCGAGCGCATCGCGGCACCGTTCCTGATCGAATCAGGCCGGATACGCTCAATAAATTCTTTTCCTGATTTCACCGAATTGAGGAATTTCTGAAAACCTCCGGCATATCCGTTGATCGGGTCGCGCCTGTAGTATGCAACAAACCTTTCGGACAGATTCGCCGGAGAAAACTCATCATCTGATTGAAGCAGCTCTGCCACTGCGATCGACATCTGCGTATCATCGGTATACATACCCGGCGTTATGAAATGATCCGCATCTCTGAAACTGGCGTAGCTTTCAAAATCGAGCGACTGTTCTACCGCATCCACCCCTCCGGACACGAATTCATATCCTGCGCCAAAGGCGTCGCCGATGGCGATGCCCAGCAACATGTTCTGGCATAAGGAGAACTCAGATGTAGTCATATTTGCTCCAGGATCACCCTCGCCGGGCCGCCGTCGCCTTTCGCGAGCTTCATAGGGAGGCAATGGTATCTGTATCGGCCGGGCGCCACATCATTTAGATAGAGCCCCTCTATTATGAACGCCCCGCTTCCTAGCAGGATATTGTGCACCGGATAGCCGGGGGCCTCGAATGCCTCGATCGAGCGGTAGTCGATACCCACCAGCTGCGTCCCCTTTTCGACCAGGTACTCGGCCGCATCGGCCGTCAGGCTCACATATTCCTCGGAAAACCGGTCGAGTTTCCATAGGGCCTGATTGCGGGTCTTGAAGAATAACACCCGCCAGTCACCGATATCGCTCTTTTGCAAGGTCGCCCGGTCTATCATGGCTGAGCCGATCTCAACTACCAGGGCTTCGCCCACCATGAGATCGAGCGGGAAGTCGTCCAGGCTCTTGCCGCCGGCAACAAAGTGGAGCGGGGCGTCTATGTGGGTGCCGATATGGGTCCCGCACTCGATCTCGCTCCAGTTATAACCCTCTTTTTCGCAGAAATGGGTCCTTTTAAACCTGACCTCCCGGTCGCCGGGGTAGACGATCATGCCGTCTGTGATGGGTATGGTGACGTCGTAAAATCGGCCCATTTTTCTCTCTCCCCTCATTTTTTACTTCACCCGCAAGCCCCGTTCTGATAAAGGATTGCGGCTGACATTGCAATCCATATACGCCAGGAGCGTGCCTATGAAATGGGAGAAGGACCTCTTTGTCGAGCTCAAAGAAACCATGCGGATACTCCCCCCCAAGGCAGGCCTCCCGCCAGGACTCGACGGATACTTTAAAGAAGGCGTACTCCACCAGCCGCTGATCAGGAGAAAATGCTGCCTCACGAACGACTGGGCCCACCTGAACATGGCGCGCGCGGAGCGCCCCATGGCCAAGATGAATCTCAAGATGGAACAGAAGGAGTGCATCTTCTGCAGGGGCAAAGAGGACAAGACCCCGCGATGGGTCGAGACCGGCGGCGACTACATCAGGATCGGCGATACAGACTGGAGCCTGCGCGCATTCCCGAATCTTTATCCGTGGATGATCAATCACCTGAATATCGTCGAGTGCTCGGATCACAAGGAAAGCTTCTCGCAGCTCGACGACACGGAAGAGCTGCAGGCGTGGAACGTCGCCGCAAAGATCACGACCGATATCGAGCGACAGGGCGTGTACCCCATGCTCTTTCGGAATCACGGGTGGGGTTCTTCCATCGCGCACTATCACTGGCAGATCGGCGGGCTCCCGTACATGCCCAACCGCATCCAGGAAGAGCTCAACACGGCCAAGGAATTCTACCACAAGTGGGACATCAACATCTTCGACGCGCTGCTGAAATCCGAGAAGGCAAACGGCACGCGATGGATAGACGAAGACGAGCACACCGCGGTCATTGCCGCATTTGCGCCTCGCACCGCGTTCGAGGTCTGGCTCGTATGCAAGAGGCCCATCACAACGCTCTCTGCCTGCACCACCGACGAGATCAAGAGCCTGTGCACGATGCTCAACTCCGTGCTTCGCAAGCTCCACGCTGGACCTGGCATCGACACCATGAACATCGTATTTCACCAGCTGCCCGCGCAGGATAACACGCCGTATTATCGCCTGCACATCGAGATCATGCCGTTCAAGCACCTGGCCGGGGCAGAGCGCGGGTTTGGCGAATACGCCATCGAGGTCTTGCCGGAGAGGGCAGCAGAGCTGCTCGCAAAGAGTTCGACCTAAGGGGGAATCTTGAGACACATAACGATCGCAGTCTGTTCTATCCTATGTCTTTTCGTTTCGTTCTCAACATCCGCAAAGATCAAGGATGCGGACCTGCAGAGGCCGGCGGTCGTCACCGAGGAGGCGGCACTGCTCTCGCAGGTGGATGCCGTGAGCCTCTACCTCTCGTCCGATCGCGTCGCATATGCGCCGAAGCTTATGCCGGACAAGGTGATTGAGGTCGAAGTTACGGTGCTTTCGCGCGAGCTGCGCGACAACCGGAACCGCCTGCAGGATTTTATCCAGCGCCAGATCAAGACATTCATCTCGACCCTCAGGGACAGGCTGCCCATCTATGCGCCAACAATAGCGCGCAGCTTCAACCCGGACACAGACATCGCCTTCAATATAAATGAGGGGCCGGAGCGCAGGCGGGCCGCTTCATATCGCGCGGGCCAATGGGCTTGGCAGCCGGGCGCACGCGAGGCCAAGGCAGTAGCGCCTGCGCCAGACACCTACTACCAGCAGACTGCCTCTAAGGCAGCCATCCCGCCGCCTCCCAAGTCACAAAAATCAACTTATAGCAAAGTCCCGGAGCAGAAAAAGCCTGTCGCTGAGAGCACCGGGAAAAAAGGATGCAACTGCCCGGCTATGAGGTGATGGAGAAGCTAAACAAGTGGGGATAAATCAGCGGGGGATGATCCATGGGGAGAAACATCGTCCAGAAGGTCCTTGCCGACCATCTGCGAGAGGGCAAGCTCGTCGCCGGTGAAGAGATCGGCATCCGCATCGACCAGACGCTCACGCAGGATGCGACCGGAACGATGGCGTACCTGCAGTTCGAGGCAATGGGGATGAAGGAGATAAAGACCGATCTCTCTGTCTCATACGTGGATCACAATACGGTACAGGTCGGATTCGAGAACGCGGACGATCACGCGTACCTGCAGAGCGTTGCAGCCCGCTACGGCATAGTATTCTCGCGCCCCGGCAATGGCATCTGCCACCAGGTGCACCTCGAGCGCTTTGGCAAGCCGGGCACGACGCTTCTTGGCAGCGATTCGCACACGCCGACCGGCGGCGGCGTAAGCCAACTCGCCATCGGCGCCGGCGGGCTCGACGTGGCTGTCGCCATGGGCGGCGGCCTTTTTTATCTCACGGCCCCCAAGGTCTATAAGGTCAATCTCACCGGCGAACTCAAACCCTGGGTCACCGCTAAAGATGTGGTCCTCAAGATGCTGGAGCAGCTCACCACAAAGGGCAACGTGGGCGTGATGATCGAATACGCGGGCCCCGGCGTTGCGAACCTCACGGTCCCGGAGCGCGCCACAATCACAAACATGGGCGCGGAAATGGGGGTCACCACATCGATCTTTCCGTCCGACGAGGTGACGAAACGCTTCCTCGCGGCGCAGGGACGCGAGAAGGACTGGAAGCCGCTCGCAGCTGATCTGGATGCAACGTACGACCGCGTGATCGAGCTTGATCTTTCTGCGCTCGAGCCGCTCGCTGCAACTCCGCACAGCCCGGGCAACATAAAGAAGGTGAGCGAGCTCGCAGGGATGAAGGTAGATCAGATCTGCATCGGCTCATGCACGAATTCTTCATATAAAGACCTCGTCACCGTGGCCAGGATGCTCAAGGGCCGCAAGGTGCATCCGCACGTGAGCGTGGGCGTGGCGCCCGGCTCGCGCCAGGTGCTCTCGATGCTCGCGCATGAAGGGTATCTTGCCGACCTCGTGGATGCCGGCGTGCGCATACTCGAGAGCGCATGCGGGTTCTGCATAGGCAACTCGCTCTCGCCGCCCACGAAGGGCGTGTCGATCCGCACGATCAACCGAAACTTCGAGGGCCGCTCGGGCACAAAGGATGCGCAGGTCTATCTCACGAGCTGCGAGGTGGCTGCGGCCGCTGCGATCACCGGCGAATTCACGGACCCGCGCAAGCTGGGCCAGGAGTACCCGCGCGTGAAGATGCCTGAGAAATATATCATCGACGACGGCATGTTTGTGTTTCCAACGCCTGCGCTGCGCGATACAGAAATCGTGCGCGGCCCGAACATCGGCTCACCGCCCACGAATGACCCGATGCCTGCAAAGATATCGGGCGAGGCCGCAATAAAGGTGGGCGACAAGATCACCACGGACCACATCATGCCGGCAGGCGCGCGCCTGAAATATCGATCAAATGTCCCGGCATATGCAAAGTACGTCTTTGAGAACGTGGACGCCGCGTTCTCGGATCGCGCCATGAAGAATAAGGAAGCCGGAAGGCACAACATAATCGTGGCCGGCGAGTCCTATGGCCAGGGGTCGAGCCGCGAGCACGCGGCGCTCTGTCCCATGTATCTTGGCGTGAAGGTCGTGATCGCAAAGTCGTTCGAGCGCATACATGCCGCGAATCTCATAAACTTCGGCATCCTGCCGCTCTTCTTCAAGAACGCAGCTGATTACGACGCAATCGATCAGGGCGATACGCTCGAGATAGCGGACACTCGCAAGGCCATTGAAGCAGGCGGCGCGGTCAGGGTCAGGGATACGAAGAAGAATAAAGAGATCGAGTGCACGCTGAGCCTCTCCGAGCGCCAGCGCAAGATCGTGCTGGCCGGCGGGCTGCTGAATTATACGAACCAGAACGGTTGAACCACAACCCCCTCCCCTTTGTAAGGGGAGGGATGGGGTGGGGTAGATCACTGCAGATCTACCTCCCCTCGCCCCTCCTTACAAAGGAGGGGAATAGGA
>JBBAAC010000017.1:0-20929 GCA_041658465.1 bacterium | reverse complement strand
ATATATCGAATTCTCGTGAGCCATTTTCTCTACCCCACCTCCGGTTCGCCTGCAAATCCGTCACCCTAATTTCTCAGCCCAATCGTTCCAGTCCCAGGGGCGCATACCAAGGCATCGTTCTGGTCGTGCTTATCGGCAGGACAACGATAACCAAGGCCATCCATTTCGTTCGACCCCCAGGACCAAACATGCCCGTCTTCCGTCAGTGCAAACGAAGTATCCATGCCTGCAACCACGCCCTTGATATTTGGCGGGAGGTCGGCCACCTCGTATGCAACGCCTGTACTACCAGGAACAAACGGATTTGGCGGGACGCCCAACTCGCCCTTGTGATTTTCGCCCCAAGCCCAGACAGATCCATCCGTTGCGAGCACCAGCGTGTGCGTTTTGCCCCTTGCGACATCAACAATCCCAGGAGGAAGATCGGGTACTGTAATCGGCTTGATACTATTATCGCTGCCGAGAATCTTTACTATTCCGTCGGTAAACACAATATAGGCGTCATCTGACCAGATTGACGTTGCGACTTTGGAGGCCTTGCCGCCCACATCGACTACATTAAAGGATTCAGTTGTGTCAGCAATATTAGCAAGCGGCGAAACAAATACCCAGTGTGCAATGTTGCCATCCGATTTTACTCCATAAATATGTGTGTCGGTTGTACTCGCCGTGTCCTTCGATGCGATCGCTCCGGACGATATTGATACAAGGTTCTTCGGTTGAACCAGTATGGTGCCTCGATAGAGAGAAGGTACTCCCGATATATTGATGATGAGGAGCTCCTCTATGGGCGCTTCCTTCATCGCTTTGACTCCACACGCAAGCTGGCGATACACCGGCTTTTGAGGATACACCGACTTTATAGTTACCGTCGACGATGGTTGCGCCGCTGTCGGTGGCGCTATTCCGGCTGGCCTGCTCAACTCCTTCTGAGCAGCATCGGCCCCAAAAGCCGATCCAAACAGTACAATCAAGATTCCCATAACGAGCGAGAGCTTCTTCATAAGGTCCTCCTTTTTCAATCAACCGACTCCAGTGATTCCTTCTTGTGCTCCTTTAGCGCCTTGAGGATGTCCTGCTGCACGATCTTGTAGGCCTCGAGCGTCATCTTCTCGCTGTGCTCGATTTCTTTGATCAGGTTCTCGCCCTGCGAGCCTGCCAGGTTTATGTACTCGCGCGCGTGCATCCCGTTGGTCTTGCTGCTGCCTCCATCCAGGTGCCGGCCGTCGCCCATGGGGTCCTTGAGGTGGATCGTGCACCCGCGCAGGATCACGGTGTCCCTCAAGTTCTCAACCACCTGCTCGCGCGATGGCTGGGCGCGGACCGCATCGGGCGATACAAATAGATGATGTATCTCCCCGTTGATCTCGATCGCTTGCCCCTCGCCCTTACCCATCTTCTCCCCTTCAGGCCCCGGGCCGATCACGAGCTGGTAATGCCCGTAGTTGGCGTTGATGGATAGGACGTGGGTCTCACCCGGCTTCATCTTTTGCAGGGCACCGATCGCCTCGCGCAATTGGTCCAGAAATGCCTTTGTTCTTGCCTGGCGCCGCTTCATGGATGACTCCCCCTTTATAGTGTTTCACCAAGCATTATTGGAGCAAGCCATGTGCCAAAGTAGCAAGGGCCCTTAAAAAAATAACTTGCTGTATTTAAAAGAAAATTATTATGCGACGCATATCCGATTCACACAAATTGATAAAACTCTTGTCAAATCATTGACAACCGTCGGAAATTTGTCGGTTTTAAGGCCTTGGGGAAATTTCTGCGCAGGTTCAATAACCCAGGTCCTGCAAGCGGTCCTCTTCTATACCAAAATAATGCCCTATCTCATGCAAAAGGGTCTTGCGGATCTCATCCTTCATTATATCTTCATTACCCCCCGAGTACTCTTCTATGGACTTCCTGAATAGCGTTATCTTATCGGGCAGTGCACCATTATAGGACATCGGACCTCGTTGGTTTAGCGGAATACCCTGATAAAGGCCCAGTAACAGGTCCTCCCCTTCACCCTCATCCAGACCCTCCCGATCCTCGAAATAGTCGAGTTCCTCGTCCGTGGGCCAGTCCTCTACCACGACCTCGATATTCTCGAGCGCATTGCGGAATTCGTCTGGGAGCGAGTCGATGACCCTGGCCGCGAGCAGCCGGAATTTCTTGATGTCCATGCGAAGGATTATCTCAGGAATTTGAAGCAGGTGGCAAGAGGCATGAGGCAAGAAATGAAAAACCGGGCTTTTGGCCCGGTTTCATTTTGTGCATCTATATATATTATCGGCAGGGCGCACCCAAAAGTTGCTATTGAAGTGTGATTCCGCCAAAAAAACGACAATCGCCCGCAAGGCGCCATTTTTCAGCACTAAGAGGGCCTTGTTCAGCATCAAAATATTCAAAAAACGAATCAAAATAGCTCAAAAACGCGATCAGGAATCGATCGATCTGGCCCTGTAGAGTACGAAAAGACCGACCATGAGGCAGAATGCGCCGCACGCAGCCAGGGTGATCTGCGCACCTATGGCCTTCGCAAGTACGCCTGCAAGAATGCTCCCGAACGGCCCTACGCCCATGAAGGTGATGGTGAAGAGGCTCATCATCCTCCCACGCAGGTGGTCCGGCGTGCGGTGCTGGAGCAGCGTGCCAACGCTCGAAAACGCGAGCGTGAGGCAGAGGCCCATGATGACGAGGATTGGGAGTGCGGCCAGTATCGTCGGTACTATGCCGAATGCTATGAGGCTCAGCGAAAAGATGACGCCCGAGACCGCGGCCAGCAAGAGCAGCCTCTCCGATGAGGCCCTGCGCGCGAGCCAGAACGCGCCCGAGAGGGCGCCTATCCCGGATGCGCCCATTAGCCAGCCGAGCTGCACCGCCCCGCCGCCATAGACCTTGTCCGCGAAGATAGGCATGAGGGTAGTGAACTGCATGCCGATGCCGGCCAGGACAGCCACGAGTACAAGAGAGAGCTTCGCGGCCGGGACGCTGGACATGTGTCGCAGTCCCTCCATGATCGCGCGGCCCAGGGGTTCGGACGCGCGCTTCACCGGCTGCATCTTGCTGCGGTCCACGAAGGCGAGGGCCGTGATCAGGGCCAGGAACGTCGCCGCGTTGAAGAGGAAGCAGATCCCTTCGCCCTTCCAGGCGACGATGGCACCCGCAACGGTGGGGCCCAGGATGCGGGTGAAGTGGAACATGGCCGCCGTCATGGAGACCGCATTCAAGAGGTCGCGCTTGCCCACGATGTCCATCACGAATGCCTGGCGGATCGGAAATTCAAACGAGTACACGGAACCCAGCGCAAATGACAAGGCCACCACCTGCCAGAGTTCGATCCTCCCCATTATGGTGAGGGCCGCCAGCGCCAGCGCCTGCAGCATGCAGAGTGTCTGCATGAGCGTGAGCGAGCGCAGCCTGTCAAAGCGGTCCGCCATCGCGCCCCCAGGCAGGCCGAAGACGAGGATCGGGAATTGAATCGTGAATCCGATGACGCCGAGCCAGATAGCGGAGTGCGTGAGCTGCCAGACGAGCCATGAGAGGGCCAGCGTCTGCGACCAGGTGCCGATCATGGAGATCAACTGACCGAAAAAGAATAGATTGAAATTGCGGTGCCTGAAGGCGCGCCAGATCCCCCGGGTAGCCTCTATCGGGAGGCTCGCAGCCTCCCTCAATTCGCCTTCCATAGGCCGGCCGATCTAGCAGCTTTACCGTGCCCCGTCAGCTGATTTCTCCGAGCGCCTTCGTTCACCGAAGGTGCCAGCGTGCCAGCGCGCATCGTGCCGAAGGCCGCGGTGACCGACGACTGGCATCTCGCAAGCTCGCCGGGAGGCGGGTTGCGCTCCTCGCCACATAAAGAGCGGTGTCCCCAGCCCATCATCTCGCAAGCCGATAACGAGTTTAGGTCAGCCTATAAGGCTAACGTTGAAGCACTTGCCATCGCGGTCCCCATTGCTCGAAGCTGGACTGGGGACACCGCTCATCTTGCGCCATGATACAACTTGCGTACTGGCACTCAGTAAGCGGGACTTCCCCGTTAATCGCAGATCGTAAACGGCACAGAGCAGGCGGTGACCCGCGGCAGGCTTCGAGCAATGGGGAACGCATCGGCGGGAAATCCACCGTTAGCCTTATGATCCGGACGCAACTCGGTGTCGGCTTGCGAGATGCCAGCAGCGGGTCATCGCGTGACCTGGCACGATGTTGCACTGGAGTTATGGCAACCTCACGGCGCCGGACGTTTAGCGGCGAGCCATGGCAGAGGTTGACATTGTGTGGATTGGCGGGATATGTGAGGCGCCTTCAATCGGGGCAGCAAGCCTTTCCGAAAGGTCATCATAATGGATTTCGACAAGAACGCGGTGGACCGGATCATCGAGCAGCGCAAGGGTGCAAAGGGCGCGGCCATACCCTTGCTTCAGGCGGTGCAGCGGGAGCTGCGCTATCTCCCGGTAGATGCCATCAAGCAGATAGCGGACGGCACTGGCATACCCGCGGCGCAGCTCTACGGCGTCGCCACTTTCTTCACGCAGTTTCGCCTGGAGCCCGTGGGCGAGCATATCATCAAGGTGTGTCACGGCACCGCGTGTCATGTGGCCGGCGCGCGCGGCATCTCCGAGGCGTTGGGCGACAATCTCAAAATTTCCGCCGAGGGCGGCACCACGCAGGACGGATTCTACACCGTCGAGCAGGTCGCGTGCCTGGGTTGCTGCTCGCTGGCGCCCGTCGTGATGATCGACGAGGATGTGCAGGGCAAGCTCACTCGCACAAAGGCCGGGAAGATCGCGGAGGATTTCCGCAAGCGCTCAGAATCGTGCCAGTGCGCAGCCGATCCCTCCGAGGGACTCAAGGTCGCAAAAGCGGATTTCGGAGCAAAGGCGATCGCAAAGGTGGTCGTCGGCACCGGCAGCTGCGGCATCGCCAGCGGCGCGCGCTCGGTCTTCAATCTGCTCAAGGCGGCCAACGAGCGCTTTGCTCTCGACTTCAATCTCGCCGAGACCGGCTGCATCGGCATGTGCCACCGCGAGCCGCTCGTGGAGCTCATCGCTCGCGACGGTTCCCGCACCTTATATGGCGGCGTGGATGCAACAGTAGCCAAGAAGATTTTGGTCAAATATTTCGGACGCGAGACAGGCGAGACAGGCGAGGCGGGCAAGAAGGGCAAGAAAGGTGACCTGGAAAGACATCTCATAGATATCCGCAAAGAGGAGAGTGAGGAGCACGCGTTCTTTGCAAAGCAGAAGAGGATCGTGCTCGAGAACTGCGGCGAGATCGATCCGGAGAAGATCGAGGAGTACGAGGCGAGGGGCGGGTATTCGTCCCTGCGCAAGGTCCTCGCGGGCATGACGCCCGACGCGGTGATAGAGGAGATCAAGGCCTCGGGGCTGCGCGGCCGCGGCGGCGCGGGCTTCTCTACAGGTCTTAAGTGGAAATTCACGAGGGACGCGATAATTGCGAGTCAGGCCAGTCAAGCCAGCAAGGCCAGTCAGGCGTATATAATATGTAATGCAGACGAAGGAGATCCCGGCGCGTTCATGGATAGATCCGTTCTCGAGAGCGATCCGCACAGGGTGCTCGAGGGGATGATCATCGCCGCCTACGCGATCGGCGCCGACAAGGGCTACATCTACTGCCGCGCGGAATATCCGCTCGCGGTAAAGCGACTCAACATCGCGATCGAGCAGGCCCGTGCAAAGGGCTACCTCGGCGCAAAGATCCTGGGCAGCGCGCACTCGCTGGAGATCCAGGTGAAGGAGGGCGCTGGCGCATTTGTCTGCGGCGAGGAGACCGCGCTCATAGCCTCGATCGAAGGCAGGCGCGGCATGCCGCGCGTTCGGCCGCCGTTCCCGGCGCAGTCCGGGCTGTGGGGCAAGCCTACGAACATCAACAACGTCGAGACCTTTGCCAACGTGCCCTGGATCATCAAGAACGGCGCCGCGGCGTTCGCGGCCATGGGCACCGAGCGGAGCAAGGGCTCCAAAGTATTTGCGCTCGCGGGCGACGTGGCGCGCGGCGGGCTCGTAGAAGTGCCGATGGGCATATCGCTCCGCGAGGTGATCGAGGAGATCGGCGGCGGCACCGCGTCCGGGCTCCCGGTGAAGGCCGTGCAGCTGGGCGGCCCTTCCGGCGGATGCATACCCGCGAGCCTCATGGACACGGTGGTGGACTACGAGGCCGTGAACGCGACGGGCGCTATCATGGGCTCGGGTGGCATGGTCGTGATGGACACGCGCGCATGCATGGTGGACATCGCGCGCTTCTTCATCGACTTCACGCAGAAGGAATCGTGCGGCAAGTGCACGTTCTGCAGGATCGGCACCCGCAGGATGCTCGAGACGCTCACGCGCATCACCGAAGGCGAGGGGGAAAAGGGCGACATCGAGCTGCTCGAAGAGCTCTGCATGCGCGTGAAGGATTCGAGCCTCTGCGGGCTCGGCCAGACCGCGCCGAACCCGGTGCTCACGACCATTAAATATTTCCGCGACGAATACGAGGCGCACATAAACGAGGGGCGCTGCCCGGCCGGCAAGTGCCGCGCGCTCATCACGTACAGCATATCTTCGGAAAAGTGCATCGGCTGCGGGGCCTGCATCCGCGTCTGCCCAGTGGATGCGATCACGGGCGAGAAAAAGAAACTGCACGTCATAGACCAGGCTATCTGCACGCGCTGCGGTGCGTGCATGCAGATATGCCCGGTGGATGCGGTGGAGGTAAAATAAATCATGTCGCTGAAATTAAAGATAGACGGCAGGGATGTCGGCGCGGAACAGGGCGAGACGATACTCACAGTTGCGAAGCGCAACGGGATCGAGATCCCGACGCTTTGCAATCAGCAGGAGCTCGTTCCCTTTGCGTCGTGCTTCATTTGTGTCGTGGAGATCGCCGGCGCGCCGAGGCTCGTGCCTTCGTGCGCGACCGTCGTTGCCGAAGGAATGCAGATCTCTACGAACTCGGAACGCGTGCGGGAGTCGCGCCGGATGTGCGTGGAGCTTCTGCTCTCGGACCACGTCGGCGACTGCCGCGGGCCGTGTCAGGTCAAGTGCCCGGCGGGAATAGACATCCCCGGTTTCATCTCGCTGCTGGCGAGCAAAAATACGGAAGATGCGATCAGGCTCATCAAGGAGGCGCTGCCGTTTCCGGCGAGCCTCGGCCGCGTATGCCCCAGGCCCTGCGAGCAACAGTGCAGAAGGCTCTGCTCCGACGATGCGGTGTCGATATGCTTCCTCAAGCGCTACATCGCGGACGAAGACCTCAAGCGCCCCTCGCCCTACGTCCCTCCTGTCGGGAAATCGACCGGCAAGAAGGTCGCGATAGTGGGCGCGGGGCCCGCTGGCCTCTCCGCTGCATTCTATCTGCGGATGATGGGACATGGCGTCTCTGTATTTGATTCGCATTCCGAGCCCGGCGGCATGCTGCGCTACGGCATACCTGCATATCGCCTGCCGCGCGACATACTCGCAAAGGAGATAGGCATCATCGAGAAGATGGGCGCGCGCATCGAGTGCAATAAATCGCTCGGTCGCGACTTCACCATGGCTTCGCTTGCAAAGGATTATGACGCGGTCTTTCTGGCAATTGGGGCGCAGAAGGCCTCGGAGATGCGGGTGGAGGGCGAGCAGGGGGGCGGTGCCATCTCGGGTATAGAATTCCTGGAGGAGATCTCAAAGGGCAACGATGTCGAGACAGGCGACGACGTGGTCGTGGTCGGCGGCGGAAACACCGCGATAGACGCGGCCCGCACGGCCTGGCGGCTGGGTGCTGCGAACGTCACGATACTCTACCGCCGCACGCGCGACGAGATGCCCGCGGACGCGATGGAGATCGAGGCCGCCCTGCACGAGGGCGTTAAGATTCGATTCCTGGCCGCACCCGTCAAGATGGCGAAACTCGCGGACGGCATAGAGCTCGAGTGCATCGAGATGGAGCTAGGGGAGCCGGACGCGTCCGGACGCCGCCGCCCGGTCCCGAAGAAGGGTTCCGAGTTCAAGATGAAGGCGTCTGCCGTGATAGCTGCCATAGGCCAGGGCGTGGATCCGGAGTGCGTGGGAGGAGAGGAATCCGAGATCAAACTCACGAAGTGGAATACGCTCGATGTGAATTCGGAGACGTTCGAGACGAGCCGCAAGGGCGTATTTGCGGGCGGCGATTGCTCGACCGGCGCCGACATCGCGGTCACCGCGATCGCAGCGGGCAGAAAGGCGGCGACCTCCATCGATCAGTTCCTCAAGGGTCTGCGCGTTACCGGCGAGGCGAAGTCATACCTGCATCTCATCGCGGAAAAACCCGCGGATGCGCCGGAGGAGCTCAAGGCGCGAATCGCCGAGACGAAATCGGAGCGCACCGTGATGCCCGAACTCACAAAGGCCGCGCGGGCAGAGAGCTTCGAGGAGGTAGAGCTGGGCTTCACCACCGAGCAGGCCGCGCGCGAGGCGGAGCGGTGCCTGTCATGCGGCTGCCGTTCGTTTCAGTCCTGCACCCTGAGAAAACTTTCAGAGGAATACGGCGCAAAGCCCGAACGCTTTGCGGGCGAGAAGCGGCATTTCCACGTAGACGAGAGCAACTCGATGATACGCTACGAATCGCACAAGTGTATCCTGTGCGGCTCGTGCATCCGCGTCTGCTCCGAGGTGAAGGAGCTGGACGCGCTCGGCTTCGTCAAGCGAGGGTTCGTGGCCACGATGAAGCCGGCGCTCGATCGAGCGTGGAACCAGTCCAGCTGCGACACCTGCCTCAAGTGCGTGCCGCTTTGTCCCACCGGCGCGCTCTCGCTCAAGGTCACGCCCGCGGAGGAGGTCCTCGCCCGCATGGAGCGCGGCGCCGATGCGTCCAAGTCCATACCTGCAGATCGCGCATCATCTTACGGAGAGGTTATCAAATAGCCCGGCACCCAAATGGAGGTGATTATGGCAGATGAGAGAATGTCGGTGGAGACAGTGCCCTTATGGAGGATGAAGCCGCAGGGCTGCGTGAATTCTTGGGGCGGAAGATCTCAACAGCTATTGGATCCATTGGATATCCGTTCGTATCTGCAGGGCGCCCGGTGCGAGTATAAACTTTTGCCGAGCGGGAGCCGGCAGGCCAAGCCTCTTCCTGTCTGGCGCGACGTCTTCAGATTCGGCATCGCGGAGATTTTCGGGTTGAGCAGATTCATGCCGATGCTTGCGCAGATCCCGGAGGGTTCACGGGACGAGAAGATCGACTTTGAGGTGCCGACCGCCGCACGAACCGATTCACATCCTTATCTGGATCTCCAGATCCGTGCGGGCGCTGGTCTCTTCCGCGTAATGCCGCCGCCGCTTGAGAACCGCGGATTTTTCAGGCTGCAGGATCAGAACCTCGGAGGTTTCCCGGCGCAGCTGCCGTCCGTTACCCTTGAATATTAGTAACCATCCGGTCAGAGGCCCGAAGCTGCCAGCACAGCAAACCGACATCGTGCCAAAGTACGCGGTGACCCGCTGCTGGCTTCGTGCCAAGAAGAGCGCGGGGCTTCCGTCCTCTCGGCGAACGAGTCGACACCGCGCCGAAAGAACGCGGTAACCCGCGGCTGGCATCTCACAAACCGACACGGAGTTGAGCTCAGATCCTCCGGCTAACGGTGGATTGCCAGCCTTGGCGGTCCCCATTGTTCGAAGCCTGCCGCGGGTCACCGCTTGCTCCGTGCCGGAAGACGATCTGTGATTAACGGGGAAGGCCCGCTTACTGAGTGCCACTCCGCAGATTGTATCAAGGCGCATAACGAGCTGAGTCCCCAGCCCAGCTTCGAGCAATGGGGACCGCGGTGGCAGGTGATTCGCCGTTAGCCTTATAAGCTGACTTAAACTCGGTGTCGGCTTGCGAGATGATGGGCTGGGGACTCAGCTCACTTTGTGGCAAGGAGTGCGGCCCCGCGCACTTCATGGCACGAAGCTGCCGATCCCTTTGACATCGGCCTTTCCTGCGTCTATGCATAGGCAGCTTGCGTGCAGGAGGCCTTGTGTTTGAATTTCTCCAGAACATAGATATTGCGGACGTGGCTGACATCGCCATCGTGGCTATGCTCATCTACGCCGGGCTCGTCTGGTTCAAGAAGACTCGCGCGTTCCTCGTGCTCTTTGGAATCGTGATCCTCGGCGTAGTCTTTGCCCTCGCGCGCTTTTTCAACCTCTTTCTCACCACCGCTGTCCTGCAGGGCTTCTTTGCGGTTTTGCTCATCGCCATCATCGTGATATTCCAGGAGGAGCTGCGGCGCTTCTTCGAGCGCGTGGCTCTGTGGGGGTTGGGCCGGCATCAACAGCCTTCGCCCATACCGCTCGCGCTCACCCTCGCGCGCACGGCGCTCAACCTCTCGCGCGAGCGCGTGGGTGCGCTGATAGTCATAGTTGGCCGGGATCCGATAGACAGGCACATCGAGGGCGGGCATACGCTGGAAGGGATCCCCAGCGAGGCGCTGCTGCGCAGCATCTTTGACCCTCATTCACCCGGGCATGACGGTGCGGTCATCATAAGGGGCGACAAGGCGGTGAGGTTCGCCGCACACCTGCCGCTATCGAAGGACCCGAAGAGGATCGCAAGCTTCGGGACCAGACATGCGGCGGCGCTGGGGCTCGCGGAGCGATGCGACGCCCTTTCCATAGTGGTCTCGGAGGAGCGCGGCACGATCTCACTCGGCCGCGACGGGGATCTCGTAGTACTGGACGATCCTTCCATGCTCGAGCCCGCGATAGAGGATTATCTGAAGGAAAAGTTCCCGGTCGTGCAGAAGCGACGGATCGTGCGGCTTATCACCGTGAACCAGCGCGAGAAGATCGCGGCGATACTCATGGCGGCGGGGCTCTGGGCGGTATTCGCGCAGGGCCAGGGGACGATGCAGCGCGATTACGTGATACCTATCGAATACGCCAACATGCCCGAACAGCTGGTGGTCGATCGCGCCATGCCGCGCCGTCTTTCAGTCACTCTCTCCGGCGATGACCGCGCGTTCAGGCTCCTCAATCAGGACGCGATCAAGGCGACCATAGATCTGGAGGGTGCAAAGGCCGGCCGCCAGATAGTCGAGGTGCACAAGGAAGACATCGGCCGCATACCGCGAAGCCTCTCCATAGAGGCGATACATCCGCAGGTGGTGGACCTGACGCTCAGACCTATAACCGAAGAAGGGAGACAGAAATGACAAAGACGTTTGACCACCTGCTCTTGCTGGGCAGGCCCGCGGCCGGCAAATCCGAGTTCATCGACTTCATGAAGAAGACGTCGGATGCAGAGCGCGGCGAGCGTTTTCACATCGGCAAATTCGAGGAACTCGATGATTTCGTCTGGCTCTGGGAGAAGTTCCTTGAAGACGATCTCTGGGAAGAGGCCGGCCACGAGCGCATCTTCACCGATCGCTATGATACCAACTACGGGTTGAAACCCGATAAGGCCAAGCTCTTCGATCTCATGCTCACGCGATTCAACCACGAGGCGGCCGCGCGCTATATTTCCAGGCCAGACTTCTACCGCGACGGCACCGTGATAATAGAGTTCGCCCGGGGAGGAGATGAGGGCTATCGGCGCGCGCTCCCGCGGCTCTCGAAGCCGATACTTGAGCGGGCAGCGATCCTCTACGTAAAGGTGTCGTTCGAGGAATCGTGGTGCCGCAATCTGGCGCGCTACGAGGAAAAGCAGAGGCACTCCATCCTGGCGCACATGGTTCCGCGCGAGACGCTGGAACATCATTACAGGCTCGACGACTGGGATTCATTTACCTCGGGCAAGCCGTCCGGCGTTCTTGATGTGCACGGCGTGAAGGTCCCCTTTGTGACGATGCAAAACGAACCCGAGCTCACCGAGCGCGGTCCGCTCGCGGAACGCTACGGTCCGGCGCTCGATAAACTGTGGGAACTCTGTAGCGCGAGATGAATTGACTCCCTCCCCTTTGTAAGGGGAGGGAAGAGGAAAAAATATGAACACATTTGATCACCTCTTCGTGCTCGGTCGCCCCGCGTCGGGCAAATCCGAGTTCCTGGATTTCATGACAAAGCTCTCCGATGCGGAGCGCGCTCAGCGCTTTCACATCGGCAAGATGCAGGTGCTCGACGACTTCGTCTGGCTCTGGGAGAAGTTCCTGGAAGACGACCTGTGGGAGAACGTGAAAGGCCGCAGACTCCACTCCAAACGCGCGGGACAGGGCTATATCCTCGATTCGGCCGATCTCTTCGATTTTCTCATGGAGAAGTTCGACGCTGAGATCAGCAGGAAGTTTCTGCCCAACGCCGAATTCTACCACGAGCACACGCTGTTCATTGAATTCTCTCGCGGCGGAGAGAAGCCTTACGCGCCGGCGCTGGCGCGCCTCTCCAGGCCGCTCTTCGAGCGCGCGGCGATCCTCTACATAGAGGTCTCCGCGGAGGAGTCCGCGCGCCGCAACGAGGCGCGCTATCGGGAAAAGCTCAAGCACACCGTGCTGGCGCACAAGTGCCCGGACGAGGACATGCGCCGCTTCTACAGCGTGGACGACTGGCCCGAAATCACGAGGGGCGAGAGGAACGGGCACCTGGCGCTTGGCGGCGGGCGCGTGCCCTTTGTGACGATGCCGAACGAGCCGGAGTCCACGGACTCCGCGATTCTTGGACAGCGATATGGCGAGGCGCTCCAAAAGTTATGGGCGTTGAAGGAAACGACTGGGGCGTGAATACGATTCCGAAACAAGTGAGACTTACGCCGTCTGCAGGGCCTCGATCTGCGCCTGTATCTGCGCGCGCTTTGCCGCCTTCGTGCGTTTTTCCACCACAGAACGGTAACCGAGGAACGCGATAGCCGTGATGATGAGCGCTGCACCCGCAAGTTCGTTTACGCTCGGAAACCTCTGGCCGTAGAAAAACGCAAGCAGGTAGTCCGCCAGCACGCCCGCAAGTATGCTCGATGCGCGGTTGGCGGGAACCGTGAAGGTATTCTCGCGTCCGTCGAGGTAGATGAGGCTGCCGAAGAGGCCGGTGCCGTAAGAGAAGAATCCCAGGAAGAAGATGAAGAGGAAGAATCCCTGGAACGGAATCTGCGCGAAGCCGTTCCAGAGCTGGCCGAGTATCGGCTCAGAGCCCGAATTCCTGCCCAGAAATGCCACAATGAAAAGGCCCGTGAAGAGCGCGGCGTTCGCGACCATCTGTTCCTCGCTGAAGAAGCGCTTGCGCTCCTCCTCGTCGCTGCTCTTCGCCCAGGAGCTCATCAGCACGAGGCGGAAGAAGTAGGCAAGCAGGTAGATCGAGATGTCGATCCCTGCGATGAGCGTGAGGTTCGTGCCCATCTTGCCGGAGATGGCCACGATCACAGCTGCGAGGCTTAAGGCTGCTGCGACCCACGAGGGCCAGTAGATCTTTCTCTTCCTCCTCTTCACGATCATGTCGACGACGGGCGCCATGATGAGCACGCCTCCGCGCATGAGCAGCATCGCGAAGACTATGCTGATGCCGCCGAAGGTATACGCCAGCGTAGTGGTGATGATCTGGAAGGAGAGGCTCAGGCCCGAGAGCAGCGTGAACCACTGCGGCCTGGGGACGGAGATGCCCAGTATCTTCGAGTGCGTGGTGTGCTTCCACCAGCCCATGATCGTGATGAAGCTGTACATGCAGACGAAGCTGGCGAATATGGCGATCGGCTGGATCTGAAATCCGGTGAGGCCGGTCCCGCCGAGCCCGCAGCAGAGCCCCTTTGTGACGAGCTTTGTCATCATCGTATAGGGGACATAAGATGCGAAGTAGCCGAAGCAGAGCGCAGCGATCCCGAACGCCGCGATGCGCCTTCCCCACGTGCCAGCCTGTTCCATTTCGGCCTCCGAAGTGGTTGAACGCGGCATAGCTATCACGAAAGTCGCCCTTTGCAACTTGTTTGAACTATAAACCGCGAAATAGCGATGGGGAGTGAAACTGTAGGGAAAGATGACACCAGACCCCGATTTTATCAATATGAGCGGCGATGCCACCTAAAAAACCCCTGATTTACAAACGATTAGACTCGGTTGGATTTGGCACGATCGTTGCTTATTTTGATCATTGGCAAGATACCGAGACCTTTTGGGGGAGACAAAAGCCCGCCTGCCGGCGGGCAGGGAGGCTGCGATGTTTCCCTCGCTCAAGAAGTTGGCAGTGCTCATGATGCTGCTGGCGCTCATTCCCCTCTTCTCCGCATGCGGCGGCGATTCCCTCCAGGCTGAAAACGACGACGACGACGGCGGTGCGATCACCGAGTTCGCGCTGCAAGACGTGGACCTGAAACCCGTGGCACGGGTGGACGCGGCCATGGTGCCCAGGGACTGCGAGCCCGGCTGGGACGGATGTATGTAAAGCCGTGACCAGTGACCAGTGATTCGTGTCTTGAATTCTTCGATTACCCATGCGCACTATCCCTCTGCTGGTCGCGGAGGGTCTTGTTGTGCGCAGAATTTTCATCAATGCATCCTTGCTTCTGTTACTGCTCCTCACATCGTTTGCCTATGCGCAGGCCAGGCACCCGGAGGATGCCTTTTCATTTGCCGTGACCGGCGACAACCGCTCCGGCGACCGCATCTATAAGAAGATCATCACAGCCATCATGCAGCGCAGGCCGGCGCTGGTATTCAACACCGGTGATATCATACCGAACCCGGGCAACCGCGCCCAGTGGGCGAACTTCAAGGCGCTATCCCGCATCATCACGGTTCCGTATTACTACGCGCCGGGAAATCACGACATAGACGATGAAAAAAGCCAGGAGGTATGGCGTGAAGAGGTAAATTTCCCCGGTGAGGAGACCTATTACAGCGTCACCCACGGCAACAGCCTCTTTGTAGTGCTGAATTCATACGAACCGCAGAATGAATTGCGCATTGCGGGCCGCCAACTCGCGTGGCTCGCGCACACGCTCGATCCGGCAAAATATGAGCACCAGTTCGTCTTCATCCATGCACCGCTTTTCCTCTGGCAAGGTGCTACAAATCTGGGCAGGTCACTCGACAAGCATCCCGATGCGCGCGATGCGCTGCACAGGCTTTTTGTGCAGAAGAAGGTGGATGTAGTCTTTGAAGGGCATGAGCACACATACCGGCGCATGGACGTGGACGGCATTAAATATGTGGTGACCGGCGGAGGCGGCGCGCCGCTTTACGGGTCGCATTCACTCACCCCATTCAATCACTTCGTGCTCGTTACAGTGAAAGGCCGGCGCGTGGAAACGAAGGTGATCGACCGCGATGGCGCCTTGCGCGATGAGTTTGTCCTAACGTCGGAGAGGTGACTATGGAAGAAAAAGAACTCGACTTTGCGCCACGGTATTTCTTCCACGCGTATCACCTTGCCGAGACGCTTAAGCTCAAGGACATTGACAGGCTCTTCGACACCGCTGCGCGCACGCAGTCTGCAACAAAGCTCGTGTATCAGGAGGGCGAGGACCGCTTCTTCTTCATCTATCGGTTCGGTGCGGTCATCTTTTTTAACGTGGAGCCGGAGCGGCAGCGGCAGGTGATAGAGAAGATACGCATGCTCATCGGCCATAAGGCCGAGATGCTGACGAGCGAAGAGTTCACGGTCGATATAAAACGCGGAGAGAAGAACGCGGTCGGCTTTGAGCGAGCGGTGCTGGATCGACTCACGATAGAGCGCGCGGATCTCATCGCCTTCGTCATTGCCCAGTCCACGGCGCTCGAATACTTCGAATTCAAGGTCAACGACCTGCTGCGCCAGACGGGAGACATAGGCTTGGCGCTCAAACAGCGCGGCAGGCTCCAGCGCTCGGCGAAGGACATCAAGCGCTTCATAGGCCAGTGCATCACCACGAAGCAGGACCTCGTCGCATCGCTCTACCTCCTGGATAAGCCCGATGAGACATGGGACGACCAGATGCTCGACAACCTCTACCGCGAGGCGGTCGATATGTTCGAGCTCAAGGATCGCTACAAGACAGTGGACTACAAGCTCCGCATGATTCAGGAGAACCTGGAGCTGATCGCGGAGCTCCTTCAGTATCGCCATGCCAACGTCCTGGAATGGGCCATCATCGTCCTCATAGCGATAGAGATCGGGCTCTTTGTCATGCAGATGTTCTTCATGGGGCACTGAAGAAAAATGGATGGCCTTGTGAAACAAGGGAAAAGGTGTTAAATTTCGCCCGCAATTCACAACCAAAGAATGGAGGGGGATATGGTGGAATTGAGGAGCCCGCAAAGAAGCACGCTGGAATCTGTCCTGCTGTTGTTCGTATTCGTGGCTATACTCGTCTTCATGGTCAACTCCTACACCAGGCAGCAGCGGCTGGAGAAGGAGCGGTCCATGATCTACGAGCTTACGCTCCTCAGGCAGGGGGTCGCCACTTTCAACATCGTTGAAAAGAGGCTGCCGAAAAGCCTGATCGAGCTTGCGACAGCGGTCTTCAAGCTCCCCGGCGAGGGGGTGAACCACCGCTTTGTAGAGCGCGTGAACGTGAACGACCAGGGTAAGATAATAGATCCGTTCAACAATCCCTTCGCCTACAACGAGTCAAAGGGATGGATATCGAGCACGACCAAGAATTACGAGATCTGGTGAACGCGGACTAGCGGGGAGCAGCTGCCCAGTCCTTTTCAAAGGATGTGCGCAGCCGTCTTGTTCGATTTGCATCGCTGATGATCGCGGCCAGTTCCCTGTTTTCATCGAACGAGGGGGTGGCGAGCGTTTGAGAGCCCAAGAGCGCTTCCGCCCCCTCGGTCTTTGCGTCCGCGAGAACCACGCTCCCATGAATTCTGAGCGAGGTCGATATTCTCACAAGGCAACCTGACTGCGTGAGGCTTATTATCCCCGGCCTGCCTGCAGGGGATGTGTCGCTTGTGAGCACCCTGACCGTAATCCCGCGCTTCGCGGCCTCTCCAAGCCAGCTCTCCACTTCGTGATCAGCTATCGTCTCCGCATAGACCCACAGCGTCTCCCTGGCGTGGCGTATCACCTCGTGCAGCTTGCGCCTCGCGTCGTCCGGACTGAAGGCGAGACGGGCAAGTGAGGGATTGGCTCGTGCCTTGTGCCAGTCGGCATCATATACCGTGAGCGCCAGTGCAGCAAAGCGGGGGTCCCAAAACACGGCGACGAATGCCCGCCCCCTCGTCATGGCCTCCTCTGTAAGCGGCGCGCTCGCGACGCCGAGGGCCCTGCCGTCGATTATGATGGCGGACTCGCGCGTATGCCCGAACGATGGATTCCCGTGTCCCACGATTATGCCCATCGATGTGAGCTGCCTTTTGGCCGCGCCGCTATCGCTGAAATTTCCGACCGGGTTTTTGTCGAGCATCACGCGCACGGCGACCCTGCGCATGCGCGCCGATCGAAGGGATTTGAGGATCGTGGGGTCATTAAGGCTCGGGGTGACTATCGCGATGTTATTTCCCGCGGACGCGATCAAATCCTCCAGGGGCCTCATCCCGTCGTCGGGCAATACGATGATATCCGGGATCGAGCCGGACCTGATCTCCTGCGTGTTCGCCGTCGCAGCGAATAATTGCGGCAAGGCGAATAGCAGGGCCGCGCACGCGACAGCCGCGACCATAGGGTGGAGAGACCTTGGCGATCCCTTTATTCTGATGATAGGAGACCCCGCTTTGTCGGTTTGCCTGCCCAGTCGTATTTCTAACCTGTTGATATTAAAGATTTATCCGAACTAATGCAAGCCGATAAGGGTGGCATACCGATTGCATCTATAATGAAGCGGGTAATCCTACTCGGAGGTCATTTTTCATGAAGAAATTGCGCCTGGTCTCACTCATCCTCTTTGTGATCCTCGCTGCGGGCATAGCTGCGTGCGGGGGGAACGATACCGCCCTGACATCGACGAATTCCGACGAAAGCCAGTTACAAAATTCGAACGGCGATGAGGATGCCAGCTCGGCCAGCGAATCGGACGAAGCCACCACGGATGATAGCTCGGCCACGTCTGCAAAGAAATCGCCCGTGAAGATCACGGCAAAGAGCATGAAGACCTGCGACAAGGGCGACGATTGTAAAGTCATGATATACGCGAAGGGCGGCAGCGGGGAATACAATTGGAGCCTTGAGGGTGCGTTGCCTGCGGGCCTGGACCTCGTGAGCGTCGATAAAAAGACGGAGAAGATCGACGGCAAGCCTTCTGAGGGTGGAACATTTAAAGTGACCATCGTAGCCACGGATGCAGCGGACGCTTCCAACAGCGATCCGCATGCCCTGCAGATCGAGGTGAAAGACGCCTCCGGCATCTCAGGTAAGTTTGAAATCACGCTTCCGATTATTGGCGTTTCATTCGCTGACGGCTGCAAAGAGCCCATCAAAATAGAGCTGGCGAGCTTTGGCATACATGATCTGAAAAAGGGCGAGTGGCCCGTCCAGCTGGGCGCCGCGGATCAGGCGATCAGGTTCAAGGTGAGCGGCGGCCAGGCCCCCTACACCTGGTCTTTCGAGAGCAAGGTGAGCGACAGCCTGCATTGCCATCCAAAGAATCCAAGCGCAGATCCCTCTACCCCGAAGGGCGAGCGCGATTACAGATTTCCGGAGGACGGAAACTGCGGCGAGGATGCCAACGCGGAATGGACCAAAAATTCCACGTGGGTGGATGTGGACAAGCCAAAGGATACTGAGATCAGCCTGCCCCTCGGCGGGACGATGAAGATTCCGGATTACGCCGCGCAGACGGCTTACGCGCTTTTGCCGCATGAAGAGCTCAATCTCTCCGGCGCATTCAAGTACAATGGCCCGCTGCCGATCTCCGTCCTCGAGAAGCGAAAGGCCGCGGACCCCAATGTGAATGAGGACCCGGTCGAGGAGCTGACGGTCTCGGTCACGGACTCGTGTGATCAACAGCAGAAAGCCTCGCAGACGCTCAAATTTATGCTCGCTTATCCAAGCGATGCGATCGACGATTACGATATCGAGATGGCGTACAAGGATTTCTGGGCTGCTGACAATGACTCCTCACGGCTTTCGGTCATCCTCGTACAGGATACGAGCAATCTGGACATGGAAGATCAGAAGAAGCTCGAAAGAAATCTCACTGCATTCGGCGATGGCAATGATGCAGCGGCAGCGCCGGTCAACCTTCAGGAGATATTCGACCTCACGCTCTCACATGCGATCTTCAAACTGAACGACCAGCCGGAATGCAAAGGGGAGGTCTGCCAGGCCTCTGCTGATGTGGAGAAAGGCGGAAAGTTCAAGGAACACGTGAGTACGATCTACAGCGTGAGGCGCGCCCTTTTGTTCTGGGAGGGACTGTACGGCACGAAGCAGCCGCCGGCCCCGAGCTATCCGGGAGAACAGCCTGGCAACTCGAATTCGGGCGACAATCATCCGTACAACAATCAGGATTCGCCCGGCCCCAGCGGCGTCGACGACCCCCACTCCGGCAGCGAGCTGCCTCCAAGCGGAGGACCCGGCAATGAGTCGCCAAATCAGCCGCAGGCGCCCGACCCGTGCGTGGGCCACGTCAAGGATGCTGACGGCATGTGCTATCCTGAGATCAACCTGTTGAGGCTTGAGATCAATACGAAATTCTGGGCCGCGACCTACGACGACGAGGCGGGCGGCGACAAGTTCAACGGGCGCATCACCCTCACCGGGACCCGAGCCGACAACCTTACGGATCACGACGCCTATCCCGGCATGGACAGCGCTGATGGATTGGTCTTCCACCGCCGCGAAATGCCCGAATACTGAGCCTTCCAAACAAATTGTGCCGCCTTCATTGCGATGATAAGATACGCTCCATCGCAGGGGGCGGCCAATGCCTTCAGAAGATAGAGAAAACCCAAGGACAGAGAATCACGAAGATGTGCCCTACACCGATGACCTCTGCCTCCGCGGCATGCTGGGGCAGGGCGGGATCGGCCGCGTCTATCTTGGATACGACAAGCGCATCGGCCGCGAGGTCGCGATCAAGGAGCCGATTGCGGAGAAAATCGCTGCGAACCGGGAGCGAGCGCTCGCCAGGTTCGTGCGCGAGGCACGCATCAGCGGCCAGCTGGAGCACCCCGGCATCATCCCTGTCTACGAGCTCAGCAAAAAAGAGGACGGCACCTATTTCTACGTGATGAAGCGCGTGGAAGGGAGACGGCTCAAAGAGGCCATCGCCACGTGCAAGGACACAACACCGGAGAAGGAGCTCAGCATGCGCCTTGCGCTGCTCCCTTCATTCACCAGCGTGTGCGATGCGGTGGGCTTTGCGCATTCAAAGGGATTCATCCACAGGGACTTGAAGCCGGAGAACATAATCCTCGGCGAGTTCGGCGAGGCGGTGCTCCTGGATTGGGGGCTTGCAAAGAGGATCGGCGAGGAGGAGCCGGAGGAGCCTGCGGAGGATCACTCGGCGGAATCGATCGAGGACCTGGCCGATTCGATGAAGACGAGACATGGCGCGGTGCTCGGCACGCCGTCCTACATGGCGCCGGAGCAGATCGACAAGCGGTGCGGCGCAGTGGGGCCCGCGAGCGACGTCTATGCGCTGGGCGCGATGCTCTTTCTCATCCTCACGGGCGAGAAGATGTACCACGGCACTCCGAAGGAGATCATGCGAGAGCTCGCGTCCAATGAGCCGTCGCCATCGCCGCTAGAGCGCATGAAGAACCTCCCTGTCGAGCTCGTTGCGATATGCGAAAAGGCCGTATCCAAAAACCAGGCGGAACGCTTCCGCGATGCCTCGGAGTTTGCCCGCGAGCTCAAGGCCTATCGAGTCGGCCGGCTTGTGAGTGTATATGCTTATTCGACGCGCGAGCTCTTCGCGCGTTTTGTCGCGCGCAACAAGATCGCGATAGTCGCCGCGATCGCCGTGATCGTATCGATCATCGCAGGCGCGGGCCTCGCGCTGAACTTCGCCGCTGATGCTCGCGCGGCAAGGGTGAGGGCAGAGCGCGCGTTCGTGGACGTAACCGATCTCTCTAGGTCGGCCATCCAGCTCTCGACCGATACCGCGACGAGCGCCGGCAGCTATTACACGGGCGTGGTCAAGGCGCTCGACGATTCGGCGCAAC
>JBBAAC010000016.1:0-20982 GCA_041658465.1 bacterium | reverse complement strand
TCGACGCACGGCATACTGAGGACGCATGGCGCAAAAACAGGCGCGTGGAGTTCATTGTCAGATGATGGACATATTGAGGAGGAGATATGAAGAGATCTGTATTGTTGGGCATGGCTGCGCTGGCATTGTGTCAGATCCCGGCACAGCTTCGTGCGGAGAGCCCGGCCGTCCCGCAGGTCATAGGCTTTCACTCCGTGATCGCGGATGAAGGAGGGAATCCGATCCCGGACGGAGACGTTACTATCGACTTCAGAATCACCGACGCCGCCGGGACCGTGCTCTATGAGGAGAGACAGGGAGTCGCGTCCGTCGGAGGGCTCGTCTCGGCGCTCATAGGAAACGGGCTCACAGGCGACGGAGCGCCGACCGGCGGCGTGCCGATGGGCGTGCTCGATCCGCAGGGCGCGCGCTTCATCGAGGTCGCGGTCGAAGGGGTCACGACCTTGCCGCCGATGGAGATCGCCTCGGTGCCCTACGCGGCCTACGCGCAAGAGGCGCTCGGCGTGGCGGACGGGAGCGTCTCCTTTGAGAGCCTGGACGCGGATGCCATGCAGCTCATCGCGCAGGCGCTGACAAAAGGGAAAGACGCATCGCAGATCCTCCTGCGCGACGAGCTGCCTACGCTCTACAGCGCTTCGTCCGCCGCATCCACGATCGGCGTTGCGCCTGGACTCGCATATTCGGGCGCCAGCCACTTGCAGGAAACTCTTGGAGATCTGGACAAGGCGATTGTCGCGCGCGACGCGCGAATCAATACGGAGATAAATGACCGGAGTTCGGCTATCGCGGCAGAGGCGCAGGCAAGGACGGGTGCCGATTCCTCGGAGGCGGGCTCCCGCTTGGCCGCAGATTCCTCGGAAGCGGGCGTCCGCTCGGCCGCAGATTCCTCGGCGAATTCATCGATTGTTGATCTGCAAGGTCGCATGCAGGCGATAGAAAACCCGCAGCGTTTATCATTCAACCGAAGCGCGTGGGGGACGGTCTCTCTCTCCGGCGGAAATGCGGTCATGCACGGGGCGAATGCGAGCGCCGCATATCTGGGCTCGAGCTTGTACCGAATAACTTTCGACCAGCAGATGGCAGACGATCTCTACGCGGTTGCCGTGACGCCGGCGAACAACTCAAATTCGCAGGGCGGCGCTTATCCGCTCAGCGTGAGCAGCAAAGACGCGGGCGGGTTTACCATTTCATTGGGAAATATGTCGCCGCAGAAATTCGACTTCGTCGTCATGGGAAATTGACGGGTACCGATATGGCCCTTCAGGCGGCAAGTTCGCATCCGATCAATTGAACTGACACTGATCGTTGACCTTGAAGAGGTCTGTGCTGCAGTTGTCCAGCACGCCTGCCCAGAAGCCCATCCATCCCGTACCCCCGAGTGCGGCCGCGCCCTTCTGGATCGAATTGAAATAGAATGCGAATTCCACGTCGATAAAGCGCGCTGCAAAACCGTCCAAGCTGTCGTAGTTGGCTTTCCTGGATTCGATCATCGCGCGCGCGCCTGCGAACAGCGCATGTTCAAGGATCTGTGTGGCGACGTAGCGGCCGTCCGAAGGCTTTGCCTTTGCATACTTATAGAGCCCATCGGCTGAGTCGAGTATCCTCATAAACGATGGCTGGTTCGACGAATACTTGCGCGCGTAGATAGTCGCGAGATCTACGAGATCGGTGTCCAGGAATTTCCCGTCATGCTGCGGCTTGCCCGCAACAGCATCCGTCGCGTCCAGCCGTTTCATCGCATCGATCGCGGGCCTTGCCCACGCAGGAAAAGATTTGTCCCATGCACCCATTGCGCCGGCTATCATGATATTCCTCCTGTGAAGGGCTTCCGAAGCGGCTCTATGAACACTGAACTTATCGTCTTCGCAAGATGAATGTTGCTAAGTATTCTTCAAGCTGCGGCCTTTACTGGCGGATTGATCCATGCTAGCAGGCTGGGAGTTCCAAAGGGAGGCGATAATGAAGAGGTTATTCGCTTGTTTTATTGGCTGTGCAGCCCTGGTCTTATCAGCGTCCGCCATGGCCCAGGATCCTTCTAGGCCCTCAATCTCACTCGAAACGCCGGCCTGGTTCGCGCAGCAGGCCTGTCCCGCGCCCGTCTGGAACGGGGTCATTGCGGTATGGAAGGGGACTACGGATACGCGCCACGAGAAAGTGATCGGCGTGCAGACAAAGAAGGGACAGGAGCCCATAGAGGTGGTCGCGAATCCGCCGCTCGATGCGGCGTTTGACAAGGCGCTGCGCGACCTCTTTGTCGCATGCGGCATGAAGTTCGTGGAGAAGACGGAGGGCGAGACTCCGCGGCTCTCCGCTGAGATAAAGGACTTTTACGCCGGCGTGGAGAAGAAGCTCGTCACCGGCAAGTCGGTGGCAAAGAGCATGCTCACCTTGGTGATCGACAAAGGGATCACGACGAAGACCGTGGACGTGGGGATGGAGATGGAGTCAAAGGATGTGCGCAAGGGCGACATAAAGGGGCTCACGAACGCGCTCAACAAGCTCTTTGTCGAGACGCTCAAGCAGATACCGACTACCCAGCAGTTGAGGGATCTGAAATAGGTTTTTCCAAAGTTTACCCACCAAAAGGCCGCTGACAGACCTCGTTTCACCTCAGATTTTAAAGAGTTTCCATTATTTATGTGCAGGGCCAGGCCTATCCAAACCTTGCGGATAGCGCGTCTACGGGAGAAGGACATCCGCTTTATGGAGCGATCTCCATCTTAGATGGAGTGTTTTTTATCCAAAAACTTAGCAACATTTCTGTCATGCAATCGATAACTGACCTGCGAGAGGAATTGAACCGTAAGGGGTATCTTATGCCAGTCGTCCTATCTTCATTTACTGTGGGAGCCATTGCCGTGTCGGTGGCAGAGGGACTTGGTGCGGTCTCCGGTCCGGACCCGGCTCATTCGGCTGCAGGGGAATCCGATGAAGAGACCCTGTCGATTACGTTTACGGAACCCGAGATGGGTGGGGACGAAGCGATATCCCATTTCGGGTATCGGACGGACGGGAACGTAGAAGGCTACTTCTTTGCAGTGGAAGGCCGTTCCCTGGAGCCCCCGACGAGGCATGGCCTCGCAGCCGTCAATCGCGAGGCCCCGGGGGCAAAGATTTTCTACCCAACGGAAATTCGCGGAGAGACCGGCAAGCATTTGGGGGAGCTGCTGAGAGGCATCGCTAATTACGTCCACGAATGTTATGTGCAGCCGGACAAGCCGAACTTTATTCGAAGCGTCGAGATCCTATTGGGGGATAGTGGGGTAGTAGATGCGTGGAGATGGTGGTTTTCGCGTTATGGCGAGAGGATGCATGACGTGACCGAGTGCCTGCAGGCCGTTGAGCAGGTGAAGCGGCATCCGGTTCTGACGGAAAAATACAAAGTGTTGGATAGAAAGGTTAAAGAGTATTTATCTAGGCACCCTGAAGCTGAAGAACTCATCAAGCGCATCACGGAAGAGATCCTATACTCTCCCTCGGTGAAAGTGCCCGGCTATGTCCTCCTGGATGCCGCGAATGCCGGCAGATTATTGGATCTCAAGACTGGGCCCAGTACAAACCTCAATAGTAAGATGCTGAATTGGTCCAGGGCTTATGAAATAGAGTTGGAAGAACTAAGTGCTTACAAACACAGCCTGGCAGGCTGGATACCACAGGAGGCCATGGACGGTTTTCTTAAAGGTAATCTAGGAAAGCTGGGCTTCGATCGATTTGACAGATTGAGCGAGAAGGAGAAAGAGGCCGTCGCGAGGTTCATGTTGCGGCGGATGAAGGATCGCGCAAAAGGAATGACATCGGAGGCAAGAAGAACTGTGAAAGCGTTGTCCGATGACGGGCGGCGAGTTGCGGAAAGCCGTGGCAGGGGATCAGTCAGACGCGGTTGAGGAGCCCGGCGCCGGCTGCTGCGTAATGAATGAGAGCAGCATTGCCCCGACGATAGCGCCCGCAGCGCCGTACGCGAACGCGGCCCATGAACCTATCTCGGTCCAGAGCGCGCCGGCGATAGAACTGGCCGCGAGCGCTGCGATACCTGTGACGGTGCCGAGCAGGCCCAACGCCCCAGCCCGAATTTCTTTAGGCACAAGATCCACTGCAAACGCCTTGCCCACTCCGTCGGTAGCGGCCGTATACAATCCATAGACTCCGAAGAGCGCCCAGATGTGCCACCCTGCCACCGAGATCGCGAATCCTAGATAGACAAGCGCGAAGACCAAAAGCCCGCCGACCAGCACGACCTTGCGGCCAACTTTGTCCGAAAGATTGCCGAGCACGGGCGACGATGCGGCATAGATGCTGTTGTAGAACGCGTATGCGAGCACGACCGTGGCGGTGCTGAACCCGACCTGTTTTGCCTTGAGGATGAGGAAGACGTCGCTCGAATTAGCCACCGCGAACACGCCCCACGCCAGGAGATAGCTGCGGAAGGGTCTGGGCAGATTTCGATACGCGATGCTGCTCGCTTGCGGCGTCTGCGGGGCATGGCCGCGCTCGCGCACCGCCAGGACCACCAAGGCGCCCAGTATGCCGGGCACGAATGAGATGAGGAAGATCGTGCGCAGGTTGTCGTGGAAGACCGAGATCAGCAGCAGCGCGAGCAAGGGTCCCAGCACTGCGCCGGCCGTGTCCATGGCGCGATGCCAGCCGAAAGCGCGGCCGCGGAATTCCTGCGAGATCGAGTCCGCAAGGAGTGCGTCGCGCGGGCTCACGCGCAGCCCCTTGCCGAAGCGATCCGCGACGCGCGCGAAGAGTACGAGCGGCCAACCCGCGGCCAGCGCCATGAGCGGCTTTGCGATCGCGGATATGGAATAGCCCGCAAAGACGAAGGGCCTTCGCTTGCCGGTGATATCGGAGATGCGACCGGATACGGTCTTGAGCAGGCTCGCCGTGGCCTCTGCCGCGCCCTCGATCACGCCTACGATAGCCATGGGCGCGCCGAGCACGGTCGTGAGAAAGATCGGGATCAGCGGATAGAGCATCTCGCTCGACACGTCGGCCAGGAAAGAGACTATGCCGAGCTTGACCACGTCGGGATTGAGCCCGCGCAGCGGTCCTCTGGCATAAGTTCGGTTGGGATCTCTCATTTTACTAATGCAACTACGCTTCGTTCGTCGCAGTTTCGTTCGTAGCGAGCTCCTTGATCGGGTCGCGGTGTACGTTGGCGCCGATGCGCATGCCGTAGAATGAGCGATACACGAAGAAGAGGCCTGCAACGAGCAGCACGCACCCGATCCAGAATGCCGTCTCCTTGGCCGAGACCGCGATTTCCGCGGCGAGCAGACCAAAGAGTGTGGTGAATTTGATGATCGGATTGAGCGCGACTGACGACGTGTCCTTGTAAGGATCACCCACCGTGTCGCCGATCACAGTGGCGGCGTGGAGTAACGTGCCCTTTTCCTTGAGATCTACCTCCACGATCTTCTTTGCGTTGTCCCAGGCGGCGCCGGCGTTGGCCATGTACATGGCCTGAAAGAGGCCGAATACCGCGATGGAGATAAGGTAGCTGGTGAAGAATACCGGGCTCATACACGCGAACGCGAGGGTGAGGCAGAAGAGCACGCCGAATATATTGACCATTCCGCTCTGCGCGTACTGCGTACAGATGCGCACGACTTCCTTTGAATCTTTGAGAGATGCCTTAGTGGCGCCCTCGAGCCTGATGTTGTGCTTGATATAAGCGACCGCCCGGTACGCGCCGGTTGTGACCGCCTGCATCGATGCGCCGGTGAACCAGTAGATCACGGCGCCGCCGGTTATGATACCGAGAAGCGCCAGGGGGTTGAGCAGATCGAGTTTGAGGTTGAGGAGCAAAATGATCGAGAAGATCATCGTGGTGGCTCCGATCACCGCAGTTCCGATGAGCACGGGCTTTGCCGTGGCCTTGAATGTGTTGCCAGCCGAGTCGTTTTCCTCGAGCCTCTGTTTTCCGTTTACGAAGTCAGGGGTAAAGCCGAACTCTTTCTCGATCTCTGCCTTGGCGTTAGGGAGCTCCGCGATCTGGCTGAGCTCGAAGATGGACTGCGCGTTGTCGGTGACAGGGCCGTAGCTGTCCACCGCGATGGTGACCGGTCCCATGCCCAGGAAGCCGAATGCCACGAGGCCGAACGCGAAGACCGTGGGGTAGATCATGTAGTCGCCGAGGCCCTGCGTGGATGTGATGTAGGCGACCGTCATGAGGGCCACGATCACCATCCCCTTCCAGAACGCGCCGAAGTTGCCGGCCACGAGCCCCGAGAGGATCGTGAGAGAGGCGCCGCCCTCGCGTGATGCGGTGACGATTTCCTTGACGTGCTTTGATTTTGCAGAGGTGAATATCTTGGTGAATTCCGGAATGAGTGCGCCCGCGATCGTGCCGCAGCTTATGATCGTGGCGAGCTTCCACCAGAAGCCCGGGCCCATGTCGTTGAGCATGAGCCAGCTCACGCCAAAGGTGACGCCGATCGAGAGAAGCGAAGTGAGCCAGATGAGATGCGTAAGCGGCGCTTCGAAATTGAACTTGTCCTTCTTTGCATACAGCGCGCGCGAGATGAGGCTGTTGAGCGCATAGGAGCCGATGGACGTGATGATCATGAGTATGCGCATCGAGAAGATCCAGATGAGCAGCTTGGCCTGCAGCATCTCCCAGCCCGCGACCTTGGCCACGCCGCCGTCCGGTCCGAACTCCATGCCTGTGGCCAGGACGATAAACGTGATGAGCGCCACGCCGGTGACGCCGTAGGTCTCGAATCCGTCAGCCGTGGGGCCGACCGAATCGCCTGCATTGTCGCCAACGCAGTCGGCTATGACGCCAGGATTGCGAGCGTCGTCTTCCTTGATCTTGAAGACGATCTTCATGAGGTCGGAGCCGATGTCTGCGATCTTTGTGAAGATGCCGCCGCAGATACGCAGCGCCGAGGCGCCGAGAGATTCGCCGATCGCAAAGCCGATGAAGCACGCGCCCGCGTTCTCAGGCGCTATGAAGAGCAGGATCGAGATCATCATTATGAGTTCGACGCAGATGAGCAGCACGCCGATGGACATGCCCGAGCGGAGCGGGATCTCCATGATGCTGATCGGCTTGCCGTAGAGCGATGCAAAGGCGGTGCGGCTGTTGGCGTATGTGTTGATGCGCATGCCGAACCAGGCGACGCTGTAGGAGCCCAGGATGCCGACCACCGACCAGCCCAGGATCGTGAGCACCCTGAGGAGTTCCAAGTGACGCAGCAGGAAGAAGTAGGCGAAGATCGTGGAGCCGATGAAGAGCTCGAGCACGATGAGCAGCTTTCCCTGTTGTATGAGGTAGGTCTTGCAGGTCTCGTAGATGAGCGCGGAGACGTCGAGCATGGAGCGGTGAGCGGGCAGCTTCTTGATCTTTATGAACTCCATGAGTCCGAAACCCATGCCGAGCAGGCATATGATGATGCCGCTGCCGAGGAGCGTTGTCCCCGCGACCTCGAAGCCGAAGAAATCATAGGTGACCGCGAGCTGCGGCATGATGAGGTCCGCCTCGCTGGCCGAGGCCGTGCTCGCTGCCAGCAGCACTGCGATGAAGCCAAGACACTGCAGCAATCCTCGCCACCTGATGCTCTTCATTGTATTCTCCTCCTGTAGGTGGAAAACGCGAAAAAGTTGGCGCATCTATAAGGATACATGAAGCGAATGTCAACAAAGGGCAGGGGACTCGGACAGCAGGCTCGGATAGAAATTTGGTTTGCGGGGCTGACGGGACTCGAACCCGCAACCTTCGCCGTGACAGGGCGACGATCCAACCAATTGATCTACAGCCCCGCAAACCAAATTTCACTACAGATTTTCAAAATACCGAGACGGGACTCGAACCCCGTCAGAGGATAACAACGCTCCCTCATCGGTCGCGTTGTTGTCATTACTGCCGCGCGCTATGGCTCCGCTAACGCTTCGCCGCGCTTGCCCCTTCGCCGTGACAGCCTGCCTGCCGGCAGGCAGGGGCGACGATCCAACCAATTGATCTACAGCCCCGCCGTACAAACAATTTCCACGTTGCGCGTTTTCAATGAACCAATTCAGGGCGACGATCCAAGGCGAGCCCTTCTAACTGATGGACTAAAAATGTCAACTCACTGCTTTCCTTTACACTTTTAACTTTAAACTTTCCACTGTCTTCATGTGGGCGCTACAGGATTTGAACCTGTGACCCTCCGCGTGTAAGGCGGATGCTCTTCCGCTGAGCCAAGCGCCCGAGACGGCAGCGCACTCTGCCAATCAACAAGTCGAATATCAAGCGCGACGATCTGAATTCTGATTGCGGTTTTGATTAGATCATAATATAAAATTGGAAAAGATGTAAGCTTCAAGCCTGTATTCATTATATAAGGGGGCATATGAGACGGTTATCAATTGCGGCGATCACATTATTATTCATTATTTCAACTGGTTGCGGCTCTTCTGGTTCAGAAAATGGCGGCGGCGGCACTTCATATGAGAACATCGGCGCTGCCCTCTCGAGTGACGGCACGGAGGCCGTGGCAGGCGACAAGGACGGAAACCTCATGACCGTGAGTTCCGGCACGGCAACCTGGAAGACCCCGGATGGCAACGACATCGTGCTCTACTTTGGAGATGACGGGTATCCGACCCGCGCAGTGGTGGACGGCAACGTCATATGTTTCGACGGGTGGGATACAACAAATAATACGGTCAACGTGGGCTTTGTGCTGCCGGACGGGACGACAAAGACCGTGCATAATGTTGCAGTGGACGCGGCGATCATGTCACGGCTCGCGACTCTCATCCCCACTGTAACTCCGCAGGCACAGGTATTATCAGGGATTGAAAAGCTGCAGTTGCGGACACTGAACCCTGCAGATCTTGCCAATGCAGTGCAGTTTGGTGCAACATTGATCGGTGCAACACTCTGCGGCGTATCTATAGGTAGTGCGATAGTATCGGCAGGTGTGACCGTGCCCACGGTTGCGCTGGCGTGTGCATCCACGCTCATGTACTTCGGCACGCAGGCAGGTCTTGTAGGCGAGGATACTGCATTTGCAAGCGCTACAGGTACGACGCTCACGCTGATCGATACTGCACAGTGCGTTGGCGGCGATCCCACTGCGTGCGCCGGCATAGTTCTCACGGCAACGGCAACGATCCTTGAGACAGCGAATGCCACGATCGCAGGGCAGCAGGACGAGATCGAACTCATTGAGATGGGCCTGCAGTTCGGAGGCGGAGCGGTTCAGGTGACGCTGCAATGGGAGGCAACGGTTGATCTGGATCTGCATGTGAAGGATCCGTCGGGTGAGGAGATTTTCTACGGTCACACTTCGAGCGCCAGCGGAGGCCAGCTCGATCATGACGACCAGGACGGCGGCGATGCCTCCGGGCCCGCCAAGGAAAACATCTACTGGCAATCAAATGCGCCCGCAGGGACCTATACAGTATGGGTCCGCTATTACGGCGGAAGCGGCTCGGCAGATTATCAGTTGAGCGCATTTATCGACGGCAGTCCTGTTCTCAATACTACAGGTACGCTCACGACCCCAAGTTCCGATTCCGCGCAATCGACATTTGTATATCCGCAATGACTTGTCCTGAGCTCGGTCGAAGGGTTGACATCACAATGAGCGGCTCTTACTATGCGCCTCCTTTTGGAGGCGCATTTTTATGAACGAACTCTCCATGCTCAAGGCGATATTTCTCGGCGCGCTGCAGGGGGCCACGGAGTTTCTTCCTGTGTCGAGCTCGGGCCACCTCGTGATTGCGCAGGGGCTCCTGGGCGTCAAGCTCGAGAACGGCGGGCTGCTGGCATTTGACGTCTGCCTGCATTTCGGCACGCTCCTCGCTATACTCGTGGCATTCTGGCGCGACATAGCCCAGATTCTTGCAAACATCTTCAGGCGCAACCCGGGCGATGATGTCTGCGCGGCCACCGGGATGAGCGGCAGGCAGGCGCGCCGAATGGGGCTCATGATCATCGTGGGATCGATCCCCGCGGGACTGCTCGGCCCGCCGCTGAACGACTTCTTCGAGAGGCTCTTTTCGAGCGTGACCGCTGCCGCTGCAATGCTCCTCGTCACCGGTTGCATCCTCTGGGGTACGCGCTTCGCGCGCGATCAGCGTATCGGCGTGAGCGGCATGGGATTCTGGCGCGCGTTGCTGGTCGGCGTCGCGCAGGCGATTGCGATTATCCCCGGCATCTCGCGCTCCGGTTCCACGATCTCCGGCGGGCTCTACCTCGGCGTGGATCGCGCCCTTGCCGCGCGCTTCGCGTTCCTGCTCGCGGTGCCCGCCATCGGTGGCGCGTCGCTTTTCAAGCTCAAGGAGATGCAACACTTCTCTCACGATATCGCCGTCGCAGCGATCGCGGGCGCAGCGGTTGCGGCGATAGTCGGCTTCGCGTGCATCAAGTGGCTGCTTCGCATCGTGAAGCGCGGCCGCTTTTCCTGGTTCGCCTACTACTGCTGGGCCGCAGGTCTCGCGACACTGCTCTATCTGCAATTTGGCAAGTAAAGCCAACGAGGCCAGCAAAGCAAGCAAGGTGGTAGATGTCATGATCTACCTCCCCTAGCCCCTCCTTACAAAGGAGGGGAATAACGTCTCCTCCCCTTTGTAAGCCTGCCTGCCGGTAGGCAGGGGGAGGTTGGGAGGGGTAGATCATGCATCAGTACACCTTGCTGGCCTGACTAGCCTGACTGGCTTGACTGGCCTTATGAGGGATGCATGAAACCATGGCATAGCATCAAGCTCTGGTGGCGGGCGCTGAGGCCCATCTCGTTTCCCGCCTCCGCTGTGCCCGCGCTTTTGGGCGTTGCGCTGGCATGGCAGGCCGGTGTCGCGATTCGCGTCGACCTCGCTGTCATGACGCTCTTCGGCGCGGTCGCGGTCCACGCGGCGGTCAATCTCCTGCAGGATTATTTCGACTTCAAAAACGGCATCGACCGTGCGGGTACGTTAGGCGGGAGCGGCGTGCTCGTCGAGGGCTCCCTCACGCCGAGAGATATCCTCGTCGCGTCGATCTATTTTTTCGCCATATCCGCAGTTGCCGCGCTTCCGCTCGTGGCGCGCGCGGGCATGCCGCTCATACTAATTATCGCCGGCGGCTTTGTCGCCGGAGCAGGCTACGCGGTTCCCGGCAAGGGGTTCAAGTATCGCGCTCTGGGAGACGCCGCGGTCTTTTTGGCATTCGGCATAGGCATCACGCTCGGATCATATTTCATCCAGGCGCGCTCGATCTCCTGGTCGGCCGTACTCTGCGCGTTTTCATTCGGCCTGCTCGTGGACGGAATACTGCATGCCAACAATATGCGCGACGCGGAAGACGACCTGAAGGTCGGGCTCAGGACGCTCGTCTCGATAATAGGCACGAAGGGCTCGCGGATCTTTTTTGCATCGCTGATCGCTGGCGCATATGTGATTCCGCTCGTTGCGGTCGCGGCCCGCGCACTCCCTCCCGGCGTTCTGCTGACGCTGATTACGCTGCCACTTGCGATACCGCTCTTGCGCGACGTATGGCGGGCGCAACCCAGCGATCGCCCCGTGATGGCGCTGGCAGTCGACCGCACCGCAAAGCTATCGCTGGCGTTTGGAATTGCGATGATGGCGGGGGTTGTCTCGACCAGACTCCTGAAGGACCTCATTTAACCCTGATTCGGCAATGTGCAGTCAAAGACTGCTACGATCGACCCCGAAACCCTATCGGAGGCCCTTTTGCGGCTGGCACATGAGCATGAAAAAAAGAAGCAACTTATATTGATACGTCGCGATAAATAATATAATTGGACGGGCCTCACCTCGAAAGGTGCGGAAATCTGCTCAGTGCACCTTATTAAATTGGATAGGGGGCCTGCCGATATAAATCACGACGAGTTTTTTTCATGAGGAGGTTGTCATGACATGTCTAAGAGAGACAGCGAAAACGGGCAGACAAGATGTCGTTTCCCGGGACGTGACCTTTGAAGACACTGCCGTCTCCGAATCCGGCCCTCATGCATCAAACGGATATCAGCTTGCAGGTATGAAAATGCCATTGGGTTCTATGGGCGTGCAAAGTGTTCCCGCTTTTTTGAGGAATGGAGTTGTTGCACAGGTAAAGGGACAAGGCAGTGCTAATCAGCAGTGCAGTGCTGATCCGCAGTGCATTGCGCAGCTCGTTTTGGAGCTCAAGCATCGGGACGCCAGTGTGAGAACGGAGGCAGCCCGTAATCTTGGCGAGATGGGCCCTGCGGGATCCGCAGCAGTCCCGGCGCTCATCGCAGCGCTCAAGGATCAGGACTTGCAGGTTCGCGAAAGCGCAGTCGATGCCCTTGGCAATATCGGTCCTGCAGCATCCGCAGCAGTCCGGGCGCTTATCGCAGCGCTCAAGGATCCGAACACGGGGGTTCGTGATGGCGCAACCCTTGCCCTTGGCAAGATCGGCCCTGCAGCCGTGCCAGCGCTCATTGCAGCACTCAAGGATCAGAACTCGCGGGTTCGCGAAGGCGCAGTCAGTGCTCTTGGTGAAATCGGTCCTGCGTCATCTGCGGTTGTGCCCGCCCTTATTGCAGCGCTGAGGGATCGAAGCCCGGGCGTTCGTGCGATGGCAGCCGGTGCCCTTGGCGAGATGGGCCCTGCAGCATCCGCAGCGATCCCGGCGCTCTTCGCAGCGCTGAAGGATCCAGGTGCGAACGTTTGCAAGTTGGCAAGCATTTCCCTTGGCATGATGGGCCCTGCAGCAGTCCCGGCGTTCATCGCAGCGCTCAAGGATCATGATGCGGATGTTCGCGGAGTCGCAGCCTATGCTCTTGGCAGAATCGGTCCTGCGGCCTCCGCGGCCATACCGAGCCTCATCACAGTGCTGAAGGATCAAGATGCGTACGTTCGCTGGAATGCAGCCGAGGCCCTTGGTAGAATCGGTCCTGCAGCCTCCGCGGTCGTGCCGGCGCTCATTGCAGCGCTGAAGGATCAAAATGAGGTCGTTCGCTACAGGTCAGCTGAATCCCTTGGCAGAATCGGCCCTGCGGCCTCTGTAGCCGTGCCTGCCCTCATCGTAGCGCTGAAAGATCCGGTTGAGAACGTTCGCAGTGATGCAGCCGGGGCCCTGGGCAAAATCGGTCCTGCGGCCGTGCCATACCTCATCGCAGCACTGAAGGATCAAGATGCGGAAGTTCGCGGAGGTGCGGTCCGGGCCCTTTGCAACATCGGCCCTGCGGCATCCGCGGCTGTGTCTGCCCTCTTCACAGCGCTGAAGGATCAAGATGCGAACGTTCGCGAGGGTGCGGTAATTGCCCTTATGAGAATTGGCCCTTCGGCCGTGCCTGCCCTCATCGCGGCGCTGAAGGATCAAGATGCACTCGTTCACAAGAATGCGGTAATTGCCCTTATCAGAATTGGCTCTGCGGCTGTGCCTGCACTCATCGCAGCGCTGAAGGATCAAGATGCGAACATTCGCACAAGGGCAGCCGATGCCCTTGGCAAGATCGGCCCTGCGGCTGCCGCGGCTGTGCCGAGCCTCATCGCAGCGCTGAAGGATCAAGATGCCAACTTTCGCATGGTTACAGCGCGTGCCCTTGGCAAGATCGGCCCTGCGGCCGTGCCTGCACTTATCGCAGCGCTGAAGGATCAGGACGCGAACGTTCGCATGCGTGCGGCCGATGCCCTTCAGAGCATCGGTCCTGCAGCCTCCGCGGCCGTGCCTGATCTCATCGTAGCGCTGAAGGATCAAGAGGCCGGCGTTCGCATTCGTGCAGCCGCTGCACTGGGCAATATCGGCCCTGCGGCCGTGCCTGCCCTCATCGCAGCGCTGAAGGATCAAAATGCACTCGTTCGCGCGGGAGCAGCGCGTGCCCTTGGCGAAATCGGCCATGCGGCATCTGCGGCCGTGCCCGCCCTCATCGCAGCGCTGAAGGATCAAGATGCGAACGTTCGCGCGAGTGCAGCCGAATCCCTTGGCGGCATCGGTCCTGTGGCATCTGCGGCCGTGCCCGCCCTCATCGCAGCGCTGAAGGATCAAGATGCGTACGTTCGCTGGAGTGCAGCTAATTCCCTTGTCAATATCGGTCCTGCGGCCTCAGCGGCCGTGCCTGTCCTCATTGCAGCGCTGAAGCATCAATATCAGGGTGTTCGTGTGGGTGCAGCCCGTGCCCTGGGCAAAATCGGTCCTGCGGCATCTGCGGCTGTGCCGGAGCTCATCGGAGCGCTGCAGGATCTAGATACTCTCGTTAGAGAGACTGCAGCCGAATCCCTTGCCAAAATCGCCCCCACTTCGCCAGCCGTTGTCTCAGCGCTCGGCGACGCCAGGCAAAGAGGACTCATTAAGTAGTAAGTATACAGGTATAAGCTCGGCGCATCTGAAATGTCCGAAATTCGCGGGTAAAGCAATGACGCCGATGCGTCACTGATATTCACTCCACGCCTTGCAATTCAATTCCGTAGCGTCCTTCTTCGAAAGCGATTCCACCAGCCTCTTTGCGAGCTGGAGATTCGTGATGAGCGGCACGCCCGCGTCCGCTGCAGCGCGGCGGATCTGGTAGCCGTTGGTGAGCTCGTCCTTTGAATAATTTTTTGGTATGTTGACGACCAGATCCACGTGGCCTGATCGGATTACGGCATCCGCGCTGGCGTCGCCGCCCTCCATCGGCCAGTTGACGACTTCCGCATCCACGCCGTTATCCTTCAAGAACCGCGCAGTTCCGGATGTCGCGTAGATCTTGGTACCCAGCGACGAGAGCGCCTTTGCGGCAGGCAGGAAGTCGAGCTTGCTCTCGACAGGCCCCGTGGAAAGGAGCGCCGTGCGTATCGGCAGCTTGAGCCCCACCGAGAGCATGGCCTTGAGAAACGCCTCCTCGAAGTCGTCTCCGAGACATCCCGCTTCCCCCGTGGATGACATCTCCACGGAGAGCGTGGGGTCTGCCCCGCGCAGGCGCGTGAACGAGAACTGCGGCGCCTTCACGCCCACGTAATCGAGGTTGAACGGCTTGAGCTTTATCGGCGGCACCGGCCAGTCCATCATCACCTTTGTGGCCACGTCGATGAGGTTTTCGCCGCAGACCTTTGACACGAACGGGAAGCTTCGCGACGCGCGCAGGTTGCACTCAATCACGCTCACGTCGTTGTCCTTGGCCAGGTACTGGATGTTGAACGGCCCGTGGATCGAGAGCGCCTTCGCCACGTCGGCGGCTATGCGCTTCACCTGCCGGATGGTCTCGAGATACGTCCTCTGCGGCGGCACCACTATCGTCGCGTCGCCTGAGTGAACGCCCGCGTTCTCCACGTGCTCCGAGATCACGTACGCGGTGAGCTCGCCGTTTTTGGCCACACCGTCGAATTCGATCTCCTTGGCTCCGAGTATGAACTTGCTGATCACGACAGGGTGGTCGGGCGAGACGTCGGCCGCGCGCGCGAGGAACAGCGTGAGCCTCTCCGCGTCCGTCGCCACCGCCATCGCGGCGCCGGAGAGGACGTAGGAGGGTCGCACGAGCACCGGATAACCGACTTCATCCGCAAAGACCTTGGCCTCGTCGAGGGTCGAAAGCTCGCGCCACTGCGGCTGCGCGATGTCGAGCGAGTCGAGGAGCTTTGAGAACTTGTGCCTGTCCTCGGCGCGATCGATCGACTCCGCGGGCGTGCCCATAATGCTCACTCCCGCGCGGTGGAGGCGGAGGGCCAGATTGTTCGCGGTCTGGCCGCCTACGGATACGATGACGCCGACGGGTCGCTCGCGCCTGTAGATTTCGAGCACGGTCTCGAACGTGAGCTCCTCGAAATAGAGCCTGTCGCACTCGTCGAAGTCCGTTGAGACCGTCTCGGGATTGCAGTTCACCATGATGGTGGAAAAACCCATCTTGCGCAGCGACTGCACCGCATTCACGCAGCACCAGTCGAACTCGACCGAGCTGCCTATGCGGTATGCGCCGGAGCCGAGCACCATGACCGAGCGACGCTGCTCTGCCGCAACATCGTCCTCACAGCCGTTGTACGTGCAGTAGAGGTAGTTTGTCTGCGCCGGGTATTCGGCCGCGAGAGTGTCGATCTGCTTAATTGAAGGATTGATGCCGAGTTCGTGCCTGCGTCGCGCGATCGAATCTTCGTCCATTGCGAGGACCTTCGCGATCTGCCGGTCGGAGAAGCCCCGCTGCTTCGCACAGAGCAGGAGCTCCCTTGATAGCTCGCCCCCGGCGCTACGGGCGAGCGCTGTCTCGGTGGCGACTATGTTGGCAATCTTTGCGAGGAACCACGGATCTATGCGCGAGAGCTCCTGTATGCGCGGGATCGGCCAGCCGTCCTTGAGCGCGCGATAGACCGCAAAGATCCTCTCGTCAGAAGGCGAGCGAATCTCCTCCTCGAGGTCCTCGAAGCGGATGCCCGCGCCGCCCGCTACCCCGTCGGCGCCGATCTCGAGCATCCGGATTCCTTTTTGCAGCGCCTCCTCGAACGTGCGGCCGAGCGCCATGACCTCGCCCACGGACTTCATGCCCGAGTCGATCTGGCGCGAAACTCTGCGGAATTTCTTGAGGTCCCAGCGCGGAATCTTTACGACCACGTAGTCGAGCGCGGGCTCGAAGCATGCGGAGGTGACGCCCGTCACCGCGTTGCGTATCTCGGTGAGCGATTTTCCGATCGCGATCTTCGCCGCGACGTACGCGAGCGGGTAGCCGGTCGCCTTCGATGCGAGCGCCGAACTGCGCGAGAGGCGCGCGTTCACCTCGATCACGCGGTATTCGTCGCCGGACGGATTGAGCGCATACTGGATGTTGCACTCGCCCACGATGCCGAGGTGGCGCACCGTGCGGATCGCTATCTCGCGCAGCCTGTGATATTCGCGGTTGGTGAGAGTCTGCGACGGCGCCACCACGATGCTCTCGCCCGTGTGAATGCCCAGCGGGTCGAAGTTTTCCATATTACAGACGGTGATACAGTTGTCGCACGAATCGCGCACCACTTCGTATTCCACTTCCTTCCAGCCCTTGAGCGACTCCTCGATCAGCACCTGGCTCGTGTGCGCGAGCGCTGCGGAGACGCGGTGCAAGAGTTCTTCTTCGTCTGCGCAGAGCCCGGAGCCTAAGCCCCCCAGCGCGTATGCGATGCGGATCATTACAGGATAGCCGATCTCGCGGGCTGCCCTTCGCGCGTCTTCCATGGATGAGACGGCGTGGCTGCGAGGCACTGCAACTGCGATCTCCGCGAGCCTCTGCACGAACCGCTCCCGGTCCTCTGTGTCCTCGATCGTAGCGACCGGAGTTCCCAGCACGCGCACGTTGTATTTCTCAAGGACGCCTGAGCGATAGAGCGCCACACCGCAGTTGAGCGCGGTCTGCCCGCCGAACGAGAGGAGTATTCCGTCCGGTCTCTCCTTCTCGATGACCTTTTCCACAAATTCCGGCGTCACGGGCAGGAAATAGACCTGGTCCGCAAACCCTTCTGACGTCTGGATCGTGGCGATGTTGGGGTTGACCAGCACGGTCTTGATCCCCTCGCCCTTGAGCGCCTTGATCGCCTGGCTGCCGGAGTAGTCGAACTCGCCCGCCTCGCCGATCTTGAGCGCACCGGAGCCTAACAGTAACACTTTGTTCAATTTGAGATTCATGCTCTCCACATTCCCCTCCTTTGTAAGGAGGGGGAAGGGGAGGTAGATCATGATCTACCCCCTCCAACTCCCCCTTACAAAGGGGGAGGGATGATGATTCACTTCATCATATTTACAAACTCATCAAACAAAAACCCGGTGTCCACCGGCCCCGGCATCGCCTCGGGGTGGAACTGAACTCCCATGAACGGTTTGCTCGTGTGCCTGATGCCTTCGTTTGTGCCGTCGTTCGCGTTGGTGAACCACGCCGCCCAGTCAGCGGGCAGCGTCTTTGCGTCGACCGCGTAGCCGTGGTTCTGTGACGTGATATAGCAGCGCCGGCTCCCCTCGAGCGAGCACGGCTGGTTCTGGCCACGGTGCCCGAACTTGAGTTTGTATGTCGTGCCCCCGCCTGCAAGGGCAATGATCTGGCTGCCGAGGCAGATGCCGAAGGTCGGCAGCCCGGCCGACAGGACACGCCGCGCGTTCTCTATCGTGGCCTCGCAATCGATCGGATCTCCGGGCCCGTTTGAGAAGAGTACCCCGTCGCAGTCGATAGAGGTGGGGTCGAAATTCCAGGGCACGCGCACGACCGTGACCCCGCGGTTCACGAGGCTTCTGACGATCGAGTTCTTGCACCCGCAGTCCACGAGCGCCACGCGCTTCTTGCCGTCGCCGTAAGTGCGGGGCTCCGAGATCGACGCCTCCGCAGCGACCCGGCGCGAGACCGGCGGGATTGAAATTGCAAATGAAGGATCAGGGAGGGCGCACGCGATCCTGCCCATCATCGTACCGCGCTCTCGAAGCCGCTTAGTGAGCGCGCGCGTGTCTATGCCGGCGATCGCCGGAATCCCTTGCTCCTTGAGCAGGTCGGAGAGGCCTCGATGCGCGGTCCAGTGGTGGTGAAATTCTGAATAATCGGCGACCACAAGGCCCGCCAGGTGAATTCGGCTCGACTCGTACCCGTGCGAGAGTTCGTGCTCGAACTCCGCCGGCACGCCGTAGTTGCCTATGAGCGGGTAGGTGAGCACCAGTATCTGGCCGCGATAGGATGGATCGGTGAATGATTCCGGATAGCCCACCATCCCGGTGTTGAAGACGACCTCGCCTGAATTCTCGACATTTGCACCGAATGCATGGCCCGAAAATGCGCTGCCGTCCTCGAGGAGGAGGTGGAGTGGGGTTCTGCGGGATAGATCGGAGTTGTGCATCGAAGTTGCGGATACCTACGACAATGTCCAAGTCGAGTCAACGCGGAATCGCGGAAACCCGCCTTTCTATATGATCAGCCGCGGTTGCGGAAGAGGCGAAGGGCCTCGGGGATCATGAAGCAGATCTTTCCTTCATACGCAGTGCTGCCTACGGAGACGACTATTTTCCCTTCGCTGATGCCCTTGCCCGCTACCCTCAACGCGAGATCGTCAGGCAGGAAGTTCGGCGGGACCTGCTCACAGAGACCGGACTGCACGAGAAAGCTGTCCAGCTGGGGATTGCAATCCCATACGGCGACGAGCTCGCCTGGCTTTGTGCACTTGGTGACAAGCGCGCGTCTCGCAATATCGCTATCGTCTCTGCACCCGGTCGGAGGTAGATCCATCCACTGGGTGCCTTTGAGAAAGAGCAGGCGATTGCGTCCCTCGCTGAGGAGCAGCGTCTGCGTCATGATGGTGCTGAAAACATCGTGATTAAGAGCGATATGGCGCCCCGGGTGTCTGGCTGCGGAGCCAAGAAAGCTTTTCAACATCCGGAAAAGATAATTTTGCTCCTTTTCAAACCGCGGGTCTGCTCCGTCTATAATAAACGTATCCCTAGGATCACCGCTGTACGCCGGCAGATTCGTTTCTTCTATCTTGTAATCGATCCCCATGACGCGCGAGGCAAAAAGCGACGGCAGGAGATCGAATCCCGAGAACGGATAGATCCACATGCTGTCCAGCCGGCCCTCCATCGCCTCCATCAGGCGCACAATTCTCAGTCGCACGAGGTAGTCTTGAAGCGAATCTGCCGGCTTGATTCCGGAGCCGTCGCCCGTGTGGAGGCTGTGCGCCAGGGTGAATATCGCGCGCTGAAATATCGATTTCGCTTCAGTAGTGCCAAGGCGCGCGGTCTCGATTATTGCCTCGTCGAACTTAGGGCCTACGCCCTTTAGCAATGGATGGAAGATTTCCCTCTTGATCGCGGGCGAGAGACGCAGGACCGCAGGCATCAAAGGTTGACGCGGTTCGGCCGTATCCGCGCCTTCCCGTTCATGCGCCTCGTCGAGAGCAAAGGAATCGAGCACATCGGTCGGTTCAACAGGGGCTTCAATATCCGTAGCCGCAACGTCAGCGGATGAGGGGAGCGGCAGCGCTGCAGATGAAATCGCTTCGACTGTCATGATGTGATGTTATCGAAAGGAAGGGAAAAAAGTTGTGTGAAATATCTGCCGACCGCGGCCTATGGCTTTGAGCCCTTACGCCACAGCTTCAGCCTCTCGGAGATCGTCTTCTCGTAGCCGTTCTCCGTGGGCGCGTAGTAGGTGCGGTCCTTGAGCTTGTCCGGCAGGTACTGCTCGTCGGCAACGAAGTGGCCTTCGTATTCGTGCGCGTATTTGTAATCCTTTCCGTAGCCCTGCTCCTTCATGAATTTCGTGGGCGCGTTGCGCAGGTGCTTTGGTGTGGGCAGCGTGCCGTGCTCCTCGATGTCGGCCTTGGCGCCCTTGTAAGCCATGTAGCTCGCGTTGCTCTTGGGCGCGGATGCGAGGTAGGTGGCGCACTGCGCGAGCGGGATCCAGCCCTCGGGCATGCCCACGAAGTCGAACGACTGCATGCAGGCGATGGCGACTTGCACTGCATGCGGGTCTGCGTTCGACACGTCCTCGCTTGCGAAGATGACCATGCGACGCGCGACAAAAAGCGGGTCTTCACCTGCCTCCAGCATGCGCGCGAGGTAATAGACCGCTGCATCCGGGTCAGAGCCGCGCATGCTCTTGATGAATGCGGAGATCACGTTGTAGTGCTCCTCGCCCTTTTTGTCATAGAGCAGGCTCTTGCGCTGTACCGCGGCCTCCACATTTTGCAAGGTGATCAGCAAAGCTGGCTCAGGAAGTATGCCAGACGAAGCAGGAGGCAAGAGGCAGGAGGCATGAATTGATTTCTCCTGCTTCATGCTTCCTGCTTCATGCTTCGGCATCCTTTGAATGACGAGGTCTGCAGCTATCTCCACAGTATTCAGGGCGCGGCGGACATCGCCATCTGCTGACTGCGCTATGAAATCTAGCGCATCGTCGTCAATTGCAAGCTTGAGAGGGCCGAGACCGCGCTCGCTGTCTTCAAGCGCCTGACGTACCACATCTTTGATCTCCTCCGCAGGCACGGGCTCGAGCACATAGACCTTGGTTCGCGAGAGCAGGGGGCCGATGACTTCGAATGAAGGATTTTCAGTGGTGGATCCAATGAGCGTGATGGTCCCGTCCTCGACGTGCGGAAGCAGCGCGTCCTGCTGCGCCT
>JBBAAC010000015.1:0-21183 GCA_041658465.1 bacterium | reverse complement strand
AGCCCGGTGGCGAACGTGAGATCGATCTTGGGATTCACCTGCATCTGATTGACGCCATGCAGCTGGTACTCCACCGGGTCCTCGACCGTGATGATCTTGACCTCGTTCGTGTTGAGCCTTGTCAGCGCGGAATAGAGCGTGGTGGTCTTTCCGGAACCCGTGGGTCCCGTGACGAGGATGATGCCGTTGTGGTGCGCGAGGAGCTCCTTGAAGAACTCCAGGTTCTTTCGCGAGAAACCCAGAGAGTCCAGGTCCAGGAGGACCGTCGACGCGTCGAGAAGTCGCATGACGACGCTCTCGCCATGCGCCGTGGGTATCGTAGAGACGCGGATGTCGATGTCCTTGCCGGCGATCTTGATGCGGATTCGGCCGTCCTGCGGGATGCGCTTCTCAGCGATGTTGAGCTGGCTCATGACCTTCACGCGCGAGATGATGGAGTTCTGAGCGCGTTTTGGAGGAATCATGATGTCGTAGAGTATTCCGTTGATGCGGAATCTTATCTTGAGCTCGCGCTCGAACGGCTCGATGTGGATATCGGAGGCCTTCTGCTTCACGGCGCGGAAGAGCAGCGAGTTCACGAGCCGTATGATCGGCGCCTCGTCGTCCGCATCGAGCAGGTCCACGGGCTCGTTGAAGTCGTCCGCGATCTCAGCGCCCTCCTCGAGCTCTCCCATCGCCTCCTCGCCGGCCCCGGTGGCGCGGTTATAGACCGCGTTGATGGCATTTACGATCTCGTAGGAGGAGGCGATGACGGGTTTGATCTCGGAGTTGTAGAGCATGCGAAGATCATCGAGCGCGTAGAAATTAGTCGGGTCGGCTATCGCTACGACCACGCTGCCCTTCTCGCGCTTGAGCGGCAGCACCTCGTTCTGCTTCGCATAGTTGATCGGCAGATTTGCGATGAGGTCCTGCGCTATGGTCTCTACATCGATCTTGTTCTCGTATGGAAATCCCAGCTGGATCGAAAGCGCCTTGAGCACGTCCTCCGTGCGCAGGAACTTGAGCTGCACCAGGGCCTCGCCCAGCTTGATGCCGCGCTCCCGCTGCACTGCCAACGCCTGCTCGAGCTGCTCCTCCGTCAGCGAGGTGGTCTCAAGCAGTATGGAACCCAGACTTCTCTCTTCCATGGCTTGTCCTGAGGCCGTGTATGAAATCCATTCGCCAAAGGATCCCGTGGCCTACATGGGATCCGGAGCGCAGCGAGGGATGACGACGTCGTCATCCCGACGACGTCGTCAATACGACAGATCGAGGTTGCCCGGCTCGGGCTGCTCCTTCGCCACCGCTGGCGCCGCCGGCTCGGGCTGCTCCTTCGCCACCGCTGGCGCCGCCGGCTTGGGCGAAGGTTTTCCTGCCGCGCCCTTGCCGTTAGCGCCCTTGCTGCTGCTGTCGGAATCCAGCGATCCTTGAGTGCCCAGCGGAGGCGCGGTGATCACAGGCCCAGTGGATTTCGGCGGCGTAGCGGCAGGAGCCGCGGCGGGCGGCGGCTGATATGAACCCGACGACGAGCTCGACGACGAGGACGGCGGCGGCGTGTACTCCAGCAGATCCGCGCGATGCATCGCAATCGAGTCGTAAATCGATTGCCGCTGCTTTTTGCCGTAGTTCTGCTCGATGAAGCGATTGCGCTGCTCGATCTTGGCCTTGTTCACCTCCGCAAAGTCAGATGGATCGCGGATCACGTGGGGCGTGATAAAGACGAGCAGGTTGTTCTTGGTCACGCTGCTGGTTTGGCTCTTGAAGAGGAAACCGATAAGAGGGATGTCGCCGAGCAGCGGCACCTTGCTCTTGTCGTGCGTGACCGTATCCTCCATGAGACCGCCCAGCACGACCGTCTGACCGTCCATGGCCATGACGGTCGTAGTGATCTCGCGCTTTGTCTGGGGTGCAGCCCCTGTCGGGCCGGGATCCCCGGTAAAGTTGGAGAGCTTGTGGTGGATCTGCAGCCGCACCGCGTCGCCCTCGCTGATCTGCGGCGTGATCTCCAGCGTGAGGCCCGCCTCCAACGGATACGGCTCCACGGTCTGGAAGCCGGTGGTGCCTGACTGCGTGGTCTTGTTTGCATACTGGATGCGCGTCACCTCGATCGAGGCCTTCTGGTTGTCGAGGGTGAGGATGTTGGGCGACGATACGATGTTGGCGTCGCGATACACCTGCAGGAAATTGAGGAACGCAGCGAATGACGGTATAGAGAGCGACGTGGTGCCAGTGCCGCCCGCGTTCGGCACATCTATAGTCACCGTATCGCGCGACAGCAGGCCGCCAAGGAGGCCGGGCGTCGCGAAGAAGCTCGTCGGGTCAAACAATCCCTTCACGGTGCTGAAATCCGAGAAGCTCGTGCTTCCAAAGCCAAGTATAGAGCCACTCCCAGCGCCGGTATAGCCGGAGGCGCCGCTCTTGTTCCTCTTGGCCACCTCGAGTTCCATGACTATCGCCTCGAGGTAGACCTGCCGTCGCGGTATATCCAGCTTGGAGATAAGCTCATCTACAACTGTTTTATAATCCTTTGAAGATGCCGTGATGATGAGCGCATTAGTAGACTCATCCGCTCCGATCGAGACGCCGCCCTCGAGCTGGGCCACGACGCTGCCGGCCGCCTCAGCCTTCTCGCCGGGCTTTGGAGCCGCCCCCGCCTTGCCGGCAGCTGCGCCCTTGCCCGCGCCGGACGTAATCGCTGAGAGCGTGGTGGCGAGATCCTTCGCGTTGGCGTATTTCAGGTAATGAACGTGGATCGTGCCGGTATCCGCCGCCTCCAACGGTTTATCGAGTTTCGCGATGATATCCCGCACCTGGTCTATGGCGCGCTTGCTGGCGAGCACGATAAGCGAATTCGTGCGCTCGTCGGCAATTATCTTGGAGACGTCCTTGATCTCTGCCAGCTCGCCTCCAGCGCCGGGGCGCTTGGCTCCCGCAGCGGCGGCTCCCTTCGCGGTTTCGAGTTCGAATAGGGAAAGCACTGTCTGCGCAAGGTTCTTCGCGTCGGCATAGTTGATCGGTATGATCTCAAGCACCTGCTGCGGGCCTTCCTGATCCAGCTCCTTTATTATCTTCATGAGCCGGTCGATGTTCGTGCCCGAATCGGTGATGATGAGGGTGTTGGTCGCAGGATATGCGAACATGTTGCCTGATTTCGAAATGAGGCCCTTGATCGCATTGGACATGTCCAGCGCGCTTATGTTCTTCAGGGAGATCAGCCGAGTCACGTAGCTGTCGGTGAACGGCGTGGAATCCACATGTATCGGGATGGGTGCAGTGGCCGCGTCCTTGAGGCTCACGATTTTGATGATGCCGCCCGGACCGACGACGGTTGTAAAGCCGGCCACCTCGAGCGCAGACAGGAAGGCCTGATATGCCTCTTCCTTTGTCATCGTCTTCTCGGACAGGATCGTGACCTTGCCGCGGACCTTATCGTCGATGATGAAGTTTTTGCCCGTAGCCTTGCTGATCTGACGGATCACGTCGCTGATATCCTGGTTCTGCACGTTGAGATAAACCATCTCCTCGCCGCCTGGCGTCGGAGCGCCTTCCTTCTGCTCGACGGGCTGCCCGCCCGGGGCGGGGGCGGCCTGTGCCGCGGGCTGGGCCGAAGGTGCTTGTGCGGCGGGCTGCACCGCCTCTGGAAGCCGCACGCTGCCGCGCGCGGGCGCAGGAACCGGCGCAGACGCCGCAGCGGCAGGACCAGCCTGTGCCGATGCAGGCCCTCGCGCAGGTGGCTGCTGGCCCACGGCCTGCGGCAGAAATGAGAGCATGAGCGCTGTCGTTAGGAGCAGCGCCAGTCTGTTAGCGTATCTCATATTCGAGTGTGGTTGGCTGTCCCTGCCTTATCAGGTCCAGCGTTATAGTCTTCTGTTCCTTGAGCTGGTTGAATATCTCGAAACCCTTCTTCACGTCCAGCTCCATGCCGTTTATTTTCTGCAGCACGTCGCCGCGCCGCAGGCCCAGCTTGGAGAATAAGGAACCGTTCTTGACGGAGAGTATCTTCATGCCCGAGACCTTGCCGCCGGAGAAGTTCGGCACCGCGCGGATCTCGGTGTAAAGCCGGTCGAGGTTTTGGAGGGCATCGTCCACCTCTTTCTGATCGACCGTGAACTTTCCAGGCGCCTCGGTCTTTACCAGCGCATCTTTCTCCGTCTTCGGCTTCGTGGCCTCCGTAGCCACGGTCTCGCGCTGCGGCGGACCGAAAATACTGGCCGCCTGCTCTCCCAGCACCTCCGCGTACTCCAGCCGTCCGTTGTTAAGGAACTCGATACGGTCCGGCTGGACGCGCGTTAGCTTCGTGTTGGGAGCAAAGCTCTCTTCGTCGCCCACGGCATATACCTTGGCCTCGCCCCCTGCAGCAGGCTTGGCGGCCTCGCCAGGTTTGGCCGGCGCCGGGGCCCCGCCGCCGCCACCTGCGATCGTCGCGGTAGACCTTGCATCCCTGCCATCGCCGACTACGAGGACGCCCATCACCTTGACGTTTAGCGAGGTCTGAACGGCCTCGCCGGCCGGAAGAGGGGCCTGCTCCGCAGCTGCACCCTCGGCAGCCGGCGCACCCTCCATTGCGATCGTCGTGGAATCAAAGATATTTCGATCCATGATAGGCTGGTATTCTGCAATATCCACGCGTTTTCTCTCTGTCGGCGCTATCTCCGAAGCCTTGAGGACTGCAACAGAACGCTGAATCTCAAACGCCCTGCCGAGATAAACGCTCGTGATCTTCGCCAATAAAAAGGCGCAGAGAAAAATCGCCACGAGGTCGATGATCCAGGAATACTGGCGGACCCCTCCCCCCATTTAAAGTATCTCCTTTGGAAATGTATTATACACGTTCAAAAAACCAGAGAAAACAGAAATATAGCAGAGTTCAAGAGGGGCGGGGCAAGACAACCGTAAAGCGAGCGCCCTCGTGGAGCTCGCTCTCGACCCAGATGCGCCCGCCGTGGAGCTCGATGAATCTCTTCGCAAGGGCGAGCCCTAGCCCTGTGCCGCCAAAGCTGCGCGTGGACGAGCTATCTGCCTGATGGAACATGTCGAATATCCGTTCCTGCTGCTCAAGCGGGATGCCGATGCCATCGTCCGCAACGACTATTTCGAGACAGCCGCTCTTAAGGGCCTCCGGGCAATCGTCAAATCTCCCGGACCAGGAAGTCCGCGCCCTGATCTCGTCCCATGATCCGAAGTTTCTTGCGGAGGCAGATATATGCCCGCCTTTCGGAGTAAATTTATTCGCGTTGGCCAGCAGGTTAAGCAGGACCTGCTGAATTTTCCTCTCATCGCCGACCACGGGCGGGATATTGCGCTCAACATCAACAGACATAACCTGCCCCTTCTTCTGGACCAGAGGCGTCAGCGTGCCGGTCACGCGGCGAAACACCTCAGATATGTCGAATGTAGTCAGGTCCAGCCGCATAGTGCCTGACTCGACCTTCGTGAGGTCCAGCAGGCTGTTGATCATCTCAAGGAGGTCGGCGGCATTGTGGAGGACTTCGCGCAGCGACTCCTTCTGCTCTTCAGTGAGCTCGCCCATCACACCTTCCGTCAAGAGCTCTGAAAAACCGATAATCGCGGTAAGGGGCGTGCGCAGCTCGTGGCTCATGGTCGCCAGAAATTCCGACTTCACACGATTGGCCTCCTGCAACTGCAGGTTAACCTTACGGAGCCTGTCGATCAGCAGGGCTGCCTCCAGCGAGAGTGCGGACTGATTTGCAAATGCCTCCATGGTGGCGACCTGGCCCTCCTCCACAAAGGGCTCACGGCTGAAACCTATCAGCGCCCCCAGGGTCTCGTGCTCGGCGATTATCGGGACCACTACGATGCGCCGGACGGCCAATATCTCCTGAATGCGGCGTCCGCGTTCCGGCGATATCACCGACTCAAGCCCGGTGAGCAGCTCTGCTATGTCGCGCCTGAAGATGATGCGATGGTTCATGATGTCGCGCAGGGCCGGGCTTGTCAGCGCATCGATCGGGAACTCTATGCCCTCGAGCGACCTTCCAATTATCTTCTCTATATCGGCCAGCCTCGGATGCCTGCCTGGTACATGCAGATGCGCCTTGCCGCTGTGCCGATCAAAATAGAGGAGCGCCGCGGTCTCCAGCCCCAGCCCTTTAAGCACGCCATCGAGCAGCTGCTCGATGACCTCCTTAAGCGCAATCGCGCTGCGGATCGTCCGGCTCATGCCGTGCAATGCCGTCAGCTCGCGGTTTCTCTTCTCCAGCGCGCGCTCCCGCCGCTGCGAGAAGAAGCTTGCGACCTTGACCGTATATACTATTCCGCCGAGCAAAATCGCGGCCAGAAGGAAGTGCGCAAATGGCGTATAAGACGGTATCGGAAGGCGGTCGCCATAATCGATGACGAGCGGCGGAATGATACCCATGCGACAGAGCAACAGGAATACGCCGTAGTAGGCGGCCGAGGCAGCCGCAATCAATGCCGCCAGATAATGATTATACAGGATGCCGGCGATGATCACGTACAGGACATATGCGGTAAAATACGGGCTGAACGGCCCATCGGTGAGATAGAGTATCGCCGTGATCGTCGTCAGGTCACAGAAGAGCTCCAGCGCGAATGAAGGTACGAGCCAAAACCCCCGCATGACATTATAGTAAGCGACCCCGGTCATCAGGAACGAGGCGAAGACCACGGCCGCGACCCACTTTGTCTGGTCGAGGACGTCGCGCATGAAGTAAAGGTAGATCGCCCAGAAGCCCAAAAACGCTACAAGGCGCAGCTTCGTCACAAATACGTGACGGCTGCGGAACTCAGGAAGGACTCTCTCGATAAAACCCAGGCTGCGATTCATTGAGGCCCCGGCAACGCGTTGCCCAAAATTTTCAACTAGTTGCACGATATCATGTATGAATATGGGCGTCAAACGTACAACCCCTTGACTTTCTGGAAAAATGCCAATAAAAACGGCTCCCTTTGGAACCTTACAGGAGAGGTGTCTATGGCTCGCGTGACAGTAGAGGATTGCCTCGACTTCGTGGAGAATCGTTTTTCTCTAGTTCATCTTGCGTCACAGAGAACAAAACAGCTCTACCGGGGCTCGAAAGCGCTCATATATTGCAAGAACCGTGAGGCAGTATGCGCGCTGCGGGAGATCGCCGACGGCAAGGTGCGGCCCGCGTCGGAAGATGAGAGGAAGAAGCAGTGACGCCGGAGTGGCGGAATGGCAGACGCAGCAGACTCAAAATCTGCCGGGCCTCACAGCTCGTGCCGGTTCAAGTCCGGCCTCCGGCACATGAAGACAACTGAAGTTAAGGCCGAGGTAGCTCAGCCAGGTAGAGCAGCTGATTCGTAATCAGCAGGTCGTCGGTTCGATTCCGATCCTCGGCTCAGTAAAAACAAAGGGTTACGGCACATCGCCGTAACCCCTGTTTTTCTAGTAAGCACATAGTAAGCACGGGAAATGAACGATTATTGCCCGGGAATGCTATAAATGATCACCCAGACAATATAGCCCAAGAATATCATCCCAACAATACGAAGCAGTCCTATGATCACACTTCCATATAAACTTCTCTCCTCCGCGCCTCCGCCGGATACCACTTTATAGCTAATGCCAATGCTTCGAAGATATCGCGATATCCACTTTTGACCGCTGGTAAAGTCCCCCGGCTTGCATGACAGAAGTAAAGATAGAACAAGCGGACAGACGATCAAAACAATCAGGAGTATATCCAGCGTTTCATATAGATTGTGACCCAGGTCTGAAATGCTCATACATGAGCCTCCTGATCACTTGATTGGTGTTCCGACCTTTTTATTCCACTTCTTGCCACATTTAGTACAACGAAGCTCAATCATTCCGTTATCATTAAGCTCATTGCTCTCATGAATCCACCCACCGCATTTGACGTGCTGATAAGGCTGATGAAGCCTGCCGGAATCCATAACTTCCATAGAAGCCGGCCAAGACGTCGGCGCATCTGTCTTGATGAGATGCACCCCAGCCGGCAGCTCTCGTTTTGCTTTCTCGGCAGCATGAGTTGCTCCAAGTAATATGGGAATATTAATGGAACAAACAGAGACGATCACCATTATCGCAAAGTGGTATTTGCTCTTCATATTCATGCCACCTTCCCCACAATGTGTGTCATCTAATCTTCTTCGTCGAATTAGTTAAGATCAATCGCACCTAATTTGCGAAATCCATTATTTACGATTTATTGCCGAAATGCACATTATTGTGATAACGGCTGAGTGTTTTTTACACTTAATTCTTGAATCCGAACACCTATTAGAGCTTCAAGCTTCTCATAAATGTCAGGGCACATCAACAAATCTGCCCCCTCGAACTCCAGCGGTTCGCCATCGTATTGCTCGGGGTCTCGCATTCGCCACGTGCGAAATACAACGATCGGCTGACCGCCCTCATCTTTCCACGCAATAGGATCGCCGTACTTAGGAGGAACTACATTAACCAATACGGCAATCTCGGCAGGGGGTATAAGTACGTGGTGATTGCCAAGCCAATCAGCAACCCACCCACAACCTGTTAGAGGCCCCAGAAGGGGCCTTTGCGATCTTCGTATAGTCCACCAATCCATAATATCGGCTTCCCGGAAAGGCGATGCATCATCTGGAGGGCTATCTCCTAAAGGCACAGCAACAGCGCCAGCATATATCGTTGCAGTCAATGTTGGTGGGCCATATCTTGAAGAATCCTCTCGTACCCACTGGCATTCATAATATGCAATGCGACGCCAATTATTATAGAGCGGGTCTTGATCTAAAACTGCCACATCCTTTAACCCTTGCGTTAGGGTATGTGGTTTTGAATAGGATGGTCGCACTACGCGACTCGCGTTAATGCCGAGATGTGCAACGATGTTTGGCATGACAATCTTAAGGAGATTGTCTTCTACACCCGCGAACCATGTGCCGGTAGCCCATAGGTGAGAGTTAATACCGCTAAGCACTTCCTGTAGCGCTACTTCAAATAGTTCTTGGTGCCAATGCAATAATGGTGTTGAAGGACGTACTTTACCATCATTTCCATATGACAATCTGAAACTTGCTTTACATCTTTCGTCGTGCATAGCGGAGCTTCGATATATGTCATCAAACCGACTTGCCAAGAGATGTGGAATATCCGGCCACATACCTTCCAGACGTTCAACTCTTCCACCACAATCAACAGTTAGTATTGCATCAACACGTTGTCTTGAAAGATTTCTATCTTCGAGCCGCATCTGTTGCGGCGCTTTCGGTAACGGCATACCCGCCCTATCAAGAAGCTTACGGGCTAAAATACTTAGGCCCCATAATTCACTTATAGCGTATCCATTAAGGACCTCGACCATTGCTTTTGATATTGAATAGGGGGATTTCTCGAATAGCACCAACGCAAATAAAACTAAAAGTGTAGATGATACGGTCGCATCTCGGGAGAGATATATGCGAAGCGGTCGAGCAAGAACATCAGGGCATGAGACTATAGCCTTACAGACTCCAGCCAAAGCAGCTATCTTGCGATTGAGAATCGGGTGATGAGTGCACCCCAGAAGTATGGCGATAATCCCTTCGTTAATAGACCATCTCTGCGACTCGTCGGGTTGTAGTCGTTCAAACCATCCGACGGAACCCGTATCTGTTGGCAGTCGATGCTGGATAACATCATAAGCGGATTGCCAACAGTCTACTGCAACATGCGGTTCTCCCCAAGCAGCAGCACATTCTATTATATGTCGTGATAGACCAGCATGATACGACAAATCACGAAGCATATATGCAATCTCAACGGCAACGCTCTCTAGTGCAGCATGACGCTCCAATTGAATGCCACGTATCAATATGGATACATGCTTCATACCTCCCATCATCAACCAACCGCCCTCCCCACGCGTCCTGACATACGCAAGCGCATAGGCAACAGCGGCAGCGCGATTATATCCATGCCGTTCTAGACCTTCGGCAACTTCCGCCAACGGGTGAATGTTTCGATATTGAGCGCCGCTTATTCGAGAATAATAGCGAATAACGCGGATTGCATCGTCTTCACGATCATTCTGAACTAAATTGAGCAGCCTGTACCCCAGCGCGTTCACAAATTTATCCCTTTGCTGCCCGCTCAATAACAAAGAATCGCCAGCGCACCGAATACCCACAAGGATGTCGGACATACTCATGCCCGCAAAACAATTAGATAAGCCAATATCGCCATTATTGGCCGCATCATCACGTGATGATCGGCTCGCAGGAGTACGCCCAGACATTGTGGTTTCGTCATGCTGATCAACGCCCTCTGGCAATTCAGGCAAGGTGAATGTGTGCTTCTTTGCAAACTCTCTTAACTGTCTGACTGCGCCCTCTTTATAGCTACGCCCATCCCCACCGACCTGAGCCACCAATCGATTGAACGCTTCCACACCTTGCGCAAGGTCACAATTCAATAGACGCTCAATAACGGCCAAGCGCTCATCGGCAAGCCTCTTAGATTCAGATTCGTGGTCGACTTCGAAAGGAAGAACTGAGTAAAGATGAGTGAGCAATTCAGGGTTGGCCGTATCTGCCGTAGCCTTAATGACGGCCCCAATCGCTGTACTAATTGGCCATCCCAAAGTCGCATCTCGAACGCATAATGTTCGCGATAATAGTTCCAGACCAGCCAAAGAGTCGCATTTAAGAAGATTGTAAAACCAGCAATTGGGAGCTTGCCTTGTTTCTTTCCCATCTGTATGACGCAATACCACATCAGTTAGCGGCTGCACCTTAGCTAGAGCATCAAGCGCAGCGTCCCGAGAAGCCTCCATCAAGGCTCGTGCGCTATCCAATAGTTCATAAATCGTAATATCTTTTCTGAATCCATACCCAGCTAAGTAGATAGCGACCTTTCTCCATATTACTTGAGCCTTCAGTGGATCTTCGGTAGATTTGTACATGCGTGCCAATAGCATGTTATGTTCAGCGTGGTACTCATAATATGTACCCGTGCTTTCCCTTTCCGCTACAAGCGTTTCCACAAAAGATCTGATTATATGCGCTGCGTCGGATCGCTCAACATGAAGCAATAGCAATTTCAATAGCCCTTCGACTTCGATGGGACCAGATGGGCTACGCTGTAGTGAGGTCGAGGTCTCGTTATGGACCTTGTTTATTATTCTTAGCGCTTCGCTCCACTCGTCGCATGTCGACAAGAGAGAAAATCCCCATGCTAGGCTTTCGAGAATTAGACCTCGCAATTGATATAGATCACAGGCTCGCGGCGTGCCGGAAAATGGACGCACATCACTTGATAATTTCTTGAAGGCATTTCGTATATCAGCTACATCATCCTCCTTTCTCTTTGAAGCCTCATATTTCGCCAACGCCAAATTGAAACGCAGCCAGCAACGGTACCACCCCTCACCATCCAGTCTGGATAATTCGCCATCAAGTTGTTCAGGAGCTGTAAACGCATATAGTCGACTCGACGAAATCCATAGCCGTATATCTTTGACCATCGCTTCATCAATATAATGTTCTCCCAGTCCCAAATTCAACGACGATAACGGTAGCGCATGAGCGGCGGCTTCCTGTATTGAGGCACCATTACAAACAAGAGCAACTGCCATATCCGGCGATGGCGCATCAACAACACACCCTGCCGCCATCAATGTCGCAGAACCAATATCTCCTTGTTGGGTAAGGAAATCTGCCAATCCCAACTTGAGAACTGAAATAACTTGTGACCGAGCTGGCCATTGCACATTAGGGGTTGCGTCGCATTGTTCTATAATTTTATTAATGGCATCCTGGCCCGCCGATTGAACGATTCTACAAGACAACGCTCGAATAAATTCAACGCGGAACGTATCGTGGCAATCGTCAGTTAGATATTTGAGTATCTTGTCGGAAACGGAATCGAAGCCATCGAGACGTATATGAGCATGCAAGCGAGCCAATGCTACTCGTTCTTGCCATGATAGCTCACTTGCCATATGTGGATACGACGTATCATCATCTGATGAGTAGCTAGGTGCCTCGTAGTATTTGCGCCACGGCGGAGTGACTCCTGCATCATCTATGAGCGAACATAAAACAAGCCCAACATCTGGCCTTTGTGTCGGATACCCATCAAATAGTAGATGCTCAACAACAGCCTGTGGACCAAACAAAGCGAGAAATGATTCCCAATATGAAATTGGATCATCAAGTCGGCCTTCGAAACAAGTGTACGCAGAACGATTTAGCTCAATGCAGCGAACAAGATCCGACCAGCGCATACTGGCTGCGACCATATCAATAGCAAGAGCTAAATTGCGTTCAATTGCTTCACGAGGATGGCCGTAAGCAATACTGTTTGAAACGAAAGCAGTATCAACCAACTCAATCGCATCATCCGTACGACCGGCTCTACGAAAGGCTGGCATAAGAAATCGGTAGGATCTAGCGTCTTTAAAAAAGCCCTTCTCACAAAGCCATATAATCACAGGTTTCAAGGCGCTCGCAATGGACCTCCCCTGACGCTCCATCTCCGCAGACATAAACCTTCGAAAACTTTCATGATATATACGGATTCCACCCTGGCCTGATACTTGTGAGATAATCGGTGTCAAGTATGTGAGGGCTCTTGAAAGCCAGTCTTTTAGCGGATCATCAAGCATTTCTAGCAGATCCTGTTCCGACACACCGAAATCAATAACACCTAAAATGTCGGCAATAGCTTGTGCTGCTTCACTCGCGCTTTCATATAAATGCGAATAATATTTCGCGATATCGCCACCAATTACCGGTAGCGTATTCAACCACTCATTTACATCAGTAACATCACCCGAACTGATGTTAGATATCAGCTCCCTAGATAAGTATGTTGCGTATAATGGATTCCCCTCTGACTTCTCGGCAATAAGTGCGAGAATACTTGCGGGTTCTGCCTCGCCTGCACGTGTCGCAGCCTCAGATGCACCAAGACTATGTGCTAAAGCAGTTGTTTCCGAGTCAGACCAACGTGGGACTTCATGTTCAACAAATTGATCGCCAAATGTCTCCCGTAACGGATCGAGATGAACGCCGGGCTGAGAACCAATGATGAGGCACGTTCCTGGTGGTAGTTTAAGCGTACAAAGTTGATCAACGATATCCGCTTCAGCTTGTGTTACCGAACTAGCCTGATGGAGAACTCGCGCAATATGATCAATCCCATCGACAATTACAACAATACTGCGATCTAAAGTTGACGCTTTTTCGAGAACGCCTTCCAGTTCCCGCAGGCCAGCTGAATACTTCGGCACAGAGGCATTACATAGTGTAGGTTCTTCATCGACTAATTCGGCTATTAAATTTCCGAATAAAACATCCGATGTAACGCGTCGCTCTACCTGTTCATCGCCAGGCTCAATATAACAGTAATGTTTTGCTACAAGCGCACCTTCAGCTTTCAATTCATCTGCCAGCGTCGTCAATTCATATGACTTCCCTGCCCCTGGGGGGCCGGTTAAGATGATATGTTTTCCGCTTTGTATCGATCCTTTCAAAAGGGGACGCAATGCTTGTCTGTCTTGAAATGTTGACTGTTCAATTGGAAACGTTTGTGGAACCCGACCATAATTAGTTTGCAGTTCAATCTTATATTCAATGTCGCTTGGTGTTAAGGTTGCCTCTTCAGTGCGTGCCCAAGCAGCTATAGCAAGTAACCGTGCAGCTGCATCTGCTGGCTGCCGACCTTCGTTCGGGTATCTTCCAATACCTATTCTATCAACCAGTGTCTTAATTAGCGCCTGCTCCAGAGGACCTGGATCAAACAACGACAATGAGGCTTGGGGCAATTCAAGTTCAATGACAAACCGTGCTGAGAACTCGATAAATTGTTCCCGCGTCAGGTTACAACTTTGAAGGCATGCCCATATTGGCTGTCCATCGGCAGGCCATATACTATCTACTTTGAGTCGAAAACAGCGTGATGGAAAATCGGAAACCGTGGAGGCAACATTTACAACTTCAAGAACTGATAGTAGGTTAGCATCATCTGGGACTAACCATGTAGCAGACAGTCGATATTCATCAGCTGCATTGTCCGCAGCTTGAATGTAACTTTGCACCAAACAATCAAAACGAAGTGAGGATCTTTCTTGAGTGAAGTCCCCAACCTGAAGCCGACGAGTGGCGTCGGTACTCAGCTTAATCTGCCGCCGAATGCGCCGACCAAGATAAATGATTTCCAAATCGTCGATGCGATCACCTTCAACCACCTTGCGGTCGACCGTAACAGCATCATAACGATGCACGAGACATTCAGCCAACACATAAGCCGTAATAAGATCCTGATATACATATCCCTTATGTGCCGGTTTAAGGTTTCCAATTTTTTTTGATGTTGAGCGCTCTGGCGGCTCGGATGATAAAGGTATATTCATTGGCATCTTTATTACTCAACTTATATATAAAAACCAATGATTTCAGAATGTTCAATTTTATTAACCCCAATCGGGTCTCGACCAGCCCAGCGTGAAAAATGGCGGAGAAACGGATTGCACTGACAATGTCAAATGATTACACGGAGATGAGTTGTCATCTGCTTTTTTCACATCGTAAATATGTCTGAAACTCTAATTGCGGCTATTCGCAATTAGATCAGCGCTTAAAAGATCGACGCCGGCGGCGCGGGCGAGCTTCCAGATGGTTTGGAGGGTGGGGTTGCCCTGCCCACTCTTGAAATTTAAGGTCAATTCAAAGTAGGCGCCTATGCTATCTTTTCTTTTTAACCACTTCTTGCATCTTCTTGTTAACAGATACACGCCCCACTTTCACATTAGCCACAGTACGCCCATAACAGTCACGCGCCTTCGGTTCTATTGCTACAGTTTTATCATGCACTAGATTTCTGAGAGCTGAAGTCGCCTTCGCCGCCCCTCTTTCTCCCCTCTCGGGGGCATCAACATTTGCAAGACGCACAGGGTTTTTTCTTGAGCCCGTCAGAAACGTATCGCCGTCAATCACTCTGGTCACTTTTTCTTTTCTCGACATATTATTAACGCCTCCTTTCCATAACTGATTAAGCACTTTCAATCGGCCACGGATATTTATTTGTTACATTGTGAATTTGCTTCCTACACTCGCCGTCACTTACAGACACCAGTCTCTTGATAAAATCTAGCGCGTCTTGAACGTGCCCTTTTCTAACCGGCTTGGCACTACTCACTGCATGAGCAATGTCGCATCTAATTTTAATCAGGCTATCAAGTTTGCGCTTCGATCCCTTAGTTGACATACCTCGCCATTTCCAACGTTGACTTAACTTTTTCAATCCAGTGGCTCTCTCCACTAATTCATCAACATTATCTGTTTTTGGAGTATTGAATGAATCAACAGAGTTGAGAATGAAGGGCTTAACAATGCTTTTCCAACCACTGCCTGCCAGCTTCCATACTTCTCTCTCGTCCCTGTTTTCTCTTAAGCTGCGAGAGGCCGCAACCTTCATAGACGCTGAAAGCAGATCCGGAATTTCCAGATTCTTCATCAAGAAATCCAATGATTCCCGACATAAATCTTCAATGTAGGCCTCCCAACATGCCGTCAAAATAACGATCGCGCTTTTATTGAGGATTTCCAACTGATATTTTCGACCTCGACCACAACCTGCAATGTGCTCATGTATTTCCAGCAGCCGTTCTACCTGCCATGTGTTCTTTACGAATTTCTTTTCTGATTCCGATGGCACGGCCTCGATCCTATGCAAGACATATATAAAAAACAACATTTTCTATGCCCCGCAATTAGGCAACGTTTGCGGGCATATGGCCTTCATAAATATCCCAAAATGAATGCACCGACTGACGGTACTGGATGAGATGCCCCTGAAATTTTTGATCGTTCCCCAAATCCTGCAAAAAAATGCCCCACGCCAAGGCGTTATCCCATTTGTTGCAACAATCCATGATGGCGGCGACCCCTTTGAGCCAGCCCCCTTGTTCTTCATCAAATTCATGCAAGGCAAGGGCAAGTGCGGCATTTCTGCCACCCTCTATATTATGGCATTTATTGACAATCGCCCATGCGGCTTGATCATTGTCTTCGATGGCATCTTCTGCCAACTGAAAGCCAACCCTCGCACCTTGTAACGTGCAGAGCTTCGACAACCAATACGCGCCGAAGAAGATCATGATCGTCTCCGCCCTGTTCATCAGGCAGCGATCGAGCAGCGACGCCGGCTCCAGGGCATCGGCCAAGGCATCGTCCCGTTTGGGGGCCGCCTTCGAGAGAAACAACCTCGCCCTCTCCTCCGGTTCCAAAAAACAATAGTTCTCCCGCAGCGTTGTAACGTTCATTTTTCACCTCTCTTTTTTCGTCTGGACAGCGCCGACTTTAAGGCCGCCAGCTCCGCCCTCAACTCCTCGATCTCCTCCACCTTCGCCGCGGCCGCCAGGACGCCGACGAGCTCGCCTGCAACCGATGGAGACAAGCTCCCGCTCGCAGCGGCATCGAAGAGCGCCCTGATACGTTCGGCATCGCTTCCGCCCTCCAGAGCCACCTCTACCTCCGTCAGCTGCGCCTTGAACCTCGGCAGACCCCGTTCCAACAAGAAACGCTGCTTATCCTCGTCACCCCTGCGCGCGGCCTCGATCCAGAGCGGCAATATCTCCGAAGCCGCCTCCTGCAGTTCCCGGCCCAGCTGCGAGACGCTCCCCTGGGGGCGTCCTTCCGGGTTTCCGCTCGTCCCCGCCGCATATCGGCCCTTCCGATCCCTCATGATCGATCCTCAACACCCTGTTCCACCTGTTATTAACAGGACCCTTTGGGGCCCGACCTCGGACTCATCTCCGAGCCGAGGCCGGGCTGTTGGCTCGTTCTCAGGTTGGCCGATCCCAAAGGTCCTGCTTGCACATCATCGACGGCGCACGCTGATCTCACGGCCCCTTCCCCAACCCTTCGTTGCTGGTTGCTTGTTTCTCTTTACTGGTTACTGGCAACTGATTGCTTCCAGCTGAGGGAAGAGAGCCGGCGCCTGCGGCAACATCCAGGAGATCAGAAACGCGGCTATACCACTCATGCGTCGGACGGGGCCTACCCTTGTAAACCCCCTCATTGAACACGGGCTTCACCGTTACAACCTCTGCAAGAAATACTTTCCCTTTGAATACTTCCGGACTCATCCGCGTTCGAGCGCGCGGACGCCGACCTGCCGCTAGGCTCCAGCATTGATAATAGTTCGATTGCGGTCCCCACTTGTAATAGTGTTTGAACGACTGAAAAAGGCGAGTTCCGAGATAGGGACCATGTGTGACAATCTCCCAGTGGAGATACAATCTGCGTTCATTCGGACCGAAGACTGCCACAGGTCCATCATATCCGACATAAACCGCCTCATAGACACCCTCGGGGATATAAGCAAAGACATCGGCCTTCGGGCATCCGAAATCCTCGGGGCCTTCCGACTTACGCATCTCTGCTCCCGACCTCGACCGTGTTGACCTTCAATTTTCCGAGCCAGGAATCGAGATCATCCCGATCGTAGAGGATCGCGCGCCCAGCCTTGATAAAGGGGATGCCAAGCAGGCGGCTCCAACGATCCTTGTTGAGAGTCGCCTCTGATAAGCGAAGGTAAGTCGCCGCTTCAGGTGTGCGCAGATACCGTTTGTCCATGATTTTCCTCCCGTGCGATTGTTTTCTATTCGGGAGAAATACCAGAGAGCGAAAGGCAATAGAAGTCTAACTTGCTGAATTGCTTTCTGTTTTGAGGTATTTCAAATCGGCGGTTTCAAATACCCTTGAGACTTGAACCTCTTAATTCTTCGAGGGTCAATCGACGCAAGGCAACCTCATCGATACACGGAAACATCTCGACGACGTTTTTGATATCGTCCTCGGTCCACACTCCGACATCCTCAAGCGGAAAGCGGTCGGCACGTCTTGCCTCTCGACAACACGCCCTCACCCATTCGTGCGTCTTGCCGAATATCTTCGAAATTCGATCGCGTGCCGCCAGACTCTTTGATCGCCTGCCTTTGATTTTCATTCGTCCATCAGCGATTGCGCTGCATATCGACTCATACATTGAGAGGACGATGCTTTGCGTCGCTGCGCGTTTGTAATCATCCATTTGAAGGAGGCCCCCTAAAGTATCTTCCCTAAGACATTTGAGCCTATATGGCTTCCCCCTGGGGGCATTGTCGTTCAGTCTGTTTGCCACTTCCTCGAAGAAATCATCAGGAAGAAAAGAGCGAAACCGCCGCAGGCATTCAGCTAAATCCTCGTTGCTGATGCGCTTCAAATTGCGGCTTACTTCATCGATGACAGCGAGCCTCCATTTTTCCCGAAGACCCGACAACGTACCGACGACATCACATGCGGCATGCTGAATTGCTTTCGACATATTCATTGCGATCATCCCGACACTTGTTTCAACCGCGTTACCCGTCCCATGCCGTTCATCGCACCCTTGATGCGTTCGCCGACGGCATCCGATGCACTCCGCACCGGGCTTTCGGCCAGGTGGCTGTAACGCGCCGTGGTCTGGGCCTGCGTGTGGCCGAGGAGGGAACCGATGATCGGGAGCGAATAGCCGGCGGATGCCGCCACGCTCGCATGCGTGTGGCGCAGGTCGTGGAGCCTGACATCCCGAAGCTCGGCCTCGTTGCAAACGCGCCGCCACACCTTCATCAGGTTGACGATTGGCTGCCCTGGATTCTTACCGCAGCAGACGTAGGGATTCCCCTCGATCCGTTTCAAATCCTCCAATACCTCCAGGGCGGGTTCGCTGAGTAGGACGGACCGCTGCCCCGTCTTGGAATCGCCAAGCGAGAGAATGTGCCGCTCGAAATCGATCTCATCCCACTTCAGATGCAGTATCTCTCGAAGACGGCAGCCGGTGATGAGCAGGAGACGAATGGCGGCCGCGGCGTGTTCCGTGATCCTCCCGGACCGCTCAAGGTCGGTGAGCGCCATCCCGAGCCCATGCAACTGCGCATCGTTGAGAAACCTCTCCCGTTTTTTCTCGCGGAATTTTTCGATCCCGATGCAGGGATTGCTCCCGTATGTGCGATAGCCGCGCTTCTCCACCCAGGACATCAGCTTACTCAGGAACGCCAATGCGCGGTTGGCGTGGTACGGAGTTTCTTTGAGCCGGTGATGAAACTTGGCAACGTCGCTGCGGCTCACCTCGTCGATCTTGAGGTTGCCCAGCACGGGGCCCACGTGGAGCCGAACAAGGCACTCATAGCTGCGCCGGGTGGAGGGCTTGAGCTTCGCCTCGACGTGGTCCTTGAGAAAGACATCGACGACCTCCGAGACCTTCGGGGCTGCATTCCTGCTCCGCTTGTCGCTGGCAACGTCTCGACCCCCCGCCACCTCTCCAGCCAACTTGACCGCGTCCCTCCGGGCCTGCTCCGTCGTGACGCTGCCGTGGACCCCGAGATATACACGCCTCACGCGCCCACGGCGGCCGCCAAGGCGATATTGATAGACATACGACTTCCACCCCTTCGGCGTCACCTTGACCCCGAATCCGGTCAAGGAATCATCCCAGTAGAAGACGTCCTTCTCCTTCGACACGATGCCCTCGACTCGCACTTTCGTGATCTTCATTCGGCCCCCCCGGTCGCTCTAGTAAGCACATAGTAAGCACGGCACGGAAAAATCCGTCCAACTCGATAGAGGTCATTATCGTTCAACATATTGATTTGTAAATGATGATCTATCTCAAGAAATGTCGATAAAAGTGGGGAGATCTGATTCGTAATCAGCAGGTCGTCGGTTCGATTCCGATCCTCGGCTCAAAAAAATGCGCCGGCATCATCGCTGATACCGGCGCACCTTTTTTCAAGCCGCAAAACTACTCAGCCTTCTTCTCCTCACCAGCCGGCGGCGGTGGCGGCGGCGGTGGCGGCGTCATGGCCGGGGCCGGCTTTGTTACTGCCGGGGCCGCGGGCATTGCGCCTTCAGGAGCGCCCTGCTTCTTCTGGCAACCGAGCCAATACAGGCCGCAAAGACCGAGTGCTACGACGACTGCTAGAACCTTTTTCATCGGAACTCCTCCTTTCCCCCTAAGGGAAATGTTTGTTTCTGTGATTGAAATTAACCGTCTTTATACCGACATTAATAAGTGCGTGCAAGAAAAAATATTGCGAAATCATGCTCGAATGAGCTCTATCAGCCTTCCGGGCGCTAACAGCGGGGCCTCTACCTCGCCCCTGCAGGTGTACCAGCACTTCGCGCAATCGACGCGTTTCAGCGCGCCCCTCCTGTATTCCGAATAATGACAGATACGCGGCAGTTCGGAGCACTGCTGAATGTATCCATCCGGCGTGACCTGGACCCAGTTGAATCCGGCGCGACAGCCGGGCACTGCGCCATCGCGAAAATACGAGGGGATCCTGCTCAGATAGAAATCGGAGTTTTTGATATGGCCGAGGGAGCGCTTCAGCTTGCGGATCTCCTGCACTATGCCGACGAGCTGGGCGTAGCGATGCTGCGCGACCATCCCGCCGCCGTTCCCGCGCTTGAGCGTGCAAAACGCGGAGAACGAGACCATGGCGCCCCACTCCTTCGCGCGATAAGCGATCGGAAGGATCTCGCCCAGGTTCGACTCCATGATGATGGTGTTGAGCGCGATGCGATATCCAGCCTTTGTGAGCGCCGGAATAGTGTTGGAGAGGTGTTCGAAGAGCCCGTCGACACGCCTCGCCTCGTCGTGTTTCTTTCCCAGGTAGTCCAGGGAGACGCAGATCTGGTCTACACCAGCCCCTACCAACTCGCGCGCGCGCTCCGCGTTCAGCATCGTGCCGTTCGTGATGAGCGCCAAGTAGTGGCAGTACGGCCTCAGCTTGCCAAGTACCTCTGCGCAGTCCTTGCGCATGAGCGGCTCGCCCCCGGATACCGACACGACCAACGGCCGAAACTTCTTGATAATGGGAGAAAAATCCGCAAGTTCTTCGCTTTGGCCCTCCTGCCAGCACGAGCAGAAGCTACAGCGCGCGTTGCACTTTTTCGTAATCTCGAGGTTTACGAGCAAGGGCATGCGCCGCAATTTGCTGCGGACGAAATAGACCACTCCCCTGGCGGGCGAAGGCGTACGATGAACGATTGGGTCAATATTTGACACTTTACGATCCTGAATCAAAAGGGTGGCATGGCTAGCACACCCAAGCCCGGATCGTCAATCATATGTCACCCTCACCCTGCCCCTGCCTGCCGCCACCCTCTCTCTTCGTGGGAGAGGGTGGCGGAGACCCCGCAGCATCATGCCGGGGGCAGATATACCTCCGGTATAGTGCTGCG
>JBBAAC010000014.1:0-21330 GCA_041658465.1 bacterium | reverse complement strand
TATCGCTGCGTGGGGCCGGTGAGCCGCCCCCCGGCCACAAGGGCGAGGAGGAGGGTTCCCAGGGAGTAGTGATCAAGTCCATCTGCGGCATCCCCGCGGACAGCCTGCTGTTCGCGGACAATGCTCCCGCGCAACCCGGCCAGTTTTTGGATCAGCGCCTTCGGGGACGCGAAGTCTTCGTCGCTCATGCTGCGCAGGATATCAGATCGATCATAGAGCTCGCGGGCGCTGGCCGTCCGCTCGAATTGCTGGGTGTTGCCGCGGATGCGGCCGGCCCCGACAAGTGCTCGCATCAGGGTGCCCAGCGAATATCCGCTGATTTCGTTGTGTGAGCGAAGGGACGCGAGCGTCTCCACGGCAAAGAGCGGTGTTGAGATCGCGTCATCGGAAATATCCTTGAGGAGTTCGGACCGATCATAGAGGTCCCGGGCTGCTGCGAGCCGCTTTACGCCCTCCAGATGGGTGCGGATACGGCCGCCTGCATGAAGCGCGTCGATAAGCGTTGCGAGCGAGTAGCTCCGCGGCTTATCGCCGCCCGAGAGGGCCAGCAGTCCCTGCGTCTCTTCGATCTCCGGTCGAATACGTGCGAGTTCAACGATGAGTTTTGCAGGACGTGCGAGGATCTGATCCGGGATTGCCTTCAAGATGCCGGAGCAATCATAGAGCTCGCGGGCGCTGGCCATCCGATTGAACTGCTGAAGCGCGCCGCGGATCTTTCCTCCGGCCGCCAGCGCCGTCATGAGCGAGGAGATGGTGCAATAGTCCGGCTCGTCCTCATCCTTCCCTCTTCGGCGCTGCCGTTCCCGGATGATTTCGTTGCGAAGCTCCGAGAGTTTTGCCGCGAGCGACTGTGGATCTGTACATTCCTCCTCGCTCAGGCCCTGCAGGATCGGGGAGTTTTCAAAGAGATTCCATCCGATCGTTGTGCGGAGGTAATCCGAAGTCTTCTCGCGGATGCGCCCCGCCGCGATGAGCGCGCCCAGCAACGTGCTCAGGCGATAATTAATCGGCGTTTTCTTTTGCCGAGCGTCCCGCTGCTCTGTCTCAACCTGCGGGAGGATCGAGCGCAGGATTGCGAGGGCCTTGTGCGGCGTAGCGAGATTCTCGCCGTTTATGGATTGCAGGAGAGGTGATCGGCGATAGAGTTCCAGTGCTGTGGACTGACGCATGCACCGAGCATGCATGCCGTTGATTTTGCCGCCTGCATGCAACGCCTGCACGAGCGTGGAAAGGGCGTAGGGGACATCGCCTTCGCGTTTGATGCCGAGTTTGCGCTGCTCCTCGTCGATGGCGCTGCGAGCGTCGCTGAGCCAGGCAAGAATAGCGGCTGGTGAGGTGAAGCCGTTCACGTCGGCTCCTTTAAGGATATCGGAGCGTTCGAAGAACTCGCGAGCCGTGGCCATGCGCATGAGACGATGCGGATCCTGCAGTCTCGCCCCTCCGGCGGCGAAGGCGGCTACGAGGGTGCTCAGCGCGTAAGAGGATTTTTTACCACTGATGGCGCGCTGCTCTTCCTGGATCTGCGGCCGCAGGGTCTCAAGATGGGATATGAGATCTTCCGGAGTGTAGAGCGTTGATATGTCGATACCCTGAAGGATCGGCGAGCGCGCATAAAGATCCTTGGCCATCTGATCCCAATGGACCCGGATCGAGGCCTTGCGGGCGGCTTCGATTGCCTGCGTGACGTCCGAAAAATCCGGTTGCCCGTCGATCAGACGATGCACGGCTGCAAGGACCGAATCACGCTCGCGGAGCGTTGCCGAGCCATCTTCATCGACCCTGAGGGCAAGGGCGACGCACTTCACATCGGGCAGTACTTCATCGGAGCCACTCTGCCAGGAGATGCGGCCGAGGAGCTGCAGGAGTTTGTGACATGTTTCCCCGGATATTTTCATGATGGGGGCCTGGACGGTTATCGCCGGGGCGCGAGAAAAGTTGCGGCTTTTTTGCCACTTATATAATCCTAAATCATACCTTTGATCGTCATGCGTCGGAGAGGCCGTCAGGCTGGCTTGGAAAGGGTCAAAACCGGCAGGGCAGGGCCCATTGCAGCAGGGCCCGTTTCGCAGCCTTCGGGGGACGCCTCCTGGGAGGCGTCGTCACTGGCCGTGGATTCGTCATTAGAACGGACTTCGCCGTTGGATGCCTGGAATATGAGTTGCGGATTCTCGTTTGCCCACCTTCTTACGATCAGCCGCGTGTTATCTTTGGTCGGGGCAAGGGGGGCCAGGGCCATCCAGGCCATAAGATCGCCGAGCATAGACGCCGGCGAACCTGGATTTTTATCCCGCGCCAGAATCGGATTGGAGAGGAGCTCGGACGAGCCTAATATCATGAGGGCGATTAGAAGCCTCGTCTCGCAGCATCCGCCCTCGGAGGCGTTCTTGAGATGGGTGAGCAACGATCTGAATGGGTGCGCATCGGGCAGCTCATCGTAGCCTGCGAGCCGCACCCCGAATTCATCCATCGAAAGCGGGACGAGATGGCCGAAGATATCCCTCACGATCGTATCGCTCCAACGTATCTTTATCCACTTTTTCGTCTCGGCCGCGGTCGATTTTGAAAGCAAATAGCTCTCGCCTCGAAGCGGAAGTGAGAGGACGCTGCCCTCCAGGATCGGGTCGAACAGGTGCCTGCGCTCGCCATCCAGTTCCTGTCCGTGAGTCAATAGCTTGAATTCATATGGTTCGTCCGCGGCCTCATCGATGCGCACCACAGTCTTTGGGACCTTTGCATTCGGGGCTATGGGCAAAGAAGATTCCGTCGCCAGCAACGCATCTTTAAGCGCCGCACTGGTGAGGCGCATGCGATCTATGAGATCCTCGAGCGCAGGGCGGACGCGGCGTCCCTTTGTTGCCGTGTTACTGAGCCGTTCGATCGTTTCCATGATCGGTTCAGCGAGCGAAGCCGGAAGGCCGTTCTGCACATCGTAAAGCGCATCGAATACGGTCGAGGCCTTCGCCTTCCGAGGGGGGTCCTCCTGCGCATCCATGAGCTGCGCAAATTTTGTCCCGATCTCCCCGAGCCGTCTTGCTATTTTCCAGACTGCAGTACTGTGAATCAATTTTGCGTCCTCCATCGCGGATCCGAACGAGGCGACATCGGAGCCGCTGCGCATTATCGTCCCAACGGCTATCCGGCCGCTTTTTTCGACGACCTCTGCCTCCGCGCTGACGGCTTTAAATTCAGCCAGTATTTTTTCAATCTCTGCGCCCAGGTCCCTGGCCGCAGCCATTTCGATGAGAGCGATTGCGGGCAGTTTTTGTTTCGAGGCATCCGCGGCCAGAATTCTGCCGCGCTCTGCCGCGATCTCCCCGGCCGCGCGAGCAACGCAATCCGCCTTGTTGAGGGCTTCGTTCAGTTTCGCCAGATCGTCGCGGACCTGCTTATCGGTATGCCAGACCGGTGCGACCTCGTCGGAGAACGACCGCGCATATATATTGGATACAGCCTTTCTGCGGTCGATCTCCGCTTGTTCCGCTTCATTCCGCAATCTCGCGATTTCGCCCGCGCAATCGTCGCGTCCTTCGATCGTCTCTGCCTGTCTTGACAGATCCTGCACGCGGATGGCTATCGCCTGAATTCGTTGGTTTTCGTTTGCGATGCGGAGCTTGAGACCCTCGCGGGCCTGTTCCGCTTCGGGTGATTGAAATGCCCTCTGCGCCTCTACGTGCAGATCGACTTCCTGCGCCTGCAGGCCAAGCATCTGCCTGACAAACGCGTGTTTTCTAGCCGCGGTGAGCCAGAAGGGAAAGGCATTAGCCATGAATCGCTCATAGAGTTCTTCCGGGGAATGGGGTGCGTTCTGCGCGTCCTTTGCGAGCGAATAGACTCTCTGTACGGCGCATTCGACCGCCCAGGAGAGGTGGGCCTCAATTGCCGTGAACCAATCGTGGAACGCGACGCAATAAAAGCCGGAAATGTTATCGCGGATATCGGAAAAATCAGAAAGCGCATCGTTGCCCACCATTCGCGCGATCTCCATGAGGGACCGGGGCTGCGGGGAGGCGAGCCTGTCGGCGGCGTATTCCGCGGCCAGGGCGAGAAGGGCAGCGTCCGCGCTCAGCTGCATGTCGAATCCCGCGCGCACGAGCCGCACGAGGCCGCATTCGCGATCCGTGACCAGCGAGCGCCAATGCTCGATATCGCGCTGCTGGTGCGCGATGAAGCCGGAAAGAAAGCCCGCGTCATGCGGCGTCCCGGCTATTTCCTGGGGACCTATTACAAGGCGGCTTCTGATGCGGTCACAAAAGATGAGGTACGCCCTTTTCATCGCGCCGACATCTACCTCCGCGCCTGCGTGAGCCCGTTTCCATTCTTCAGCGAACGCAGATATCCGTTCATCAAGGAGCGCGGTGGATGGAAGTGGAGTATCGATCTCGGATGGAAGCGGGATAGCGCCTTCCTTTGCGTTGAATTTCCGAATGCTCTCTGTTGCGAGTTCTCTTGCTTTTAAACGGCGGGCTTCAGTCTGCGGGTGGGCGTTTACGAGGAGCTCCATGCAATACAGATCGACGATCCTGTCTAACAGGCCCGGGGAGAACGGGGTGACCGTGCCGTGCAGTATTGACTGCGGAAAGAGCGCAAGATAGTCCCAGGCCGACATCTTCGCGAGCGTCGCCACGATCTCCTCTTCGTCAAGCGATGACGGCAACGGAGGAGCGGCCTTGTTTGCCACGCCTATCCGCGGCAGAAACGAGATGATTGCGCCTGCGGCCTGTTCGGTCCATGCCTTCTTGCGAAGATCGGGATCGATCCGCTTGCTGCATTTTTTCACTACATCGGAAAAAATATTTCTCCACAGCCGATTGTAAAAGCCTCCGACCCGATTCAAGTACTCGACGAGTACGTCCGTTGCAAATTGAGCCGTTATCTCATCGACCTGGTTCTCGTGAAGATACCCTCGCCACATATCCCGCCAGTGCCGGACGCTTAGGTCGACCGGAAAGTGGGGTTCATATAATCTCCGCCGATCGATTTCAGTCGTGTCGGCCCCGTTTTCCATTGGAGGTGGAATATAACGATCCATCGGCGGAGATTCAGCAGCGTGCCGGTTTTCTGCATGAGGCTGCGAATCAACGGCTTCATCCGCCGGGCGGCTCGAACGGGTATTTTCTGTGGCTATCACTATCGACATGGCCGATCGTCCTTTGAGCGTTAGTTATCGGAGTTCGAGCCGCGGGGTTGCTAACTTTTTTCAGCGTTCCAAGACAAGGGGAAAAGCGGTGCCGGGCCCCCGCGCGCCGCCCTATTTATCGTAAAGTTGGTTGCCTTTGCTTGGCGGTTCCTGCTACAAGCCCCGGCCATGCGACCGGAAATACGCGAAATTATGGCATCTGTGGGCAAGTCCTTCCGCTACGCGGGCGGGGAGGTCGGCCAGGTCCGCAAAGACTGGGACTCCTGCGAGGTGAGGGTCTGCCTCGCGTTCCCTGAAATCTACGAGATGGGGATGAGCCATCTTGGACTTTCGATCCTCTACCATATAATCAACGCAGAGGAGGGAATGCTCGCGGAGCGGGCGTTCGCGCCGTGGATGGACATGGAAGAGGCGCTGCGCGCCCGCGGTCAAAGGCTTTTCTCGCTCGAGTCGCATCGGCCGCTCTCTGATTTCGACATCATCGGGGTGAGTCTCGCCTCGGAATTCACGTACACGAACGCGCTCACGATCATCGATCTCGCCGGTCTTCCCATGCGCGCCGCGGAGCGCGGCGAGGGTCACCCGCTCGTGATCGCCGGCGGGCCATGCGCGTTCAACCCGATGCCTGTGGCAGCGTTCTTTGATGCGATCGTGATCGGGGATGGAGAGGATGTGATACTGGAGATCGCGGAGGCGGTGAGAGAATCCGGACCGGGGACCAGGGACCGGGGACCGGGAAGAGCAAACCGTGAGGCACTCCTTCGGCGATTGCAAACGATCCAAGGTGTTTATGTTCCCACTCTTTTTCCCGGTTCCCGATCCCAGGTCCCCGATTCCGCTCCCGGTTCCTGGTCCCAGGTTCCCGGTCCCGGTATTGGCATGGCGCGTGTCCCGGATCTCGACGCGGCCGCATTCCCTTCGCGGCCCATCGCGGCGTATGCGGCTACTCATGAGCGCGCGGCAGTAGAGGCGGCGCGGGGCTGCACGCGAGGTTGTCGCTTCTGCCAGGCGGGCTACACGTATCGCCCGCTGAGACAGCGATCATGCGAGTCAGCCGCATCACTCGCATGCGACGCCATCCTCTCGTCCGGCCGCGAGGAGTTCTCGTTCCTCTCGCTGTCAATCGGTGACTGGCGGCCTTTGGGCGCGGCGCTCGCCTGCGTGCACTCGGGCGTCGGCTCGATGCCGGTGAACGCCACCCTGCCGAGCCTTCGCGTGGAGTCTCTCACGCAGCCGGTGATCGACGCGCTCGGAAGCGCCCGCGCCGGCAGCTTCACGCTGGCGCCGGAGGCCGCGACGGAGCGCATGCGCCGCTTCATCAACAAGGGAAACACAGACGACGACCTCTACGCATCAGTTGAGAAGGTCTTCGCGAGCGGCTGGCACGCGATAAAGCTCTACTTCATGCTGGGCCTGCCCGGCGAGACGGCGGCGGAGGTCGAAGGCATCGTTGAGATTTCAAACCGCTGTCTCGATATCGGCAGGCGCTATCACAAGCGCCCCGATGTTACTGTATCCACATCGACGTTCGTGCCGAAGGCCCACACGCCCCTGCAGTGGGAGCGCCAGATCGGAATCGACGAGACGCTCACCTTGCAGCGCGAGCTCAAGCGTCGGCTGCGCAGGCCGGGGCTGGCCTATCGCTGGCACGGTGCAGAGATGAGCTTCTTGGAGGGGGTGCTCGCCCGCGGCGGGAGCGAGCTGGCTCCCGCGATCGAACATGCCTGGCGCGCGGGCGCACGATTCGACGGCTGGGACGAGTGCTTCAACCTTGCGCGCTGGCGCGAGGCGTTTGCGGCCAGCGGGATCGATGCTGAATCATATCTGGCGGCGCGACCGAGCGATGCGACCCTGCCGTGGGATCGGCTCGGCGCAGGGCCTTCGCGCGCATTTCTCTGGCGCGAGCGCGAGAGGGCGTATGAACTGGCAGCGACCGAGGATTGCTCCGCAGGTTCATGTGCCGGGTGCGGGATATGCGACTCAAAGACAGGTTTGATAAACCGAGTTGCTAATATTCCTCCCCTTTGTAAGGGGAGGTTAGGAGGGGTAGATCAAGATCTACCTCCCCTTTCCCCTCCCCGCCTGCCGGCCGGCGGGCAGGCTTACAAAGGAGGGGGAAATGCGAATCACGTGTTTCGCTATCGCGTCCGCTTCCGCAAAGAGGGGCGCGCCGCGTTCCTTGGTCATCTCGAATCGCTGGATGCCCTGCGCCGATGTTTTCGCGCCGCCGGGCTGCCGCTTGTATATTCTGAGGGCTATCACCCGCGCGCGCGCATAGCCGCCGGCCCGGCGCTGCCGGTGGGTGTTTCGAGCGCTGCGGAATATGCGGATATCGAGCTCGCGGAGGAGGTCTCGTCGGCAAGTATCGTGGAGGCGACGGCCGGGCGTCTTCCGGACGGCATGGCGGTCATGGATGCAGAGCCCATCCCCGCAGGCGCCCCATCGATCGAAGAATGCAGCGGCCGCATTCGCTATGAGATAGGTACGGCTGGTTTTGGCGAGGAACTTCCGCGCGCGATCGCCATGTGTGCGCGGTCAGCGCCTATCCCGCTCACGCGAGAGCGCAAGGGTAAGCGCGTGGAAGTCGACCTTCGAGACTACATCGCGGAGCTTGCCCAGGATGAACGCGGTGTGCTAGGCATCTCCGTCAACTGCCGCCAACCGGCATTGAAGATCTCGGAGATACTTCAATGCTTGTTTGGAATTTCTGAGCAAGATGCGCGCTCTTTGCGCATAAGTAAAATTGGAGTTGAATGGAAGTAAACATACTTGTGATCAGTGAATGCTTTGGATTTAACTGATCACTGATCACTGATCACTGATCACCGGTCACTGATCACGGACGTTAACATGCCCAATGAACTCATTATCAATGTGACCCTCGGCGAGACGCGGGTGGCGCGCCTGGAGAACGGCGTTGTCACGGAGCTCACCATCGAGCGCAAGCGCGAGGAAGGGATCTTAGGCAATATCTACAAGGGCCGCGTGGTGCGCGTGATGCCGGGCATGCAGGCGGCGTTCGTGGACATAGGCCTCGAGCGCACCGCCTTTCTTCACGCGTCGGACGTAGTGAAGGACCTGGCGCGGTTCGAGGAGGAGGGCGCCCTGCGCAAGCGCGACGAGGATGAGGATGCGCCGCCCGCCAAGACCCGCCGTAACCGCTCCGACCGCTATATCGAGAACGTGCTCAAGGACGGCAAGGAGATACTCGTACAGGTAGAGAAGGAGCCGCTCGGCACAAAGGGCGCGCGCGTCACGTCGCACATCTCTCTCCCGGGCCGATATCTCGTCTACATGCCCACGATAGATCACGTGGGCGTCTCCCGCCGCATCGGCGATCCCGTGGAGCGCCAGCGCCTCAAGGAGATGATGCACAGGCTGCGCAAGGGCACCGGCGGGTTCATAGTGCGCACTGTCTCCTCGGGCGTCACCGAGCGGGAATTCGCAGACGATGTGGATTACCTGACACGCACGTGGGGCGAGGTGGAAAAAAAGGCCTCGCCGGCCAAGGCGCCGTCTCTCGTACACGCGGAGCTGGATGTGATCTCGCGCGTGGTGCGCGACCTCTTCACGCCCGATATCGATCGCGTGGTCGTTGATTTTCCGGAGGCGTTCGAGCGCATCTGCGGCTTTGTCTCCGAATTCATGCCGCAGGGCCGCAAGGCCGTGGAACTCTACGAGGGGAACGAGCCGATCTTCGACGCGTTCGGCATAGAGATCGAGATCACGCGCGCGATCGGCCACAAGGTCTGGCTCAAGAGCGGCGGCTACATCATAATAGAGCAGACCGAGGCGCTGACCGCCATCGACGTCAACACGGGCAGATTCGTGGGTCGCAGAAACGTGGACGACACGATACTCAAGACCAACCTCGAGGCCGTGAAGGAGATCGTCTATCAGCTGAGGCTCCGCGGCATCGGAGGCATCATCATCATCGACTTCATCGACATGGAGCGATCGGCGGACCGAACCAAGGTCTACAACGCGCTCAAGGAGTCGCTCAAGGGCGACCGCGCGCGCACCACCATCAGCAAGATCTCGGACCTTGGGCTCGTGGAGATGACGCGCAAGCGCACGCGCGAGGACCTGCGCCGCCAGCTCACCAACACCTGCCCGTATTGCGAGGGCAAGGGGCACTTGAAGAGCCCGAACACGATCTGCTACGAGATCTTCCGCGAGGTCTGCCGCGAGGCGCCCTCAATCAAAGGCAGGCAGATCATGGTCTGCTGCCATCCATCGGTTGCGGGCATGCTCTACGACGAGGAGCGCGCGTATCTCGAGCAGCTCGAGGAGCGCTTCTCAAAGCGCATCGAGGTCAAGAGCATTTCCGACTACCACGTAGAGCAGTTTGATGTGGTGGAAAAAGAGCGGTAAAAACCCGTAAACCGTAAACCGTGCAATCAGGTGCTCGGGAATGACCAGGATTGTCATTCCCGCGGAAGCGGGAATCCCGTGCAGCCACTGGATTCCCGCCTGCCGGCAGGCAATCCCCCGAGGCGGCTCCTCGCGTAATTCCAAGTGCGACAGGCAGCGGGTATCACCTCGCGCTGCGGGGGCAGTCGCTACGCTACTCGTCGCGAAATCTTCGTTGCTTTCATCCCATTTGGTGTCTTCCCGCTGGTCAGGCCCCAAATGGGTGAAAGCAACGAAGATTTCGTCTCCTCATACGCTCCGCTCCTAAACGCCCTTTTAGCAGCGCGAGGTGATGCCCGCCGCCTGCCGCACAAGCATGGCGCTCGTCGCCGCAATCTTTTTTAGCGGACATGAAGACCAGACGGAGATAAATTGCAGGGCGCAAAACATCAATGATTGTGGCCCGTTAAGATGTGCTCCGTCTGGCTTTTCGGCGCACCTTTTCGTTTCCCGCGGTTTCATGACCTCATGATGGCGGATGTGCCGAAAACGCGGTTTTTAGAGGTGCCCTATATGCTAGAAGCGCTCCATCTCTCAGAGGATGCAACCTACAAGCGCATTCAGGCGGCGAGGACAGCGAGAAAATATCCCGTCGTGCTGTCCCTTATCTCGGAGGGCAGACTCAATCTGACGACGATCAATATCTTAACGCCGATTTTAACAGAGGAGAATCACGAGGAGTTGCTGCAAAGGGCAGTGCACAAATCAAAGCGTGAGGTAGAGAGGATAAGGGCCGAATATGCACCCAGACCAGATATTGCCGATATGGTTCGTAATCTGCCCACTCCAACTTGCGCCGGCGCAAGTTGCGTCTGCGATGCAAAACATTCTGTGAGTGAGCAATTTGACGCAATGTCATGCAATGATATGCGGATACAGCATGAATCCCCCTCCAGCCCGGCCAGGAGAGATGTTGTAGCCCCACTCACAGACCAACGGGTAAAATTCCAGTTTACTGGGAGCGAAGAACTCAGGGGCAAGCTGGATCGTGCAAGAGAGTTGCTGTGGCACAAGTATCCGCATGCAAAGTTGGAAGATATCATCGATGAGGCATTGGATGCGTTGCTCGCGAAGAAAGACCCGGCAAAGAAGATCGAGAGAAAACTCAGAAGAAACGTCTCAAGGCAGAACTCCTCAAAATCCGGCAATTCGCATAGCAGATATATCCCACAGCATGTCAAAGATACAGTCTGGCAACGGGATCAGGGGAGGTGCCGGTATGTGGGGCCAGATGGGAGGCGTTGTGATGAGCGAGGCGGCCTGGAATTCGACCATGTAAAGCCGTGGGCAAAGGGCGGGAGTTCAAATGATCCTGAAAATATCCGCATTCTGTGCCGCACGCACAATCAATTGGCTATGAGAGCGGTGTTTGGAGAAAGCCCGTCACCTGCAAGCGTTATCCATAGGCGGGCGGCCGTCCGCACGCGAGCCTTCAAGCGCAGTTGGGCGGGCGGATGACCGACCGCTTGTGGGTAACGCGCCCTTCGGCGTACTTTTTTGTTTCTAACCGGTTTTTTGACGTTTCTGCCCTGGTTTTCTCATTTTGATTGCCGTTAAATCAGCAGAGAAGGTCAGGAGACCTTTAATTGCCTCCAACACTTGGCTTAATGCTTGCATATTTTATGGATTGGTGGCCTTGAAGAAGGTGCGCCTTATGATTTAAACGGAGGTCTTATGAAGAGAATCGCCTTTCTGGTCATGTCGGTGGTGGTCGTTATGTTCCTGCAGGCCTGCGAGCAGCCGGAAGGCGGGGTCAGGCCAGGGGGGGGGTGACAAGTAGCGGGGTGTCTCAGACTGATGAGGCGCCTCCAGAAAATGTTGTCGCGCAGCAACCCCAGGCACCCGAGCAGCCAGAGCAACCCCAGGAACCCGAGCAACCCCAAGAACCTGGAGTTGGGAAAATAATCAGTCCAATCATTCAAATTCCGCCAATTCCTCCCCTTCAAAACAAGTACCGTGCGCCAAAGAAAATCACTTATCAATATTATCAGAAGGATCTTGGTTCACAGGAGAATATTGGGTCTGTTTCTGTTATTGAGCGGACAGTGTATGAATTCACGTACGATCCAACCAAGCACCAGACGACCATTAATGTTACAGGTACAAAGCCGGGCTCTTTCAAGACTATGCACACGATCATCAGCAATTTCGACGACAAAGGAAGAATCTCGCAGATAGAAATACCGGAGACAACGATGAAAATAACGTATGTATTTGATCAGAATGAAAATGCCCTGGAACAAACCGTGTACAACAAGGACAAACCCTACCTATGGCACAGGTGGGTTAAGGACCCAGATAATGCAAATAATTATTTTGTATATGAAACCGCGTTAGATAAGCAGGGTCAGAAGAAAGAAAAAGTCCCTTATGTCTACATGAGTATCAATTCTTCAGGTTTACCAAGTTCGTATTATGTATACGATAAAGAAGCTAAGGTTAAGAGTCCGTCTTTTGTTATTAATTATGCATCAGGGCAACTACTCATTACGAACTTTATCTATGATTTAATAGAGTTGTTTGCATGTACAATAAATGTAGATGAGGAGGTGGCTTCTCCCCAGCAATGTAAGTCCTATCACAAGAAGAATTCCTACGTGATTACAGCGCAGGAAGAAGGGCCAAGAACGCTCACAATGACTTCTACCGATAAGGATAATGTTACAAAGTCGAGAACCATTACGGGTACAATGGGCAAAGATGGACTTGCCATGGAAACAACAGAACTAGACGGTAAGGTTGAGGAACATTCATTCGAGTATATATATCTGCCGAATAAGCCGGAATTACCGCCGCCAATTCCGGCGATGATGATGTTCCTTAATCTGAGCAATTCACTTTTTTATGCTGATCGGCCCGATATCTACTTCGGTCCATTAGGGGCGGGCATCTTCGGCGTGCAACCTTTCATCAAGTAATCTATGACCCTTGATGTCAGTTTACGCTGCGCGTGATCAGCCAGTTTTCACCGCGGTACGTCATTGCTTTGTCCCGCAGCCGACGTCCGTAGAATAAGCGGAATAGACGCGGCCGATGCCGGAATAATCCTTATAGGCCCTGATGCGATAACAATACGTGGCTCCCAGCTCCAGCGTATTGTCCGTGGCCTTTGCGTTCACGTAGGTCCTCTTATCGCCGTCAACCGTTGCGATCTCGGCCCAGTCAGTAGCAGGGGTCTTCACCCGCTCAATGCTGAAGCCAGTCGGCAGGAAGTTGTCGTCGTATGCCCAGCTGACTGTCAGCTGGCATGGCGTTGTATCGTTCACGGTTATGCCGGACGGCGCGGGCACGCTTTCATTGCAGGTCACGCCCTTGACGATATCAAACGCGAGGTTCTTGTACTGCTTATTATAGTCCGCGTCATAATAGGGCACCTTATCCACCTCCATGTGGAACGTCACCGAGGAGAGGCCGGCCTTCAGGCAGGTAAACTTCACGGTGTTCTCGTTGGTCGTGTAGGGCTTTGACGGATATGGATCAATCACGTTCGGCGAGGGGCCTGCAATACTGCTGTCGGCTACCACCGGGTCAAGGAACCGGAATCGGCTCCGGATCCGGAGCATGGATGAGGCCGCAGACGAATGTCGAAAACCAGGGGTCGGCCATATGAACGCCGTCCTTGTCCATCGCATCGGTCGTGATCCTCACCTCATACGTCCTCATCTTCAGCGAAGCGGTCGGGTTGAATATCATCACGGTGTTGTCGTTCTTCCAACTGAACACACCCGCGATTGGGTTTGCGACTCCCTTCTCACGAAGCGTGAATGCCTTTTCAACCGATACGGTGTCCATTGCCCTGTCGAATTCGACCACGATGTCCGTGTTGATGTCGACGCCCCCCTGTTCGTCTTTGGGCGAAATGCTCACTACCGTCGGGGGAGGGACGGCCTCAGTCGTGAAGCTTGAGTTGAAGGCGTTGAGCATATGGACGCCGCTCTTTGCGGCGGCCCCTGTCGTGATCTCGATGTCGTATGTGACGCCCCTGTCCAGCTCTGGTTTGGGGGTGAACGACATCGTAGAATCTTCATTCTCCCAACTGATTGTGCCTTCCACAATCGCGCCGGTATCACTGCGCTTGAGCGAGAACGCGGCCTCCAACGAGGTCGTGTCCATCGGCTTTGTGAAATTGACTTTTATCTGGGCACCGATTGGGACGTTCTTCTCGCCGTCGGGCGGCGATGTGTCCTTCACCTCCGGGTACGGGTTCTCCATGGTCGTGAAGCTGGTGATGAATGCTTCAAGCCTGTAACCTTCCTCGCACCTCGCGTCCGAGCTGATCGACACGGCTATCTTGTTCAAATACGGCAGCGGCGCCTTGGGGCTGATGACGAGCTCGGTGTTGTAGCGCTGCCAGTTCATCGTCACTTCTACCTCGCCCTTGTCGTCGACCACCTGCGTCGCTACCTCGGTCTTCGCCGTATCCATCACCTTGCTGAATCTGACGAGCATCTTCGTGCCTGCAGCCACATTCGTCTCCCCATCATCCGGAGTTGTGAACTCCACGCGCGGTCGCCCGCTGGCATAGGTCTTGAACGCTGCAACAAACGCGTTCTCAAGCGGATAGCCGGCGGCGCTCGCCGCGTTCGGGCTCAGATTGATGAAGTAGACGCTGCCATGAAAGAGCTTGGACGCGGGCAAAAACGTGAGCACGCTGTTGTCCGCGTTCCACGAGACGGTTCCTTCTACTGCACCGCCCGTGGTCAACGAAAACGCCTTCGCCGTTTTTACCGGATCCATCGGCTGATCGAATGTCACCTCGATCGATGTGGAGACGCTTACCCCCTCGGATCCGCCGACGGGGTTGGCGCCAAGGACTTGGGGATAGACCGATTGATCCGCCGTTGTGAACGTGAACAAGACGTCGATCGGGATGATCAAGCCGGGGGATTTGGATACCGACGCGCTCTCGTAGACCAGATTTCCAGCCAGATGCACCGTGTAGGACGTCAAGAATTCCAGGACGTGCGAAGGCGTGAAGATCATCTTGTAGCCGTCCCACAGAAAAGTCCCTTCGATCCTTTCGCCTGTGGAGTTTTTGACGAGGGAAAATGACTGTTCGACAGAGGCCTTGTCTATGCCCTCTGCAAACTCTATGATGATCGGCGCATGGACATCGACTCCTATCGCGCTGGAAGGAGGGACTATCGAGAGGATGACATCGGCCACAATGGGGGGATTTGAATCGACCTGCGCCGACCCCGCCCCCGTGCCGCAGCCCGCTCCCAGATGCACCGCGACGCTTGCCAGGAACAACATGGCGATCACAGTCAAAAAATTCATGCGCTGAAAAATCTGTCGCATCATTTCACCACCGCTTAAATATTGCATATCAGATGCCACGACCTGGACCCTTTTGCCGTGATGGCGGTTTGCGCCAATTACATGTTTTATATGATTATATTTTTACCCGCTCTGAGCAGATGGGTGTATTATATGAGCGCTTTGTTGTATGAAAATCATACGGTGTCTATTTTCAACCAGTGGGGAACCGTATCTCTTCGATTTAGCGGATGAGCAAAGCTTGGGATATCAATCTGAACTCGATGGCGGCGTAGCGATCCCATCCATCCCGCATGTTGTTAGCGGGAATTGACCGATCTCAAAAAAAGTTACGCACTATTTTTGAGATCGAAGCAAGTACGGGAACATCGACGCAGGCCGACCGATTAACACGCTGCAATGCCGGATTGGAAGGGAAATGGGGCCTAGAACGATATTGTGATGAACGCTCGGACGGGCGTGAGGGTGAAGCTCACGTTCTTTGCGTCTTGGGACTGCATGGTGGTGCCCCGCGCTATCTTCTCGATCGATGCTACGAAGGCGGGTTTTTGAGGTGCCGGCTCGGCCTTTTTTTTGCCGGCAAGGCAGGTCTGGCAGATAAGTACGATGCCTACGATGCCCAATATAATGATAAAGGCCTTCACATTGCCTTCCTGCCTGCCGTGCAGGCTTTTATATTATCGGCACTTTCCTCAGGAAGTTGCGTGATATTCATGCCCCGCTCGTCATGAAGCCACGCGAGGCCCCGCCGGCATCGCCTCACGAACCGACACCGAATAAAGCTATACTTTATAAGGCTAACGTTCTTTGCCCAGCCACCGCGGTCCCCATCGTTCGACGACCTTCGACGTATTCAGCACTCCGAAGGAGTGCATATGACGATGAAGTGCCGGCGCTTGGGAACCGAGCGCCGGCCGATGCCGTCGGGACCTCGCTTACTACATGCCCTCGCCGCTTTTTATCGCCTTGCGAAGATGTGAGATTGCCCCGCCGCTCCCGGCGATGTTCTGGAACAGGCGATCCCGGAACACCGTCAAAGAGACCTTCAATCGGTCACCGACGATCATCCATCTTAAGTGCCCTGGCTGGCAGTTGTTTGTCGGGGTGTACAAGTGGCCTCGCCCATGCTTGTCGGCTTGGGGTGGTGCCGGACGGGGGACCCCCATTCGAGGGAGCGGCCGCCAATGAGATCTTCGGTTCCTTATGGATTGCTGTTCCGGCGGCAATTCCGAGAATGGGGGTGGACGGCGACAGGACCCGAAGCCGACACTGATTCAGCGAGGCAACGCTGGCGTACCTCGATACACACATCCCTACCAGGGCGCAGAATATTTGAATTCCTAGGGAAAAACCTTGACTTAGTAGCAACGGATAGGCTAGGTAGTCTCGCTTCGCACGTAAACGCTTTTGATAAATAAGGGAGTTTGCCGTGTACGCCGTCATAAAAACAGGTGGGAAGCAGTACAAAGTGTCCGAGGGCGATTCGCTCAAGGTCGAAAAACTTGAAGGCGATGCAGGGGCCGATGTGACTCTGGAAGAGGTCCTGTTCGTTGGCGGCAAAGGCTCGCCAAGCATAGGCGCTCCGCGCGTAGATGGCGCGACTGTCGTGGCTCAGATCGTTCGGCAGGCGAAGGCCCGCAAGGTGCTCGTCTACAAGAAGAAGCGACGCAAGGGCTATGAGAAGAAGTTCGGCCATCGCCAGCAGTACACGGAACTCAAGATTACGAAGATCAATGCATAATACCAATTCCCCTCCTTTGTAAGGAGGGGATGGGGGAGGTAGATCACGATCTACCCCTCCCGACCTCCCCTTACAAAGGGGAGGGGATGTGGAGATCATTATGGCTCATAAGAAATCAGGCGGCGCAGCGAAGAACGGCCGCGACAGCCATGGACAGAGGCGGGGCGTAAAGCGGTTCGGCGGACAGTTCGTGAAGTCCGGCAATATCCTCGTGAGGCAGTGCGGCACCAAGGTGCATGCGGGCCGCAACGTGGGAATCGGCAAGGACTACACGCTCTACGCGACGATCGACGGATTAGTGACATATACGACGGGCCGAGCGGATCGCAAATTCGTGAGCGTGCTTCCGGCCGCGCAGTAATGTGAGGTATATTTGACGATATCCGGACCCTCTGCCGATCAGAGGGTCTTTCTTTATGAGGCATGAGGCATGAGGCATGAGGCATGAGGCATGAGGCATGAGGCAATAAGACATACATGATTTTTTCCTGCATCATGCTTCATGTTTCATGTTTCGGAGGTTTTCCTGCTTCCTGTCTCCTGTTTCATGCTTCGATAGGCGACCATGAAATTCATCGATGAAGCCATAATAGAGGTGACTGCCGGCAACGGCGGAAACGGGTGCGTGAGCTTCCGCAGGGAGAAGTACGTCCCGCGCGGCGGGCCGGATGGCGGCGACGGAGGCCGCGGCGGCAGCGTGATCTTCCGCACGGAGAGCGGACTCACGACCCTCATGGATATCCGTTATCGCCGCCACTTCAAGGCCGGCCACGGCGGCCATGGCATGGGCAAACAGATGACCGGCCGCGACGGCGAGGACAAGCTTGTGCTCGTTCCTGCGGGCACCGCCGTCTTTGACGCGGAGACGGGGGGGCAGGTCGCCGACCTGGATGGAATCGGTGCGGAGTGGGTCGCTGCGAAGGGCGGACGAGGCGGGCGCGGGAACCAGCACTTTGCCACGGCCACACACCAGGCCCCGAGAAAGGCGGAGCAGGGCGGCATGGGCGAGTCATTCAAGCTCAAGCTCGAGCTCAAGCTCCTTGCGGACGTGGGGCTCGTGGGCCTTCCGAACGCCGGCAAGTCCACGCTCATCTCCGCGGTTTCGAATGCCAGGCCCAAGATCGCCGCGTATCCCTTCACCACAAAGGTGCCGAGCCTGGGGCTCGCAAGACTTCCGGATGGCCGCGGCTTCGTGATCGCGGACATCCCGGGGCTCATCGAGGGCGCGCACGAGGGCGCAGGCATGGGTATTCAGTTTTTGCGCCACATCGAACGGACGAAGGTGCTCTTGCATCTCATCGATCCCGTCGATCCCGCGCACGAGGATGCCGCCTCGTGCTACAAGACAATCCGGGCGGAACTCGGCGCGTTCGACGGGTCCCTGCTCGATCGGCCCGAGATAGTGGTGCTCACGAAGATGGACATACCCGAGGCCAGGGCCGTGAAGGCGGACGCGGAGAGGAAGATCAAAAAGCTCGGGGCAAAGGCGGTCGTCGCGATATCTGCCGCCGCACACGACGGTCTGGAGGAACTCCTCATCGAGATAGGCCGCGCGCTGCATTAATTGAGGCGGCTCAATTTCAGCGGAGCCGATTGACTTTGTCATTTCGGCCGTTCATATCTTGTGCATGGCGACGAAAAAAAGGAGAGGAACCAGACCCATGGCCACTCGAACTCTCGCGAAGGAAATCGCAAAGATCGCATCGGATCACAAGGCGGTCGACATCGCGGTGCTCGACCTGCGCAAGCTGACGAGCTTCACCGATTTTTTCGTGATCTGCAGCGGCACGTCGGATCGGCAGGTCACGGCCATCGCAGACGCCATCCACCAGGGCCTCAAGGAAAAGGGCAGGCTTCCGTTGGGCGACGAAGGCACGTCCAAGGGGCGCTGGGCGCTATTGGATTACGGCGATGTCGTGACGCATATCTTTTATCAGGCCGAACGAGACCACTATCAACTCGAGAAGCTCTGGTACGACGCCCCGCGCATCAGCTTCAAAGGCATCAACGACTAAGGCAATCCCATGCGACCAAAACCGCTGTTGTTGATGATCCTCGACGGCTGGGGATGGCGTGAATCCCACGACGCCAACGCTGTCGAGATGGGAAAGACCCCGAACTGGCACAAGCTCTGGGCCGATTATCCGCACACGCTGCTAAAGGCATCCGGCGAGGCGGTGGGGTTGCCCGCCGGCACCATGGGCAACTCCGAGGTAGGGCATCTCAATATAGGCGCGGGCCGCGTCGTGTATCAGGATTTCACCCGCATCAACAAGGCTGTCAGCGACGGCTCGTTCTTCAGCAACGAGGTGATAGCGGGCTGCCTCTCGAAGCTCGCCGCCAGCGGCCGCATGCTCCATCTGATGGGCCTCTGCTCGGACATCGGCGTGCATGCACACATAGATCACCTCGCGGCCCTCATCGACTATGCGAAGCGCGCGGGCGTCACGAGGGTCGCCATACACGCGTTCACCGACGGACGCGACTCGCCGCCCGACTCCGGCAAGGGCTACCTGGAGCGCATACAGCAGAAGGCCGACGCATCCGGGATCGCGCGCATTGCGACGGTCATGGGCCGCTACTATGCGATGGACCGCGACAAGCGCTGGGACCGCATAGAGAAGGCGTACGACGCGCTCGTGTGCGGCAAGGGAGTCGCGGTAAAAAGCGCGGCGGAGGCGATCGCGCGCTCGTATGCGGAGGATGTAACAGACGAGTTCATCCTGCCGGCGGTGATAATGGACGGCGGCAAGCCCGTGGCTGCCATGGAGGCCGGCGACGGCATCATCTTTTTCAACTTCCGCGCGGATCGCGCGAGGCAGATCACGCGGGCGCTCGCGCTTTCGGATTTCAACGAGTTCAAGCGATGCCGCGTGCCTTCGCTTTCGAGCTATATCTGCATGACCGAGTACGATGAAACCTTCGGTCTCCCCGTCGCGTTTCCGTCCGAGCAGCTCACAAATCTATTTGGAGAAGTAATCTCCCGCGCGGGGCTCAGGCAGCTGCGCATAGCGGAGACGGAGAAATACGCGCACGTCACGTTCTTCTTCAACGGCGGGGAGGAGAAAACTTTCCCGGGCGAAGAGCGTTGTCTCATACCCAGCCCGCGCGAGGTCGCCACTTACGACGAGAAGCCGGAGATGAGCGCGTACGGCGTCACCGAGGAACTTCTGAAAAAGATAGCTTCAGACGCCTACGACGTGATCGTACTCAACTTTGCGAACGGTGACATGGTGGGTCACACCGGCGACATCGACGCGGCGATCAAGGCGGTGGGCGCGGTGGACGAGTGCGTGGGGCGCATAGTTCCCGCAGTGCTTGCAAAAGGCGGCGATCTGCTCGTCACCGCGGATCATGGAAACTGCGAGGAGATGAAGGAGCCGGGCGGCAAACCCATGACGGCGCATTCCACCGGGCCGGTGCCTTTTATTTACGTCTCGAATGCAGAGCACAAAGCGAAGCTCAGGGCGGGCGGGCTCTCGGACATTGCTCCGACCATGCTCGGCATCCTTGGCCTCACAAAACCAGCTGAGATGACCGGCTCTTCCCTTATTTCAAACAGCTGATTCTTCACTGGCAGTTCCGCGTATCGCATACGTAATCCGGTTACCGACCCCGCAGCAGGTGCGATTTTACGCAACTTTTGCCCGTTTTTGCCGAAAAGAGGGCTGCAGCCGAGAGGCCGCATTGGAAGGGGTGTGAATCATGGGAATGGAAATAGGTGCATCCGAACTGCTCAAGGCCTTCGTATTCGACGTGGATCCGCTCGCCACGCTGGCCAGGGCCGGGATATTAGACGAAGGTAAGGCCGCGTCTCCCAGCGATCAATTCGTAGACAAGGTGCTTTCCGGGCTCATGGGCGCCCAGTCGGCCGGAATACCCACCTCAGAATTCCGGACGCGCATGCAGCTGATATCCGCGGCCGTAACGCCTGCGCTCTGGAAGCTGGAGGTCCATGCAGGCGAGCGCCTGCAGAGATACTTGAGGGAGGCCCTTGCTAAAGAAGGCTCTGAGCCGCCCCCATCAAGGCTTGGCGAACGCACGCTTGCGGATCTCCTCGATGGAAGGATAGCTGGCAGCGAATTCGGGCTGATCATCAAACATCATGCGAACGCGCTTTTCTCCAGGCTGACAATACTCTCGAGCCTGCAGAGGGTGCAGCGCATGGGCGCTTCGGACCAGGGAGTCGCTGGGCTGGAAGAGGAGCTGAAGGTCCTCAGAATGATAGATATAGGCCGACTCTTCTTCTACGCGGCGCAGGCCCGAGACCTGTATCCCGAGACATATCCTGAAGTAGCGACGCTGGCCGGGGTTTTGATCCTGAGGCCCAGGTTCGACCCCGAAATGAACGACGCGGCCAGAGAGAGACAGGCGAGGGCGTATGCAAATCTCAAGAGAAAAGTTGGGGAACAGCTCGGCCTCGCGTGGATATCTCGCGTGCTTTCGCACGAATTCAACGGCATCTTCTTCGGCGAGGACGGCAGGCGCATTGTTAATCCCGAGGTGGTGCGCCTCGAGAAGATGATCAGGGCCGCTACGCTCATGGGCAGCGGGCTCGTCCCGTCGCCGTCGGATTTCAATGACAGGTACGAATGGACGCGTGCGATCGTGAAACTCATCGCGCGCGCAAAATTTGATGAAGGCACAGTGATCCGCGCCTTTGGCGATGCTCTGAAATTCCTGCCCGACCGATTTGGCTGGGCGATCTCGCTGCGGGGCGTATATGGCGATCGCGCCGCGGGTATCCTGAGCGAACCTC
>JBBAAC010000013.1:0-21817 GCA_041658465.1 bacterium | reverse complement strand
GAACCCGACCGGCAACACCTATGCACGGGCCGAGCTCGCGGCGCTGGGCAAGGCCTGCACGGATCGCGGCATCGCCATCATCTCCGACGAGATATACGAGAAGCTCATCTATACGGACACTGCGCACGCGTCCATAGCCGCCGCGCATCCGCCGGCCAAAAACCTCACGATAGTGGTGAACGGCGTCTCCAAGGCATACGCCATGACCGGATGGCGCATGGGATATGCGGCCGGGCCGCGCGAGGTGATCGGAAAGATGGGCGCCCTGGTGGAACAGGAAAATTCCGGGATCCCGGGCTTCGTGCAGAAGGCTTGCGTCGCGGCCCTCAGCGGCCAGCAGGACGAGGTCTTAAGGATGCGCGACGAGTTCCGGACGCGCAGGGACCTCATGCTCGAGCGGATGCTTGCCATCCCCGGCGTGCGCTGCCACGTGCCGGACGGCACATTCTACCTGCTTCCCAACATGCGCACGTTCATCGGCCGTAGCGCCGGAAGCAGGCACATAACCGACGCCACTGCCCTGGCAGAATACCTGCTGGAGTCCGCGCACATCGCCACGGTCAGCGGCGACCCGTTCGGGGTCCCCGGCTACATCCGCCTCTCCTACGCCACCTCCCGCGAGAATATCGAGGAAGGAATGCGGCGCCTGGCAGAAGCCCTGGCTAAGCTCACATGATGCATGAAGCAGGATGCATGAGGCAGGAAAAAAACCAAAGTTCCTTGATTTTGCTTCATGCTTCATGCTTCATGCTTCGACTCTTAATCAACGGAGGAAACCATGGACCTCTGGAACAGTATCGATGCGCTCAAGGCCGCGTGCAAAGGCGCCATTGACATCGATGGAGAAAAACTCAGCATTAAGGACGAGCACCGTTTCCGCCACGAGGCCGCTGACAAGCTCGTGTGGAACGCCGTCTTTGCAACGGAAGAACCGGTGCGCAACGTGGCGCGCTGGGTGATCTGGGAGGCGAGCCAGCACCTCGGCTGCCCCTCTTCCACGATCCACGATCTGTACATGGCCCGCGCGAAGGACGAATGGAAGGATATGACTGTGCCCGCCATCAACTTGCGCTGCATGACCTATGACGTGGCCCGCACGATCTTCAAGTCGCTCCTGCGCATCGACTCGAGCGCCTGCATCTTCGAAATCGCCAAGTCGGAAATGAACTACACTGCACAGCGCCCCTCCGAGTACGTCACCTGCGTGCTCGCGGCCGCGCTGCGCGAGGGATGGAAGGCGCCGGTCTTCATCCAGGGCGATCATTTCCAGGCGAATGCAAAGAAGTTCGCGGCCGACCCGAAGGCCGAGATCCAGTCCATCAAGGACCTGATAACGGAGTCCATCGACGCGGGTTTCTACAATATAGACATCGACACATCCACGCTCGTGGACCTCTCAAAGCCCACGGTCATGGAGCAGCAGCGCGCCAATTTCGAGACCGCTGCGGAGCTCACAAGGCACGTACGCGCATGTCAGCCCAAGGGGGTCGCGGTATCGGTCGGCGGGGAGATCGGCGAGGTCGGCACAAAGAACTCCACGCCCGAGGAACTGACCGCATTCATGGAAGGCTACAACTCATCGCTCGGCCGCGGGACCGAAGGCATCAGCAAGATCTCGATACAGACCGGCACGAGCCACGGCGGCGTGCCGCTGCCCGACGGCTCGATCGCAAAGGTGGCGCTGGATTTTGCTGCCCTCGACACGCTCGGCGCGCTGGCCCGCACTCAGTTCGGCATCGGCGGGGTTGTGCAGCACGGCGCTTCCACGCTGCCCGAGTCGGCGTTCGACCAGTTCCCCAAGCATCAGACTATGGAGGTCCATCTGGCGACGGGCTTCCAGAACACGATCCTGGATTCCACCTCCCTGCCGCGCACGCTCAAGGAGAACATCTACAAGTGGCTGGATCATAACGCGGCGGACGAGCGAAAGCCCGACATGACAAACGAGCAGTTCTACTACAAGGCGCGCAAGAAGGCGCTGGGCCCGTTCAAGAAGGAGATGTGGTCGCTCACAGACAACACGAGGAGCGCCCTCATGAGTGAGCTCGCGAGACAGTTCGACATGCTCTTCACGAGGCTTAACATCAAGGGGAGCAGCAATACGATCGCGAAATTCCTGAAGCCTGTGGCCGTTCACCATCCGTTCTCGACCGCAGCGGCGCCCAAAAAATCCGCGAAGATCGAGCACGACGATAACCCGAACGCGGATTGATCCTCAAGTACGAACCTTGTATCTCAATATCGGCGGGACAGGCGGGTGAGACATCCCCAAAGAGTGAAGCCATATCTCATAGATCATTTTATTCATATCGTCACCCATAACGCGCGGCTCCCCGATCGGCCTCTCGTTGTCCAGGCGCCTGGCAATAGCCTCCATCAGAATAGCCTTTGCCATCGCCTCGTTGACCACGCTGCGGTCATTGCCCCGCAGACGCTTGAGCAGTGCCTGCGCATCCGTGACCGCGTTGTGCAGAGAAGCCCTCTGTGAGCCTCTGTGCTCTCGATAAGGATACCGCGTCCAGTCGACGATGAGCCTGGCCCCCCGCCTTTCGTCGCCGACCCTCAACCAGTATTGCCGCATATGCGAGTGATCGGGCTCCTTGTTTAGATGTTCAGTAGAAGGGGCAACCCGGATGATCTGAAAATCAGAGGATTCAGCTGAGGAACCTGTTTGGAGGATGGACCTGAATTCGATGGCCCCACGGGTTCCGCCCCACATCCCTACGGTCGCCCTCCAGTTTCCAGACTGGTTGATGATGCGTTTGAAAATATCCTGAATGTTTTCTCCGCGGAACAACTCGGCACCGATGACGACGATCGCTCCGGAAAGCGCAAGGTCTCCTATGCGCAGCCGCTCAGATGCCACAGCAAGGACCGTGTCAAAATTGTATAATTTGGGCTCTTCCTGAAAGGTCGTGTATCTTACATTCACAATGTCGGTAGCGCCGCCACTGCCGTTGCCGCCGTGCTTTTTTGGAAAGAGCGGCAGCAGCACTGCACTAAATCCATCTCCATTTAAGGTGAAACCGCCTTCAAGGCCTGAAGGCGGACGATCCGAACCTGCATCGGCTATGCACTCATCAGCTGAAATCTCCGCTTGGCCAGCGCCACCTGCTGCAAAGCTCGCACTCAAATAGGACGCCAGATTTATGACATTAGAACCCGCGGTAGTGGTCATAGTATGCCTTTGCCTGTCCTGCCCTTATTATCGCGCCCCTGGAGAAAAAGTTGCCAGATTTCTGAAGCCCGCTGCGATAGTTTATAACTTATTGTTATTATTAACTAATTAGCACTATAATAAGCAAGCAACTTTTGCCGGAAATTGCCGATAATAATATATGAGGGGGGGCTATCTCTGGGGAGATAGCCATGGCAGACGAAACAAAGCTTTATAAGGTCTTCAATATAGGCGAATGGAACGTAGTCCTTCCTGAAGGTTCTTCTTTCAATTTCCTCTCCAGGCTCACGGGCATCGGCTCCGGCGGTTTAGGCAACCGCATCACAGACGTTGTGGACACAAACGAGAACGGCCGACCTGACAGCGGCGACACGGCGATCACGAGCTGGGGCGACCGGATCGATAACGTGCAGCTCAACGGCGACGAGATCAAGTGGCCCGAGGCCTACGATATTCCCGCCACCGGCCAATGGGTCAACGAAACCCCCCTCAAGGGCAGCGGCCTCACCTATACCAGCAAGCAGCTCGAATCCACCGGCGGCATGACTTTCGCCAAGAGCATGGCGGACAGCGGCGATCATTATGTAAATCAGCGGCAGGAAGAGGCACGGCAAATTGCCCACTCGATTTCGGATAATCCCTTGGTCACCGGCGTCATAGTCGGCGCTGCGACGATCGCATCGCTCCACCCTTGGGGGCGCACTGCGCTGGAGGCCCTGGGTATTGCAGGCTCTGTGGCTGGAACAGGTTACATGATCTACGATCGGCTGCATGGTGCTATCAACGGCTCACCAATGGCCGAGCACGACATAAACGCAACACTCGCAATACTCGGCGGTGCAGGCGCAATGCGCGGGATGCAGGTCGGAGAGTTCCTTTCAGCACCCATTCGCGCACTCAAGGATGTCCTCCCAAAAGTCGGCGGCGGAGGAGGCATGGGCTTGTTCCCCGAATATGTCTATGCAACTGCAGGCGGCAGCGGTCGCGCCATGGCAATAGACGGGGCAATCGCTTCCGAGGCAGGCGCTTCAGCGACTACAGGCGGCACATCGATCGATGCCCTCATCCCGCCCTTTGTGACGATCAATGCATTGCCCGTGATCTCAGAGAACGGCCGCACGCTCGCAATCGACCCCCAGTTCTTCCCTGAAGTGGCATCCTGGGACGGGACAGAGGCAGGCCGCGCTGCAGATGACATTGCAACGTTCATGGACCTGTACGGCAACGGCAACAAAGAAACTGTGCTGGAACAGATTGCGGCGCTGAAGAAGATATACATGCACGCGCCAAAGGGCCATGAAGGCGACGGGGTCCGCCAGCTGATCACCGCAGGCCTCAAAGACATCTATGCAATGACCGATGAAGCGGCCAGGGGTACTGGTGCGCAGTCAACAGACCTTGTGGCAGACACTGCATCAAGACAGATCAGCTCTAATCTTGAAGCAATTGTGAAAGCTGCAAAGGGAGTGGGTCGTTTTGAAGGTGGGGAATACGTAGAGCTTCTGACCGTAATGCGCGAGTCAGCGGCACCTGCTGATCTCAATCTGCCTTCTAACGTCACCGCATATGGAAGGGTGTCTTCACAAGTCGGAAAAAATGGCCTCGTTGCCAGATTGCAATGGGCAAGCGAACAGATGAACACGTCCACGGCCTGGAAGAACACGAGAATCAAAGACCTCGGCAAAGACTACCCGGGGCTTTTTGAAGTGCGGGATTTCGATGGCCCGGGTTATCGGACATATTTCACGCGTGACGGCGATAAGTTCGTGATCTTCTTGTGCGAGGAAAAAGGGCGGCCAAACGAGCAGGAAATGCGAATCAAGACAGCATATCGACTGCTCCTGGAGTGGAAAAATTCCAGGCAAGTGCACTGAGGTCCTTTATTCGTTGTTGGTCGTAAGATGGAGGCCGTGGGTCCCGGGGCGTCCAAGAAATAACATCAAAGATTGGTTTGATGCGTCAAAGCCCTCGGGGATGCCTTTTCCGTTGATGAGCGCCATGCGGGCCGTCTGAAAATGCTCCCAGAGCGTCTCCAGCATGACCTCCCCTTCGCTTCCCAACAACGCAGGCTCACCTCTCCTGTTAACATCGCTATCCAGAATCCTTGCGAGCGATTCGAATTTCAGCGTGAGGACCCTGGCATAATGCAGCGCACTGAGGCCGCGGATATCGTCAACTGCGATGTTCTCTCGGATACCGCTGAGCAGATCCCCTATAGCATTACGGTCAGTGGTCAAGAAATCCTTGCGTAACCGGCGATACGCATCATCAGGATCAGAGGTATATGCGATCACTGACTGCGCAGCGTCGTGCTCGAATATCCGGTACTGCCGCATGTGCCGATCAGTCGGAACAGAGTAAATGTCCGCCTGACGATTCGCTATCGTCACTACCTGAAAATCAGCGCTCCCCTCACCCCCCGGCATGGGCATATGGGCGATGTGCACATGACCTGCGAGGCTGACAAGCCTCTGCATCCGGCCCTCGGCATCCAGACCGCTGAACTCGGAATATATCCCGCGCAGCCATCGCGAGAGCACGAGCGAATCGCCGACAGTGACCACTGCATCCGAGATGCTGTGGCCAAGGCGCGACATCGCAGTATCGAGGACAGCGTCGCCGGCCTCATCCTTGGAGTATGTGGAAACCTTGACAGCAAGGCTCCGTGTGCCGTTGTCTTCGGCGTTGTCGTTGGTAGGCCTTAAAGATTCCGCGTCCTCAGCCGCGCTGCCATCAGATATTGGGGTGCCATCAGATGCGAGGGTGCCATCCGCGGTACCAGCGGCAGCCAGGAGCGACATTGAAAGGCTGATGTCGCCAAGCTCTCCAGGTATGGTCATAGGCATGCCCAGTCCATCATGAACAGGTCACGGAGTTTATCGCGGGTACAGGGAAAAAGTTGCTAAGAATCTGGCGGGGTTATTTTTCGTGTTCTTTTTCCCCGAAGACCTCTGCTGAAAAGATCTCTATGACGGTCTCCGGATTCTTCCAGGCCTCTGTGGGCAGCCCGGCCTTGAGGCAGGTATGCGTGAGGAACGTCTCCCGATCCCAGCCCCACTCCGTGGCCACCTGCGGGAGCAGGACGCCCTGATAGAGGCCGCGGCGCATGAGTATGCCGTGGGTGCCCACCTCGATCTCGTTCACGTCTTTTATTCGCCGCAGCGGCGAGAGCACAGAGATCTCGATGTCGATATCCTTCATCTCGTCGGGGCGCACCCTGTGAAAGCGAGGATCCTCTGTGGCAGCGGCAATGGCCATCTCCTGGATCGTCTCCACCAGCGGCCCCTGGCCGACCATGTTGCCTATGCAGCCGCGCAGCTCGCCGTGCTTGTGCAGCGTGACGAATGCGCCGCAGACCTCGCCGAATACACCCTTTGCCTCGGGCAGCGGTGGCCGCCTTCCATCTTTCAGATACTGCACGATCGTGTCGCGCACGAGTTTCAGGAGAGTCTGGCGTTGCTGTGGAGTGAGCATTGTGGGCCTCTGTGGCATAATTCAACAATTGCCTATCGAGCGCAAATAAAATTAAGCCTCCTCAATTAATCAGTGCCGGCTTCGGCGCCTGTCGCCTGGCTACGTGCCATGAAGTGCGCGGGATTCCCCGCTTACTGCAGATCTTATTTTGGCGCATAATGAGCGAAGTCCACAGGCCAGCTTCGAGCAATGGGGACCGCAGAGCTAGTGATTCACCGTTAGCCTTATAAGCTGACCCAAACTCGGTGTCGGCTTGCGAGATGATGGCCTGTGGGCTCCGCTCGCTAAGCAGCAAGGACTTGTGCATTGCCTTATGGGGCTTGCGCAGCGCCTAAAAGCCGCATATGGTGCCGCGCGAAAACGCGAGGGACATTTATGAAAAAACCGCTTGAGAGTAAATCCATCATCCTCGGCATCGGCGGCGGGATCGCGGCATATAAATGCTGCGAGCTGGCGCGCATGCTCACCAAGGCCGGCGCTGACGTGCACTGCATCCTCACCAAGGCCGGCGCGGAGTTTGTAACCCCTCTCACGCTGCAGGCGCTCACCGGCAATCCGGTGCATACGGAGATGTTCAGCCTTATCCAGGAGAAGGAGATCGGTCACATATCGCTCGCGGACCGCGCCTCGGCCGTCATCGTGGCGCCGGCCACGGCGGACCTGATCGCAAAGGTCGCGTGCGGCATATGCGATGAGCTGCTTTTCACCGTGATCTGCGCCACGCGCGCGCCGGTGGTGTTCGCGCCGTCGATGAACGTGCACATGTGGGAGAACTCGATCGTTCAGGAAAACGTCGCACGGCTCAAGAAGTTTGGCTATCACGTCATGGAACCGGAGAGCGGCGATCTGGCGTGCGGGTACGAGGGCAAAGGCCGATTGCCAGAATTGGATGTGATCGTTAAAACAATAGAGTCCTCGATTAAGTGATCAGAGATGAGGGATCAGCGTGAAGAAAAAGAAAAAGATAAAGGTCCTCGTCACTGCAGGACCTACGCGCGAATATCTGGACCCTGTGCGTTACATATCCAACGATTCATCCGGCCAGATGGGGTTTGCGATCGCAAAGGCGGCGGGGGAGCTGGGCTGCGATGTGACGCTCGTCGCAGGGCCTGTTTCGCTTGATACGCCTGCGCGCGTAAGGCGCATTGATGTGGTCACGGCGAGGGAGATGCGGCGTGAGGTGATGCGGCGTGCAGCAAAGGCCGACATCATAATTATGGCAGCGGCAGTTGCAGACTGGCGGCCAAGACGCGTGTCAAAGCAGAAGATCAAGCGCTCGAAGGGTCACCCTCACCCCATCCCTCTCCCCTCAAGGGAGAGGGGGCTCACGATCGCCCTCGTCGAGAACCCCGATATCCTGGCAGAGCTCGGGAAAACGAAGAAGCCCGGTCAGACACTCGTGGGCTTTGCGCTCGAGACCGGCAATCTCGAGCGAAACGCGCGCGTAAAGCTCAAACACAAGCGCTGCGACTGGATCGTGGCGAACTCCGCAGCCGCAATCGGTGCGAGGCAGAGCCGCGCAATGCTGCTGGCCGCTGACGGACGCCGCATAGCGCTGCCGCGCCTCGCCAAGGAAGACCTGGCCGTCGTGATACTCTCACACATTCTGAGCTAAACAAGGAGACACAAATGCACGGCGTAGCACCTATCTTCTCTTTCACGATTGAAAACGTGCCGACGGCGCGACCGACTCAATCCATCCTCGACGGCATCGAGCCGCAGGATCGGGAACTTGAAGCCGATGCAAAATCCGAAACAGCGGACGTAGCGGTTGATGCAGCGGCCGAGCCTGTTTCTATCCCCTCTTTTCGGTTCAATCTAGCACGCCTCAACTTTTTAGATCGTGACGCGACGCTTTTGGCCCTGGCCCGCCTGGTGCCCGGAGCTGTAGGACGCATGATCAAGCCCGACCTGAACAAGTCCTGGCCCATCGCCTTTTTCGGGGCCGGCATACTCCTCGCGCGCATGGATCAGCAGGAACGATCAAGGTTTCTGAGTATGGCATCTGATATCCTGAGATCAGGGCGCGTGGCCGGCAGGCCCACGACCCCCAGGGAGCGCCTCGCCGCCATCCGGCTCTCGCTCCAGTCGCTCGCCAGGTAGAACGTCCCCTAGAAAATTGTGGCGGTCATAAGTGCCGTGAGCACAATCATGGCAACGACCGTGAACCAGGAGACCGCGTTCCACAAGCGGCCGTTTGTGAACTCTCCCATCAACTCCTTCTTGTTGATGAGCAGCACCATGAAGACGAGGATGAACGGCAGCACGATACCGTTTATCACCTGAGAGAGCACCATCATCTTGAAGAGCGGAAAATCGGGAATGAGCACTACGCCCATGCCGATGAGGATCGTCGCCGTGAAGAGCCCGTAGAAATGCGGCGCCTCAGAGAAGCTCTTGTTGATGCCCGCCTCAAATCCCAGCCCCTCGCACACATAATAAGCGACCGCGAGCGGCAGCACACACGCCGCAAAGATCGACGCATTGAAGAGACCGAACGCAAAGAGCAGCGAGCAGTATTTGCCGGCCAGTGGCGCCAGCGCCAGCGCAGCATCCGCCGCATCGTGTATGTGTTCGCCGGTCGGATAGATCGTGGCCGCGCACGCCACTATTATAAAGAAGACTACGATGCCGGCCATTATGCAGCCGACCAAAGTATCCCAGCGCGCGTGCGAATAATGCTCCACGCCGACGCCCTTTTCCACTATCGACGACTGGAGGAAAAAGAGCTGCCAGGGAGCGATGGTCGTACCGATCACACCGATCAACATATAGATAAATGGGGCATCGAACCTGAACGTCGGCACAGCCATCGCTGTGGCCACATCGCCCCAGTCCGGCTCGGCAAGAAAGCCTGAGATCACGTATGCAACGTAGAAGAGGCACGCGACCAGAAACACCTTCTCAACGATCCTGTAAGTCCCCTTCACCACGAGCAGCCAGACGAACAGCGCTGCGATGGGCACGCTGATATACTTTGATATGCCGAGTATGCCCAGGCTGGCTGCGATGCCCGAGAACTCAGACATAGTGTTGCCGATGTTGGTGAAGAGCAGCGCCAACATGGCGTAGAATGTTATTTTTGCGCCATAGTTCTCGCGGATGAGGTCTGCCAGCCCCTTTCCGGTCACGGCACCCATGCGGGCACCCATCTCCTGAACAACGACAAGCGCAAAGATGACCGGCACCACGGCCCAGAGAAACTCGTAGCCGAATTCCGCACCAGCGATGGAGTATGTTGCAATGCCGCCGGCATCGTTGTCCACGTTGGCGGTGATCACGCCCGGGCCCAGCACCGCAAAGAAGATCGCGATGTTGCGCCATAGACCCTGCGGGGCTCTTGGCTTGGTCTTCGTTGTGAGCGATCTGAGTTCCATAATTCGAGTCACGAACAAATACCCCTCCTTTGTAAGGAGGGGTAAGGGGAGGTAGATCTAGATCTACCCCCTCCAACTCCCCCTTACAAAGGGGGAGGGTTCAAGTGCCCCCCCCTTACAAAGGGGAGGGAATCCTACAGACCGGTGCGCTTTCCCCAGGCTTCCTCTACAGTGCGGTGCAGGACATCGTCGATCGTGATGATCCCCTCGATGACGCCGTCGTCATCCACCGCGGGTATCGTGAAGAGGTTGTATTTGTCCATCTCGTAGGCCACATCCCTGACCGACTCCTTGACGTTCACGGACGGCGGCTTCGTCTGCATGACGTCCTCTATGCGGACATCCAGCGACTCAAGCAGGAGTTTTCTGAATGAAACCGATCCGACGAGCTTGCCGGCCTCATCGACCACGAACGCCGTGTGGATTGTCTCGGCCTTGCTTATCTCCACGCTACGTATGTGATCTATCGCCTGGCCGACGGTCATGCTCCCGCGCAGCGAGATATACTCTGTGGTCATAAGGCCGCCGGCGGAGTCGGACTCGTGGGTGAGGAGCTCCGCGAGCTCGCGCGCCTTCTTGTGCGAAAGCATCCCGAGTATGCGCTCCTGCTCGCGCTTGGGGAGCGTGGCGATAAGGTCCGTCGCCTCGTCGGCCGGCATTCGCTCGAAGAGCTTCACTATGGTCTGAGGGTCGAGCTCGTCGATGATGTCCTTCTGCCATTTCAGCTCCAGCTCCGTGATGATGTCCACCTGGCTCTGCACATCAAGCGTTCGTATGAGGGCGGCGCGCTGGTATGGATCGATCTCCATGAGCATCGACGATATGTCGGATGGCGGGATCTGACGAAGTCTCTCCATATCGACCGTGAGCTGGATCTGCCCCGTGGTCGATTGTATCGATAGAGGCTGGACGTATTTCCAGGAGACGAGCCCCTCGTCGTTCAGGTAGCGCGCGTGGCGGTTGACGATGTGCACGAGTCCGTCGACCAGCCGCTGCCATCCCAGCCGTCGCACCAGTCCTCGAAAACCGATGTCTACGTGTGCCAGCCTGAGGTCGTCATCAACCCTGAGAAAGTGCAGGTCGTTCACGCGGACGAGCTTGCGATTGAAGGTATCGACCACCTGCTGATCGAGGACGCTGCGCCTGAGCGTGGCGAGATCGGGAGCGCGATATTTGTCGACGAACTGCAGCGATTCTATCGGGACCTTGAGATGAAACTGGGAGCCGGTCTGATGTATGTCCTTCCAGGGTATTACGTAGTAGCGCTTTTTGAGGAGACCCTTTGCGATGACGAGCGAAGTTATGCGCGGATAGACCTCGTCAAGCCGGGCCGTGAAGTCGTACGGCCTTCCGACCCACCGCCCATGGCGGTCCAGCACGTCCCGCCTGACGATCTCGGTGAAGAATGTGAACATAAATGGCTGGTACTGCCTTCCGGGCTCTCCATAGGTTTCGAACTTTCTACTCCCGGTCGTCGATAATGCAAGAAAAAATCCGTTTAAACGACGTCGGTTACCGCAGGCAGCTTCATGTCGCTGCGATAGAGGCCGAGCGCGAGACTGTCCTTCACGACCTCGACGAGAGTCTCCGCCTGTTTTCTGCTCATGGCGCCCCGGCTCATCATGCTGCGCATCTTCTTTCGAAGCTTCTTCGCGTAGTCCAGGCGATCGAGCCCCGCGGGATCCATCTGAAGGCTCGGCGCGGAATCCGGATCCTTCAAAAAATCGAGCGCCGCCTCTGTCGCTAGATCGACATAATGCTGGCGGTTTTCCTCCGCGATGCCGAAGCGCGAATGCGCGGCGTAGAGCCTTAGGCTCGCGCGCAGCCCGCGCATCTTCTGCAGGATGAGGATCGTGTTGAAGATGCGCTTGTTCGTGGAAAACGAGAAGAGGGTGCGCCGCAGCACGCGCTCGAGGAGTTTGTCGAACTCCTCGATATCCAGCTCGGTCACCATGTCGAGCCGCTCCCATGACTCATCGCGCACACCGAGATCGAATCGCATCTCCCAGTACGTGTGCGCGAGGACCCGCGCGTCATAGCTGCGCACGATCTTCACGGGGATGTAGTAGTTATGCGCGACCACGTCGGCCGCGAGGTGCATGAGATAGCCCCATGCTGCTGCGCGCTGCCGGTCGCTACGCGCGGCGGCAAGTATCTTTTTCCCCATGCGCCAATTGTGGCAGTGATGCAGGTAGCCAGCGTACTTCTTGCCGACGATTATGTCCGGGCTGGCCGAGCCGTAGATGAAGGCGTCCGGAAAGCGGCGCATCAGCTCAGCGATGAACGGCGCCGCGAGAGCTGCCTTTCCGAGCGCGGTAAGCGCGATCTCCACGTGCATGCCGGGACCCCACGCATGCGCAATTCCCGGGAGGAGCAGGACGATCAAGGCAGCAATTCCTGCGTGGACAAGCAGCATGCCGGGCATTATAGTCCGCGGCGCCTTGCTGGTAAATTAGGAAGTGTCATCGCGTATGCATGAAACGGACAAAAAAACGCATTCGGAGGGCGTCAAGGACGTCGCGGCCGACGTAAGGGCCCTGCTCGAACATGCCGCAACGCTCGGCATGAAAGAGGTGCCTACAGCTTCCGCAGTGCCGCCTCCCGCCTCGATGCTCTCGCCCGCGGAAAAGGCAAAGGCCTTGGCCGAACTGCGGGTGGAGATGGGCGATTGCAAACGATGCGGGCTCCACAAGGGCCGCACGCATCTGGTCTTCGGCGTGGGAAACCCGGACGCGCGGCTCATGTTCGTGGGCGAAGGCCCGGGTCAGGAGGAGGACCTCCAGGGCGAACCGTTTGTCGGCGCTGCAGGCCAGTTGTTGACGAAGATCATCGAGGCGATGGGGCTCAGGCGCGAAGACGTCTACATCGCGAATATCGTGAAATCCCGTCCTCCCAACAATCGCAACCCCGAGCCGGACGAGGTTGCGGCCTGCATCCCCTTTCTCCATCGCCAGATCGAAATCATCGCGCCCAGGGTCATCGTCTGCTTAGGCAGCGTAGCGATGCAGAACCTGCTTGGCACCGACGAGAAGATCTCTCGGCTGCGAGGCAAATTCACCGAGTGGCGCGGCATCCAGGTGATGCCGACATATCATCCGGCGTTCCTTCTTCGAAACGCGAATATGAAGAAGCCGGTATGGGAAGATATGAAGAAGGTGATGGAGAGGCTGAGCAACAAATAAAAACGCGCGGCCGCAACGGACCGCGCGCTGACTGTCAGCCTTTCCTTGCGATTTATGAATACAGCGCCGGACCAGGTTCCCACTTGAATAACTGTACCGCCCCGTCTGCCATGACCACCGCGATCTGTTCGCCGCTTTCACCAGGGATAAAATTGCCGACGAATATCCGTTCGGCCGGGGTCACGGCCGGCACGCAATCGCGCGAGCCTGGGGCGCAGGCGTTTGTCTGCCTGAACATAACAGGCAGTGGCTCGCCGAAGAAACATCTGGCCTCGTCCTTGCCGAGCATGCAGATATCGAGCGCCGACGAGTCGGCAGTAAACGAAGGCCTGATATCCATCACCTGATCGGGTCTGCCGTCTCCATCTGAATCGATCGGATGCGCGGTAACCGTGCCCTCTATGCATACCTCTCTCCCGAAATCCTGGATCGCCTTCGAATCGACTCCCTCCGTGACGGATACCCAGCTGCCCATAGAATTTCCTCCGCAAAAGATTGTGAACGGATCTCCCCTTGCACTTATTATCGGTCCGCAGGGGGCAGGAGTTGCGTCGCATGCAAAATTTATAGTTGACGCGTCAGGACCCACATGCTACTCGCGCCCATCTTAAAAATTCTTATATTACAGGTATTTACAACGTTTTGCACAGTCTGAATGCTGGAGCAGTTCTCGCCATAAAGGGGGTAAAGGATGAATCCGAAAGCAGGCATGGGCACAGGCGCCGAGCTGGCGGTCGATACGGGCGCAAACAGCAATATGGACCAGGATGGCAAGAAGGTGGTGCGCGGCGAGCACAGGCCCGCGTTCCTCAACCGCTGCCAACCGAAGATGACATACTCAGGCCATCCGATCCGCGAGGTCCCGTGGACCCTACCGTACTGGACCAGCTCGCTCTGCCCCGAGTGCAACAAGGTGATCCGCGCGCGCAAGTTCGCGGAGGGCAAGACGGTATATATGGAGAAGGAGTGTGCCGAGCACGGCTACTTCCGAGAGCTCATCTCGCCGGACGTGGATTTCTACATGCAGATGTTCACGTTCAGATTCGGCGACAACCGCGGTTTCCAGAATCCCACGGCTCTCGCGGACCCGGCAAAAGAATGCCCGGAGAACTGCGGCGTGTGCAACATGCACCATTCGCACACCTGCATGTCCAACATCGATCTTACCAACCGCTGCGACATGCGCTGCCCGGTCTGCTTCGCAAACGCCAACTCCATGGGCTACGTCACCGAGCCGTCGATGGACAAGGTGCGCGAGATGCTTCAGACCCTGCGCGACAGAAAGCCGGTCCCGTGCAAGGTGATCCAGTTCTCGGGCGGCGAGCCGACTATACATCCGAACTTCATCGAGATCGTGAAGATGGCGAAAGAAATGGGGTTCGGCCAGATCCAGATCGCCACAAACGGCAAGAACATGTCTGACCTCGACTTCGCAAGGCGCAGCAAGGAGGCGGGCCTCAATTCGCTCTACCTGCAGTTCGACGGCGTCACCAAGGACGTGTACCGCAAGACGCGAGCAGAGGACGTGCTCGAGACCAAGCTCCAGTGCGTGGAGGTCTGCCGCAAGGTGGGGCTGCGCATCGTGCTAGTTCCGACGATCATCCGCGGCGTCAACGACCATCAGGTCGGCGCGATCATGCAGTTCGCGATCGACAACTCGGACGTGATCACGGGCATCTCCTTCCAGCCGGTCTGCTTCACCGGCCGCATCGCGGAGAAGGACCGCATGGAGCAGCGCTACACGATCACGCACCTGGCGCTCGACATAGAGAAGCAGACGAACGGAATCATGCCGCGCACGAACTGGTACGGGCTCGGCGCCACGCAGCCGCTCTCGCGTCTCTCCGAGGCGCTCTCCGGCACGCCTGCGTTCTTCGTCTCCTGCCACCCGGACTGCGGCGGCGGCGGGTATCTATTTATCAACCCGGACGATCGCACGGAGGTGAAGTCGCTCACGGACTTCTTCAACCTGCGCGAAGCGCTCGTTGACCTGCAGCACCTGGCGGAGAAGCTGGGCGATCGCAGGACCCGCAGCTGGTACAAGGCTCTGCAGACAGTGGGGCTAGCGCGCTCAGCCGACCTCATGGGCGGGGCACGCGCGCTGCGCATCCTGCGCAAGCACTTCATTGCTTCGAAGGCGCCGACCGGCCTCACCTTCAAGAGGCTCCTGGGCGTGATGGACGGGTATAAGGATACGAAGCGCGGGCGCAAGCCGAACGCGGAGCGCACGTTCAGCTACAACACGATTTTCGTGGCCGGCATGCACTTCCAGGACAAATACAACTACGACACCGAGCGCGCCCGCCGCTGCGTGATCCACCAGTCCGCGCCTGACGGGAAGATGTACCCGTTCTGCACGTACAACTCAGGACCGTACTATCGCGAGCGGGTTGAGGAGAAGATGCAGACCACAAAGCTTGGCGAGTATCGCGAGACAGGTGCGCCGCATGCTTCGTCCAACCGCGACAAGCATTTCCCGCCCGATCCGTCGCTGCCCAAGATAGAAATGAAGGACTACGGCGTGGGCGAGTCCGCATCAAAGAGCTTCCACATCCCGGACAACTACGGCTGCTGCTCTACGGCGAAGGGATAAAACGCAGTCGTCGGCTTTCAGCAAAAAACCCGGGTCGCGCGGCCCGGGTTTTTTATTGGTAAGTTTACAGAGGCGCCCATTAAAATACGTAGCCATCTTTGGGAATGGGGCCGAAGGGCAGTTCGAGTTTTCCCTCATGAAAGAGATAGCTGCCGTCGACAAAAAAATTGACCGCATTAGGACCGAGTGATTTCCGCCTCTCTTCAAGAGAGGTGGGCCTGCGTCCGCCAAAGGGCCCATCGGGCGGTGATACTGGGGTACGGCGATCCACACGTCTAGTAGGACGACAAGGATATCGCGCTCTTAATTTCTCGTCGAGATGTGGATAAATTCTTTCATAAAAAAATCGCTCTATTGCAAAATGATCCCAGATCGGAAACTTAGTGTAACGTTCCTGATAGCCATACAGCACGATCTTTTCAGGCCTCAAAAGCGAGATTGCCTCGATGAACTGGGCTGCGTATCGATCGAAGACCTCTGGAGCAGGTGCAGGGTCAAAGAATTCCCTATGAAACAGATGCACTGAAATACGCCAGGCTTCGAAGCCCATGCGATACAACTTTTCGGCGGCTGATCTTGCAAATCGATGCCCACGTGGCCAACCGTGCGTCTGAAAGCAATACAGCATATCGTGGCGATAAATATCCTTTACGGACCTCATCACATCTCCAAGGTCTGCACCAAATACCGTATCCCGATATTGCATCGGATCGCTGTTGCCACAATTCAGTGCTAAATCCCCATTTATGGCTCTGATCGACTCGGCTAATCCGAGAATCATGGGATAGGGCATGAACCGTGTTTGTCTCGGCGTAAACGCATCACAAAAAGTGCACCCGTTCTCGCAGCCTTCGTTTATTTCCAGGACATAGAAAGGATCTTTGAGCCGTAGCGACATTTCAAAAGGTTCAATGGAGGGCCTTCGAAAGAGTTCGAGATGAGGCGTTTTGACTGTCGGCAACCTGCTGAGGAGATCACCAATGGCATAATGATCGTCGGCACTCGGGTCAGCGCCGCCCCGGGTTCTCGAAAGAAGAGCTTCGGCTTCCTCCTTGAGTGCGCAGCCCTTTTGGCTCAATAAGGTTTCATATCTGGAGAGTATGCGATGGCCGTTTTTCAGCTGTGCGATAGGAGGTTTACTCTCCGTGGCCAAGGGTGCAGGAGTTGCGTAGACACTTGCACTTGAAAGCTCTAGATCGCGGGCCTCATCAACCGGGTCAGATGGAACAGAGACGTCTTCTACCCCTGTGGCAACTCCAGGGAGCTCCACTGCAAACACGGGACTTGAAGGCATCAATTGCGTCATAACGTCAATGGGCATAAGTTTCCTTGTCTCGGCCATAATATCGGCAATACGCCATCAATGTTGCTAGAAAAATAGGCTCGAGTCACGAAAGTGTGGGCTGGAAGCGTTCCGCGAGCACATTGCGTGTCATCCTGAGGCGCTGCCTGTACCTGAATTTCATGGCAACCATTATAGCGCCGAAGGATCCCCTGAAGTCCCCGGGCATCGCGTCCTCACTGTCTTCCGGGGATCCCTCGTCGCGCAAAAGGTCTTCGATGGCCCCATGATACAAGCGCTCCCGGGATGACACCTCTCACGTACCCACAGTTTCGTGATTTGAGCCCCCTTTTTTATCCGCAAAGCGCTCAGACGAAGGAGCGTGCACGACGCGCTCCTGTATCCAGGTTGCCCACAACCCAATGGCCGCCGGCCCGCCTGCCTGCCGGCAGGCAGGGCTTTACGCCAAACCCGCCGCCGGCGGACGGTGTTATGGACAACCTGGACACGCACGTCTCTTCTTCTGCAAATAAATTCTCTTTCTCTGCATTTTTCTATTGACGATTTTTGAATGTGCGATTCGCGCTTTTCCCCAACATCACAGACATCGATCAATTCACCCCTCAATCATTTCATAAATCGCGCATATCAGCATCAGCACTGCATTTGAGGAAATCGAGCCATATTTGTTTTGTTCTCGTCTCCAAGGCCATTACACGAGCTCAAAAACCCATGTGGTATAGCCTTCTCATCTTAAGGAGGCTCGCCATGCAAAATAATCCATCAGGCTTGAGCGATGACAAATTGATCGAGGAGATAAAGCAACTTGTATCCAATGAATTCATCTCTCTGGCCGATCTCTTATCGCTGCTCGCTGAGATGGATGACAGGATGCTCTATGCAAAATTGGGTTATCCGTCGCTCTTCTCCTTTATCGTACAGGAGCTCCATCTATCAGAGGATGCTGCATACAAGCGCATCCAGGCAGCCAGGGCAGTAAAGAGATTTCCCGTCATCCTTACACTTATCTCAGAGGGTAAGATCAACCTGACCGCTGTCAATGTATTGAATCCGATATTAACAGAGGAGAATCACGAGGAGCTGCTTATAAAGGCTGTGCATAGGACAAAGATCGAGATAGAGAGGATCAAGGCAACATACGACCCCAAGCCGGATGTCCCGGATATGGTGAGGAGGCTGCCCAATCCAACTCGCTCTGGAGCGAGTTGGGATCTTACAGTCGAACCGGATGAAGGAGAGAAGTTGGATTCTGTGAGTGAGCGATCTGATGCAGGATCATGCAATGATATGCAGATACAGCAGCAATCTCCCTCCAGCCCGGCCAGGAGGGATGTTATAGCCCCGCTCACAGAGCAACGGGTAAAATTCCAGTTTACTGGAAGCGAAGAGTTGAGAAGCAAAATAGATCGTGCAAGGGAGTTGCTGCGGCACAAATATCCCAATGCAAAGTTGGAGGATATCATCGATGAGGCATTGGATGCTTTGCTCACGAAGAAAGATCCGGAGAAGAGGATAGAGAGAAAACTCGTAAAAAGTGCCTCAAGGCAGAGGCCACACAAATCCCGCAATCCGCATACCAGATACATTCCACAGCATGTCAAAGATACAGTCTGGCAGCGGGATCAGGGAAGATGCCGGTATGTGGGCGCAGATGGGAGGCGTTGTAATGAACGAGGCGGTCTGGAATTCGACCATGTAAAACCGTGGGCAAAGGGCGGGCGTTCTAACGATCTAGAAAACATCCGCCGCCTGTGGGTAACGCGCCATATACGTCGCTATTGCACTCAAGTCACCGCATCCTCGTCGTTTTTCACTGAAGAGCACTTTCTTGCTGTCGGATCATGGTGATCTAAAAAACGCGCAACATTTCTGCATATTGCGTCGATATAGACCATATTGCTTGGGGTGCTTAAGCGGATAGGAGATGTCCGCATTTGCCGTTGCAAATGGTGTCGTTATATTCAAAATTACGTGCATGGTGGAGGATACCTTATGAAAATGCATCGAGCGTTGAAGGCTGCCGCAGCGGTTGTCCTGACCACCTGTTTCATGACGAACATCTCCTGCACCTCATGGCACGATCTCCCGACCCAGAGCGCCGAGTCTCTCTCCAGTACGCCGTTCGATGCACAGAAAAAATATGAGATTGTCTTTACAAACGGCGCAACGATTACGGCGAAGGGCAGTAATCTCACATCGCGTGGATGGGATGTCGGGGTGAGGCCGGAAGGCCAGGGCGATTTCGTCTATTACTCCAGGGACCAGATCCAAAGCATCCGCGTTCGCGAGTTCTCTGGCGGAAAGACAGCAGGGCTCGTGGCAGGAATAGTTGCGGGAATAGGCGCCATTGTAGGCGGAAGCATTGCCGCTATTCATTCGGCATGCTCCACGCCAAATGCCTGCAACTAAAAGGATTTTTTATTCCTACCCTATTGATATTTTAGAGTTTTGCCCATTTCACCCCCTCTAAAAAACCACACAACATATATGATACGCCGCCGATAAGATGCATACAGCTTGCCAGCCTCTGGAACGGCGGGCTATAGAGGTGATATGCGATTCAAATCGCTGATCTTCGCTGCATCGCTCTTCATCGCACTCTTACTGCTTTATCCCTTAAGCTCATCCGCCGAACCGCTCAGGATCTGGGTGATGCACAACGAGCCCGTCGAGGCGCACGGCCCCATCACCGCAGAACGGGTCCAGCATGGCATCGAGCGATGGCGCGCCCAGGGCATCATCATCGAGAACAGCGTGCAGAACCTCATGGTCCCCGCTGAAACGAAGAATCCCCTCGCGGCATATATCGTCGGCAGAAACGGGTTCCTCGAAGAGCTCGCGCGATTTCATCGCAACGAAGCGACGAACGAACCTATAGCGATCGAATTCATCCGATGGGACGATGCCTACAGCAGGATCTCGAGCGCCCTGAAATCGGGCGATACGCATACAGCTCCGGACGTTGTTCAGGCCGGGCACTCGTGGATACTCGAGATGGCGAATGACGACAGGGTCGCGGATCTATCGGGCCACATAGGACTCAACGGGTTCTCGCCTTCGAGTCTTGCCGACAACCGCGCTTCTCTGCACGGTGATCTCTATGCAATACCCTGGTTCAGGGAGATGCGCCTGCTCTATTACAACAAGATGATGGTGAAGTCGCCGAGCGATCTGGCTACGTGGGAAGGCTTCCTCGATGCCAGCCGATCCTTTAACGATGAAGGCGGGAAACGATTCTTGGCATTCCCGATCACGGTCACGTGGAACCTGCTCCACAACCTCGCGCCCTGGCTGTGGGCCAGCGGAGGCGACATCGTCCGGGCGGGGAAGCTTGGGCCGTTTGAAATCTACAGGGTAGCGATCGACAGCCCGGAGTCCGCAAGGGCGCTTTTGTATCTCAAGGAACTCGCAGATTCCGGTTCCGTGGACTTTCCGGCCGTCTCTCAGGAGGTGGTCGACAGGGAGTTTCGCGACGGGAAATACGCTGCCATCATAAGCGGGCCGTGGATAACGAAGCTGCTCGGAGACGGATGGGCGTCGAGGTTCGGGGTCGCGCCAATACCTGCAGGGCCCAAGGGCAGCTTTCCGTTCGTCGGGGGCTCTCACCTCATGGTCTCCGAGGCGAGCCGCGCCCGGGGCAACTTCGAACGGGCAGCGGCAATCGTGCGGCACCTGACGTCGGAAGATGCACAGCTGCGATTCGCGGCAGCGACAGGGCTTTATCCGGTAAACCGCGCGGCTCTGGACAAAGTGCTCGGCAGCACAGGAGACGGGCTGTTCAGGAATGCCGTGGAGACGGGCCTCAAATATCCAGCCATGCCCGACTGGGGCAAAATAGTTGAGAATGAATTCATCCGCAATCATGTCTGGCAGATATGGCGAGAGCTCGCACAGGGCGCATCGGGCGATACGCTCGTGCAGACTGTAGCCCACGCAGCGGGGGACCTGCGCAAGCAGATCGTCATATCCTTTGCCGCACGCTATGCGCCCGCAATGGGTCTCGCGCTCGGCTCGATCGCCTTTCTGGGAGCAAGCTTCATACTCGTGCTGAGGCGCAGATATCGCTTCACACGGTGGCAATGCGAAGAGAAGGAGCGAGAGCTTAAGATGACGCTCGCCGAACGCACAATCCTCGAGAGCAGGGCGATCGTGCTCGAACGCCGATACGACGATGATTCGCTTGAGCTGGCCGGGCTTCGAGGGGAACTCGGTTCGATTCAAGACAAGGTGGCGCAGCTCACTTCCGAACTCGCGAAAGCAGCTGCAAAACACCGCTCCTGGGACCGAAACCGCATCGGCGAGTTTTCGGTCCGCAGCGACGGCACCCTGATCATGGGCGCCGAGGAAGTGAAGTTCGAACACAGCAGGCAGGCGCGCCGCCTCATCGATCACCTCGCGCGGCAGGCGTGCTCCGGCAGCGCGGAGGTCCACTGCCTCTGGGGCTATCCCCTCTTCGGATGGGAAGCTGGAAAAATACAGACCGAGCCGCGGCGGCTGTTTGAAACCGTCGCTGCCAAGATCAACGGCCGGCTCAAGGTTATGGGAAAACCGCCGCTCGTCGAGCGGGCCGGCAAGAGATCGTCCTCGTGGAAATTATTCTGGGACAAGGATTCCTTCGTAGAACGCAGCGACGTGCGAAGGTCGCAGCTTGAATACGAAAACGCGCGCGATCGATTTTCGAACAAGGAGATAAAGGGCGCCTGCGCCCAT
>JBBAAC010000012.1:0-22519 GCA_041658465.1 bacterium | reverse complement strand
GGTTTCTTGGACTGCTGTAGGGCATACTCCACGATGGTTTTGTCCTTGGATTTGCAAACGATAATGCCGATGGACGGGTTTTCATCGCCTGTCTTCACTCGACGATCCAGCGCAGTCAGGTAAAACTGCATCTTGCCGACATACTCCGGAAGGAACTCGCCGATCTTCAATTCCAGCGCTACCAGGCACCGCAGATGCCGATGATAGAGAAGCATATCGATGAAATATTCCTTGTCGCCAACTTCGAGCCGATACTGGCTCCCGATAAATGAAAGCGCTCCACCCATCTCTCTCAAAAATCGATCCATGCGCGCAAGAATTGCTTTCTCCAGTTGACGCTCGCTATGCTCGTCTCTCAGCTCGAGAAAATCAAACGTGTACTCGTCTTTTACTGAGAGCTTCGCCTGCAGCCGGACCGACTCCGGCAACGATCGGTCGAAATTGGTCTGGTGCGACAGCGTCGCGTGATACGTGTCGTTCTCAATCTGATGCACAAGAACGCTTTTGCTCCATCCCGCCCGTCGCGTCATGCGGAGGTAAAACTCACGCTCAAGATCCGTCTTACATTTCTCCATGATGATGAGATTTCGCGCCCATCCTATTTCTGCAACCATTGGTTGCAGTTTTGGCCTTGCGGAGTACAGGGCGTAAAAGTTGCGCATATACCAGATGTTGCGCGCAGAAAATCCCGGCATGCCCTGGAATTCCTTCTGGAGATCCGTTGCCAGCTTCTCGACCACGGATCTGCCCCAGGATTTGCCCTTTTGTCGCTCTACGATGAGTCGCCCGATATCCCAGTATAGGCCAATCAACTCTTTATTTACCGCCTTGAGCGCCGGTTTGAAACAATATCGAATTGGCTGCCGAAGGAAAAGAAGACGGGAAGAAAGGGATGATCTTTTCTAATTGTACCACACCGCATAGCCGCGGTTGCGCAGGCGGTGCGCGAGCCACGCTTCCATCTCCTCCGCCTTCTCCCTCGTGGCGATCGGGTTGTAGCGCTCATACAGCTCGGGCCGGAGCCTCAACCCGAAACACCGGGCATACTTGTTGGCCTTGTATCCCTTCTTGTGCTGCTCGAAGCGTTGTTCAGGGGTCGTTGCCGTCTGGCCCACGTAGAGGCACTGCATGCCTTCGATGTACCCGGGGTTCTCGTTCATGAATTTCCTGACGCCCAGGACCTCGGGATGCAGCTCGATGATGTAGACGCTGTAGCGCCTCTTTCGGATCATAGGGCACGGGTTCCGCCCGCCGAAATCGCTGCACGGCTGCTGCGATTCGCAGCACCTGCGTAAATGACCTTAATATTTCTCACAACTTACAACTCAGGAAACGGACCATTTTTCTTGGTCAGCCCCCGGAAAATGTTCCATTTTTCAAAGACAACTGACTGATTTATTGAGGACGAAATGGTTTACTATCTTGTTTAGGTACGTTATCATTAGCGCAACTCCGGGGATGCATTATGAAATTTGGCACTGAATCTGAGCTCGTTAAGCAGTTGATTGCGGTCAGTCAGTGCATACCTGATACGCAATACTGGCGTACGCCGAGATTGGCAACTGAATTTGATAGTTCGTTCGGCAGAGCCGATCTAATTTTGTACAATCTTAAAAGCGATTGGCAGGGGGCCTTAGGATTGGGGAATATTAGCCCTCAATGGGCTTATGCTTTACGCTTGCTGCCCTATCGCAGAGCATTTTCCTTCGACGATTTTTCGAAACTAACATGTGCAACGAAGAAGCGCGGGTTTTCGGTTCTAGAGCAGTTCGTAGAACTTGGTTATTGTGATAGGGTCAAGAATGAAGATCGGTGGATTAAAGTGGTTCAGCCACGAGTCATAGTGAATGAGATTTTTGCTGTCGAGGCAAAACTCCGTGATTGGCGTAGAGCCCTGAGTCAAGCATTCCGCTATAGAGAATATGCAAATCAAAGCTGGGTTGTGTTGGATACCACCCACTCTAAGCCTGCGTTATCTAATATTACACGATTCGAACGCCTCAATATCGGCCTAGGTTCAATAGACAAAAACGGATCTTTTTCTGTTCACTTCAAACCCAAGAGATTGGAGCCTCAGTCGTTGTATAGGTTTTGGCAAGTGAACGCCCAGATTGCATCGCAGCTCATAGTGCCCTGCCACTGACAGAAACTACTATATCTTTTTCAAGTGCCGCCTATAATAACTATTTGCAGTATCGAGCCATGCCTGTAGATGGTCGCCTCGGCTATACCTCTCCAAGTCAAATGGAATATTCTCAATTGCCTCATTCAGCTCAATGGCAGCCCTGAACGATTCTCTCAACTTCTCATATCGTTGAACTGGAGACAATAACGCCAGCGCCCTGACCTGACTCGCATAGGCAATGAAGTGGTGCAAGTAAAGATCTGGTTGAGTAAAATGTGGCTCCTTTGCAGCTGCCAAAGTTAAGTCACCATACGGAGTTGGTACGTAGGCCCTCTCCCAGATATCAGGAGCGCTATGCTTGATGGTCTTAGCCTGGCCAAATCGTATCCAGTTTAACAATCCAGGCAAATAAATACGTGCGGCAGGACCATACCGGTCTTCGTCATGGATCAAGAATTTGTCGATCGAAAAAACTCTAGTATTTTCAAATGTCCCGAGCGTAATATCACATCCGTCGACCAATGAATACAGAAGGCCTTCGGTGTTGCAGTAACCGACGATAACATGCAGGTCAGCTGCTCGAAGTTCCGTCAGAAAGTCAAGATATGCAGAGAGAAAGGGCTCTGATCGAATCTGCTTTAACTCTTCATCTTCTCCAGATGCAAAAACATAAACCCCACTGATCTCCGGATACTTCGTAATCCAGTTGAGAATCATTACGCGATACTCAGGGCTTATCACCATGTGCGCTGTCAGCGGAAGCGTCATAATCAAGGGTTTGTCGTTTTTTACTTCTTCAGCTGCCTTCAAAAAAGGATGAAGTGTAAATTTACTCTGCTTTTCAGTGTACCGAGGATCCATTTGATCATAATAACGAGCAGGAATTACAATCTTATCAAATCCCTGCTTTACTTGAAAATCGATGCACTGGCGGGCTGAATCTAGAGCAACAATGTCAAAGTCTTGTGTGGCAAAACCGTCCGCAATGATCTCCGGAAAAAATGGATAGGTTTTTAGCTTCCTCTTTTGCGAATTTGGCAAATAATATTGGGGGTCAAAAATGGAACAAGCCTTAATCTCGGGAGACAAACATTCGATCTTCTCTCGATTCATATGAACCGGGCTAAAAATAAGTCCATCGCCACAATGGTCTTCGGTGAATGAATTCAAATTCCAAATAGTGTGATGGCCACATTGATGATAAAGTTTTAGACTCATTCGTCGCCCCTCTCCTGCGTTCTGGTAAGCGCATCTTTGAAGGCTTGGATCGTTCTGAATCGCGCGTACGGTTCTTTTTTTAAAAGCCTCTCAATTACATCAGAAAAAACTTTTGTCGCTTTACCTATGTCAGCAAGGGGTCTCAATTCCAAAGATATCACATTATCCAGCACCTCTTCCCGAGAAAGACCTTCTTCTGTATAAAATGGATTGGAACCTGTCAGAAGCTCATAGACGACAGTCCCCAACGAAAAGAAATCGCTCTTGAACGTAATCAAATCCTTTTCGTTTTTTGCCTGCTCCGGACTAGCATAGGCAGGCGTGCACGGTCCCCAAGGAGCATCTTGTGCAGTAAGCCCGGGGGCGCCTTCCTCGCGTAAAAGACCCAGATCTATGATGACAATACTTCCGTCGGGTTTGATAAGAATGTTATCAGGCTTAATGTCACGATGAATGAGCTTATCCTTATGGGCCCAAAGTAATGAGAGACCATCGATCAATTGAAAAAGAAGCCCGGCTACGGCGCTCTCAGTCCGGTATCCGTCCATGCACTCAGATAGTGGCCGCGCGGCAACCCGTTCTTCTATCGTCAAAAATATTCGGTGGGTTAGCGGATCTTCGGTTTCTGGATGATGAGTAAAAACATCGTCACGATAAAGCTTAGGATAGTATGAGCTGTTGAGCTCTCTGAGAATTTCGATTTCTTTCTGTAAGTAGGCTACTTGCTTCGGGTTAAGTTCTTCGGTAACCTTTACGACAACTCGACCCCAACCAATATAACTTTTATCGGCGGGAGCCTCGAAGTGAGCAAAATAAACCACTCGCTGACCTGAAGGTCGAACCACTTGATCCACGACCATTCCAGGCAATAATCGACACACCACTTCTTGAAGTTGCTCTGGCTTCATTCTGGGCATGTGCGCAAGATACTTCAGGGGAAACAGTCCGTCAATAATAGCAATGGCGGTGTGAAGGACAAAAAACAGACGGAGACAACTACAAAGAGGAATTTATTTGTAATATCGATGCGATAGTCGCATTTTTGTTTATCTCAGACTGGTTTTTATTATTAATAAAGCTCCTTCATTGCTTACAAATGCACGCAATCCTGGGTAGTGAATTCAGAAGGGACTCTTGCTGTGGACGGCAAGCCTGGCCCTTGGACCGGCTTGCCCCCTGACTCACGTTCTGCTACTTCGTGGTTGAGGTCAAGGAGAACAGCGAGAATATCCCCATTGCTTTTCATGCCATAGGCCGCGCGGGCTGCATCATCGAGCGCCTCGTGGGCATTGCGGAGCGGATTTTCCCCAGACGAGTCGAGTGTGCGATAGAGATCGCGCAGGCACCACGAATTTTCGGCCATAATCTTACGTCTGAGCGCACGCAGCACGACCGCGGCTTTGGCGACTGCGCGAATCTGCGACACGCTTGGTTCCTGGGGCCAGGGAAAGCTGTTGAACACGGTCTCTGATGTATATCGAAAATCACCTTTAAGTGTCGAACAACGTTCTATGAACCATGTCCAGTGCATCGCCGACTGCAAGATGCCGAAGGAATAGTCGTCAGGGAGGGGAAAGACCTGAAGAGCATCGTTTGGATGGATGCTGTTTGAGATGAATTCAAATATGGGTCGTTTTGTTACTCGGCAGCAAGCGATATAACGCTGATTCTGCTTTATCATTGAAAGCATTTCAATGCGACCTCTCCAATATTTCCACCAACGTCGGAAGTGGTCCTGGCGGGGGCCATTTTCAGAAGCCGACTCCGCTCGCTCAGCAGCTGCCTTTTCCTTGATATAAGGCATTACATTTTTTTCGATATGATGAAATGCTGCTTTGTGTCGCATCGCTGAAAGAATATCTTCACAGTAATTCAGGTCGATCGCAAAACGAGAAGGCAATCCATTCACATTGCTCAAGAGTTCATCCCCAGTCAGATACGGATGAATGATGGACGCAGATGTTTGGTCGATCATCATTTCTCTGGCCTCATCCGGTGTTAATAAGAATCCCGCATGCCCGTGTGTTTGTCCTTGATAGCAGGCCGACGATTCCGCGTTGCAATGCAAAGTCTCGGCACCTGTCACATCCGCATGGCTGCTCAGCGACGAATTAATGACATCGAGCATCTCAACTTTCCAAGGACTGTCAATTTTATCGCCAAGCTGGGTAAAGAGCTTTTTCTTGCCCTTTTCCTTGCCCTTGATCCAGTCCACGATGGAAACGTGGACTGCGGAATCGCCAGACCAGACCTGCGTTGCGACCGCCTCGGTGATAGCACCTCCATGCTCAACAATATAGTCGAGACCGCCTTCGCGCGAATAGGTCTGATGTATTGTGTTGGTGCCGACGAGGCCGGCCCTACCGCCATCTGGAAGTTCATCGTGCGCGCGACGGAACCAGTATACGCAATAATCGGCTCGCCCAGGTATGTCGGGATATTTTGCTCGCATGCGGTTCACATAGTCCCGCCCGAATTCTTGCTGCATCTTGTTTTTGGACTGATAGGGAGGATTGCCGATGATCGCGTTGGCCGTGGGCCACTTGCAGAACAAGGCATCATCGCATCTGATGTTATCGTCGAGATTGTCCAGAGGCAAGGCTTGATCGAAGTGGATGCCGCTCTGGCCCATGCGCTTACGAGTTTCTGCGACGGAGAGTTCTTTCGCAAGCATGAGGGTAACCTTTGCCAGTTCCGCTGCAAAGGGATTGATATCAATACCGAAGAATTGCTTGGTGCTCACTTGCAGCGACTGCGATAATTCTGTTCGTGACTTTTTGCTGAATGTTCGTTGCATAGCGACGATAGCGTCCATTTCTAAACGCTTGAGCTCGCGATAGGCGACGTAGAGGAAATTCCCGCAGCCACATGCCGGATCGAGCACTCTGTAGGAATGAAGATCTTTCATGATCCGGGCAAAATCGGCGCGGCTGTTAGTTGTCTCTATGCGGCGTCTCCACGGACGAACAATGGTAGGGAGTACAATTTTTTGGATGTCTGCTTCGCTGGTGAAGTGGGCGCCTAAAGCGTGACGTTCTTTCTGGTCCAAGCTGCTCTGAAAGAGCGTGCCGAAGATGGGCGGCTGTACGTTCGCCCAGTTTTCGGACGCTGCTTCGATGAGAAGCTCAACTTCGTCTCTTCTCAGTTCGATCGGGACGCTCTCCCGAAACAATCCTCCGTCAAAGTACGGCACATCTTTATATCGACCGGCGGCGGCTGGCTTCTGAGTGCTCATCTGTCGGAAGAGAGCGCCCAGCAGATCGTAAGAATTGCCTTGGCTGCGGCAATCGTGAAGAATTTCAGTGAACAGATCTTTTGGGAGGAGCTCGAAGTCTTCCGCAAACATCGCAAAGACACATTGCAGAATGAATCGTTGCGCCTTCTCACGATCTTCTTTACGCGCGATCAGGGTGTTGAAAACTCTTGCGACTTTGTCGGCTGCAATGCGCGTGACGGCAACGCGGTTGTTTTCAAATAGGGGTCGTTTTTCCTCTGGGAAGAGAAAGTTGAGCGCTGTATAACGATCCTCAAGCGCCTCCACTTTTACCTTGTCAACCGGGTCTTCGATCTGTGAGTCAAAATCATATATCCAGAATTCGTCAAAATTGCAGAGGACGACATATCGGGGACGGTGGGGGACGAGCTGAAGCCAGTATTCGAAGGCCTGTCTGAAGTGATCTTCCAGGTTTTCTCCACGGCTCTTCATCTCCATGAGGAGGCGCGGCTTCCACAGCAGATCAGCATACTTTGTAGTTCTTCCTTTTGCTTTGACCCGGTACTCTAATGTAGCTCCAGCTTCTTTATATCCTGCGTGCCCGAACGCCCGAAAGAGTCGGTCGCAGAAGACCTGTGCTTCTCCCTTTTCATCGCCCTTCAGGGATCGCCAGTAATAGATGAACTGCCTGATTCGTGACGCAGCTTCGCTCAACTCCTTACCTCCAAGTGCCTATAGTTAAATTCTGAAAATTTTGCTGACACACCCCTTAACTCCCTCATCCCCCCGCCCCAATCGCCCTGATCACAAAGGGCAGAATAAATACGATGAGAACCAGAGTCATGACCGGGCGCAGGAGATTCCTGTGACCGGTGAACCGCAATTGCCCGGACCGCGTAGTGATAAATCTATACTCCACTCCCAATTGCAGCACAACTTAGGAGATTTCTTGTGACCTGGATAAGGGATTATCCAAAATTGCGGGGAAGGGGAGGGAGACTGAATTTGTGCAACAGGTTGTTGCACAAATTCCCTGGGAACACATCGTCCGTATCCTCGACTATGTCGCTGTCGGGGTATCAGTCTACAGGCTGACTAAATCTCTCCCTAAGGAGCTTGAAGGCGAGCTGAAAACCTGAAAACCCAGTATACTGGGATTTCTCTAGCAAGCTGCAAGAGATATCGTCGTGATACTGTCACGACAATTGGGTCTGATTTCGTATTTCAACTTAATAAACAAGAGGTTGCACTTTTGAGATCGCAAATTGCGATCTCAAAAAAGAGCGAGGGGCGCGGCGGCAGACGATATTTGCCCTACGCATTTACCGAGCACGGTGCAGTAATGGCGGCCAATGTGCTGAGATCAAAGAGAGCGGTAGAAGCGAGTATCTATGTAGTGCGGGCGTTCGTGCGATTGAGACAATTTCTGGCGTCTCACAAAGAGCTGGCCGACAAGTTCGCCGAGCTCGAGCGGCAGGTCGGGACGCACGACAAGGCGATCGTCTCTCTCTTCTCTGCGATCAAGCAAATGATGGCGCCGCCAACGGCGGCTGAGAAAAAGATAGGGTTTAATTTAACTCGTGAACCGTGAACCGCGATTGGTAAACCGGGGATCTACCTCCCCCTTCCCCCTCCTTTCACCCTTCGGCTCTCGCCTTCGGGTACTTCCTCGCGCACCCGCTCTGCGGGTCCCCGCGCTCGGTCGCAAAGGAGGGGATAATCGGGAGAGTTAGTCTTACGCAGCGCGACTCTTGAATACGGCCTTCTCGAGTTTTTCAAGGCGTTCGAGTATCGTCTTTGTATCGCCTATGAGGGCCTGGGTGACGAAAACACGGCAGTGATGCTGCGATTTGATGCAGCTCATTAATTCCCACCACTGATTTCAATAGTCATTTTGCCGGCACAATATTTGCTCTCTAACTTCCCATATGAACCACAAGCCTGCCCAAAGCGCGTTGCTCCCGGTCGGCGATGAGGTGGTCGCAAATTGCGACCACTTCACAAAATAACGCTACGATTCAATTTGTTATGCGTTTGAGGTGCCAATTTGGCACCTCAAACGCATAACTGCTCTAATTTAAAGGAGAATGAATCATGAAGAGAGAAGGTCAGCTCATAACAGTCGAACAGATCGAGCAGACAATAATTCTTCTGCGCGGCCAAAAAATCTTGTTGGCCCCAACCCTGGCCCAAATCTACGGAGTGGAAACAAAGACGCTGACAAGGCAAGTCAAACGAAACATCGGCCGATTTCCTTCTGACTTTGTCTTCGTGCTTTCAAGAGAAGAAATCGCACAACTGAGGTCTGCTGGAATTCTCTCAAACAATAAGGAAGGACGAGGCGGTAGCCGGTACGTTCCCTACGCCTTCACAGAACATGGTGCAATCATGGTCGCGACGGTGCTCAGCACACCAAGAGCCGTGGCGGCAAGCGTCTATGTAGTACGGGCTTTCGTAAAGCTTCGTCAGATACTCTCATCACATCGAGAGCTCGCGAACAAGCTCGTTGAGCTCGAGCAGCAGGTCGGGACGCACGACAAGGCGATCGTATCGCTCTTCTCTGCGATCAGGCAAATGATGGCGCCACCCGCGGCAGTTGAGAAAAAGATAGGGTTTAATTTAACTCGTGAACCGTGAAAGGATGCAGTCATGAATCACGAGAAACTGGAGTGCTACAGGCAGTTGGTGGCAATGGCAGAGGAGGTTGCAAGGAGAGTGACCAAGTGGCCGAGGGGTTACGGTTTTCTCTCAGATCAGCTCAGCCGTGCAATGACGTCGGCTGTTCTCAATTTATCGGAAGGGAACGGAAAGCAGAAGCAAGGCCGCGAACGGCGCCGGTTCTTCAGGATCTCGCTCGGCTCCATCGCTGAGGTAGCGGCTGCACTGGACCTGGCCCATGCATTCGGCTTGATCCAGAAAGGGGAACAAGAATCGTTTAAATCGCGGCTCAAGCTCGCCTATACGCAGATCAGGGCATTGCCATGATCTGAGATCTCGGATCTGAGATCTTAAAATTAACGGCGATGGTACAGCGATGATCAGGCGATGATGATTCGATGATAATGCGATGGTAAGGCGATTTGTTACTTCGTTATCGGCGAGATACCCTGTTTCACGTACTTTGCCGTGAACCCGTCGCCGTCCATATCGATGAAGATCGGATTTGCGAGCGCCCAGGCGGATGCGCCCACGCGCTCGTCCGTATGGAATGCGGTGAGGTTAGTGGGATCTATTGTGTCCGGCGCCTTTGCCTCGTCGACGAGCGCGCGCGTGACGATCGGGAATAGCGAGCGAAAGCCGCTCGTTGCGCGCGTGCCACGCGCCATCACCACGACCCAGGTGTCCTCGTCCACGTTGAGGTCGAACGTTACGCTCGCCGTGATGACTCCGTTCTCCTGCTTCCATCCCGTTAGCGAGCCCTCTGCCACGCTGAATGTCTTTGTCGGCTGATAGGAATAGCGCGGCATGTGATACGGCTTGTAGAACTGCGCGGGGTCCGCGGCCGTACCCTCCATGGGCGTGTCCGTGGCGTCGTCGACAGGCATCGGCTCGGTATTCGCGTATACCTCGATCGTGTCGAACCACGCCCACGATGCTGCTGTCACCTCGACCGTGAACTGCGCGTGCTTGCCGGCTATCGTCCCGCCTACGTCCGCGGTTGCGCCTGAGTCGTTCTTCGCCTTCACCGTAATCACGGGTCCCGCGGAGATCGTCACCTTGTGCGCCTTGATGCTCGCCGCGTATTCGTTGAGGTCGATCGCGTCGTTCGACGAGCCCGCTCCATCCGCGGGATCAACGGAACTTGCGATATAGTTTCGCGGTATGCCCACCGGGTCCGGCATCGCGCGGTGACTGTCCGAGTCCGCGGTCGCCGTGGCCAGAAGTCCCAGGTTGAGGAGATTGAACCAAGTGGGAATCGCAGAGCGGAAGAGGATTCCATTGTCGTGCAGGTGCGGCCCCACCACGAGCTCGACCGCATCGTAGTTCACGGTCATGAGCCCCGTGTTCCCGAACGGAATCGGAAACTCCGTGCCCGATGTGCGCGGAGGCATGCGCCGTTCCACAGGGTCCGCGTAGCTCGAGAGCGGGGCCACGCCGAAGTTGTCCATATAGAAGGGAGTCGTGACCCAGCCGGATGCGAGCGGCAGTCCGGTCGGATTGTCCATCAGATGGTTGATCTGTATGACCGGGTTCGCGGGGTCGGAGCGCAATGTCGTGATCAGCTCGTCGAGCGTCGGCCCGAGTTCCGGGCTCATCGACACCTTGTCGTCAGGCAGCTCGCTCCAGTCCGGCGCGCCGCCGTCCGGGTCTGCTGGATCAGGAGTCAGCGGGAAGGCGTGGATGTGGCCGTAGTGGTTCGGAGTCACCTCGTCGCCGGGCGACGACCTCATGCTGCCGCCGCGTATGATCCCCTGCGAAGCGAGCGAGGAGATCACGGCGGAATAATCCGTTATGTAGTCGTGGTCTGAAGACTGCAGCACGTCCAGACCCTCAGCCGCTGCGGAGAGCACTCGCATCTCCTGAGTCAGATTCGAATCCGGGCTCACTATCGAATGGATGTGCAGGTCCGCGCTTATGTAGCCGGGCGTGCGCACGACGCGCTTGAGCTTGATCTCTCCGAGATCGACCGTTCCGCCCGCGGCGACTTCGACCACGCGCTCGTCGTCCGTGTACTCGACGCCATGGCTGACCGCTAAAAGATATGTGCCCGGCTCCATGTTGAAGCTGGCGCTCCCGGTCAGATCGAACGTCCCCTTTGCGGTGATGTACTTGAGATCCACGATGCCGAACGGCTGATCCCAGTGATACGTGGAGCGGAATCTTCCCGCGCTCCCCACCTTGTTCGGACTCGGGTCCTCGCCCACTATCGTGAGACGCGCAGGAATCGGTTGGCCTGTGTCAGCATCCATGACCGGCTTGGAGAGGGAGATCTTCCCCGCCTCTCCGAGCGTGCAGACTACGGTCGCCGCGTCCTTTGTGGCGACATCCAGCTCCGTGGGCTCGCACGCGCCTGCGTCAGTTGTTCCGTTCTTCTGATAGCCCTGCATCTCGACCGAGACCTTGTAGCGTCCGTTGCCAAAGCGCTTGGATTCGAGGTCGCCGCCGGTCGGCAGCTGGCCCGAGAAGCGGCCCGTGGAATCCGTGCGATACGTGATGAGGGTGCCGCCGGTCGAACTCACCGCGACCGTCGCGCCCGCGACCGGCTGGCCCGCCGCGTCCTGCACCTTTCCGGAAACCGGGCGGGTGGCCGCGCCGATGGCCGCAAGGCCCGCGTCCATGACCGATCCCGAGGAACCGTTGCCCACGACGAAGTAACTCGTGATGGTGCGCGATTGTCCCGCAGGAATCGTAAAATGTATCTCCGGAGTGCCGCCCAGCCCCAGCGGTAGCAGTTTCAAAAACTCTTCGCCGAAGACGAGACCGGACACTCCGGAGTAAGATATGGACGCGCTGTTAAGCGGGGCGCCTGTCTTTGGATCCATGAACTGCGCCGCGTTGAAGAATACGCCGTACGACACATCCGTCCCGTCAAACGCGGAGTAGACGAGCGCAGGAGTATTGCCTCCCACCTGCGTCATGAGATCCGGCGTGAAACCTATGCCGGGTATCAGCATCGAGACCTGGCCGGATACGCAGACGAACTGCCCCATCGGCAGCATGACATCCTTCTCGCCGTCGTTCTTGAACGTGGTATCGATCCGCACGTAGTTCGTGCCCGGTTCGAGCGTGTAGTCGGTCGTGACCTCCTGGCTCAGGCCCTTGAGGTCGTCGTAGATCTCGAACGGATTGCGGCGATCGTCGAACCTGTTTGAGAACGTGATGCTCTGGCCCGCGATGCCCTGCGCGACCTCGCCTATGAAGTCGAGATCAAGATAGTCGTAGACGTCGATCAGCCCGTGCGCGCGCAGGACCTGCGCCCCGCTCGCAGTACCTTCCGTGACCGCCTCGTAGTTCTGGTAGTTGACCGTCCACTCCACGTTCACGAGCGGAAAGATCGAGCCCATACTGTCCTGCCCGGCCGCGCCCGATCCCCGCACGAGGTCCGCGTCGATGATGTTGCCGCCGAACGAATCGACGTTGGAATTCTTCGTCGGCTTCTGGATGATGACGCGGATCTTGTCGTTCTTGAGCAGCACGTCGCCCACGCGCCCCTGCGCGTTGGGGCCGCCGATGAGCTCGGATTCGCTGTGTATGGTGAACGGCGTTTCAGGGTAGCCGGATATATTGGGGCTCGGCTCCCCCTTGCTCCCGCTGCAGGCGGAGAGGAGGAGAGCGGCCAAGAAGACAACGGCCGTCATTTTTTTGAATCGCAGGATCATAGTTCGTCATCCAAATACATTCCCTCCCTTTGTAAGGGAGGGTCAGGGAGGGTAGATCCTCACGATCTACCCCACCCATCCTCCCCTTACAAAGGGGAGGGGTTTTGAAATGTCGTCCCTCTGTATCGGCTCCATTCCCAGGATGTTGCGCACTTATTGCAGAACTCTGAAAAGGCCGCGAGGCGCCCTGCGGCATGGTCCTGGCCAGGTGCGTCAATATAAAGAATGGCAGCCAACCCATCGATATCCGGAAGAGCTGGAAAGTCCCCTCTAAAAAATCGGGCAACCTTTTTGTCAGCCCTGCGATAATCATGGAGATTGGAGTTCGGACTCACGGAGAAGGCATGACCACTATTTCCTTTCCACCGGGCATGGGCGCCTCGATCCAGATAGATACTGAGGCGCTGGACATACTTGCGCCTAATGTCGCCGGCTATATCGATGAAGAGGAAGTAGAGGGAGTTCGCGGGCTCCTGGAGATCCACGACATCCCAGAGGACCTCCAGCCCGAGGCGACGAGGGAGCTGGCCATGCGCCACTCCAGGAGCGCCTCTCCGACATGGAGATACGACGAGGCACGCGTGGAGAAGGTGGCGGAACAGCTCGTGAGGCGCACCGACGTGCAGATCAACGCGCGCGACAGACTGATTGCGCGCTTCAATCTCCTGAGCGAGGGAAAGCCTGAAGAGGCCTTTAACCCATTTCATCTGAGCATGATCCTCCCGAACCTTGCGCAGGACGATCAGCGCCGCGCCGTGCGGTTCATGGCGACGGTCATCGCGCAGAACTCCGACATCGAGCTGCGCAGGCCCGCGTTCAAAGCGCTCGAGGAACACCTCGAATACCTGAAACCCAGGGATGCATTCGGCGTCGCGTCCACTCTCATGAAGGTCTTTGAATACAACCTTGCCGCTGACCAGAAGGAGGCGGCGCGCATAATGGATGAGGAGCTGCCTGTTCGCGGCGAAGGCGACGTGAGCCGCAAGGCGATGGCGATAATAGAGCGCGCGGGTCGCTTGTACAGCGACGACAGGCCGGACCTCGGAAAGGCGATGAGCCGGGCCGCGAGAATCGTGATCGAACGCATATCGCCACTTCTGGATGAGGCCGAGATCATGGAGCTCGCGCGCGCTGCGCACAAGCTGAGCTCGCGAGGCGGCACGATAAAAGAGAGGACCAGGCTGACCGACAAAATGGCGAGGACTTTAACCGCGATGGCCTCGCGTCTTGCAGAGGGCGATCGCCCTCCATGGCGCGACGAAAAACTCGACCTCTCCCGAATCCGAGAAGTGGCGGACAAGGCCCTCTCGCGCAGCGCGGGCTCCCCTCCCGCGGCCGGGTCAGCAGCGTTTGCCGAAATGGCAAAGCGCGTATCGGGCGCGGAGTTCAGGCAGATCGGCGACAGCCCATATTTCCATAATGGCCAGGCCCTGCTCCGCATCGACGACGACGGACGGCCTACGCTCTTTTCTCCTTCCTATGCCTGGACCGATGGCTTGAAAATCAGAGGGATCGTCAGGGTTGTAGAAGACCATGAGGAAGCCTTTGGCATCCTGACGCGAGAGATGCAAAAGTGGGATGATGATAAGTACGGCAGGGAGTTGCGGGTGCCGCAGTACCATGTGCGCTCGCTCGGCGACTACTCCAGCCAGGCCTTAGCAAAGATCAGCACCCTTGAATTAGTGAACAGCGCGCGTACCACGCCGCTTCGTCAGCAGTTCGTTGCCGCCGGGTTCAAAGAGGACCCGATCACGCCTGGGATCTTCAGGGGCGGCAGCGATCGCAGGGTGATCGCGTGCGTTCACGACGACACGGTGTGGTTCCTGGGGAGACAATGGAGCGACAGGTATGACAGATTCGGCGCGCTCTTCTCGCCCGAGACGCAATTTCGGTCCGAGCGACGGAGCCTCTTCATTCGCAGGGGGCCGCTGGAACTATGTCTCTCGCGCTCGGGGAGGAGCGAGTTCAATGACGGGCCGAGGCTCATCGGTCACCTGGAGGATGTGCCGCCGGAGCTTCTGGGGGTCGAGGAAAAAGAGATCAGTGATCCAGAAACCGGCTTTATCTACGGCGGCCGCAACGAAACGCAGCTCATCCGAGCTTTGACTTCGCTGAAGGGCGAACCGATCGACAGGATCGAGGCGAGGATGCGGCCCGGCGGCCGTTACAAAAATGACGGATCGCCGTTCACGGAAAATTTCGACCGGTCGCAGGAAGGGTTTCTCGGCAACGGAGAATCGCTGCTCAAGGTCATGGCAGAGGACAACGATTGGGTCTTGAGCAAAGGACTGACCCACCGCGAGCTGGAAAAGGCGCTCAAATACGCCCTGTGGGCGACGCACAATCTCGCGCCGACCGATCTCGACAAAGAGTACAGCGAAAGGATGCAGCAAGATCCGGAATTCAGGAAAAAATACGAATTTGTTGGATCCGGCGAGATGAAATCTCTGCGCATATTTTGCGCCGAACACGGCCTTGATGAACTCTATCGAGAAGAATTTCTCGGACGTTTCGAGTGGATCACCTCTATCGTGGAGTTCGAGTTTCGGGGCCGGCACTTCATCTCCTTGCCCATGGCCACCGCGGGCTTTCAGCGCTCGCCCATCAACGACGGTTTCGCAGCGGGCGACTGCCCCGTGGTGGTGAACATCGACAACGGGAAGGCGATTAATTTGACGAGCATGGTCGCGCATCTCATCCATGATTATGGTATCTACGAAGGCCATGGCACGCACTATCGCGTCTCGCCGCAGCAGATCGTGGACGTTTTTGATTTCCTCAAGCCGTGACAACGCCCCTTCTATTATAGGTTGACGCCGGGCCTTCATTGGCGATAAGAACATCGCGCCAAAACAAACTATCCCTATCAAATTCAGCACCTTACTATTCAAGGAGGCAGTCATGATCATCGGCGTACCCAAGGAGATCAAGACCCAGGAAACCCGCGTGGCAGTTACCCCGGACGGCGTGCGCAAGCTCGTCGAGGCAGGCCACACGGTATATGTCGAGAAGAGCGCGGGCAACCTCTCCGGGTTCAACGATGCGGATTATACTGCGGCGGGCGCAAATATGGAGACGAGCGCCGAGAAGATCTGGAAGGGCTCGGAGATGATCGTGAAGGTCAAGGAGCCGCTCGAGAGCGAGTACCGCTACTTCCGCCCGAACCTCAACCTTTTCACCTACCTTCACCTCGCCAGCGTCCCGGAGCTCGTTCAGGCGCTGTGCGAGACAAAGGTCCTCTCCTTCGGCTACGAAACCGTTGAACTGGACGACGGTTCGCTTCCGCTGCTTACGCCGATGTCCGAGGTGGCGGGCCGCATCGCCACTCAGATCGGCACATACCTGCTGCACAAGAACCACGGCGGCAAGGGCCTGCTGCTCGGCGGAGTCACGGGCACCAAGCGCGGGACAGTGGTCGTGATCGGCGGCGGGATCGTCGGCCGCAACGCGGCAGAGGTCGCGATGGGGCTGAGGGCTGATACCGTAGTGCTCGACGTCTCGGACAAGAAGCTCTCGCAGATCGAGCGCACGTACAGCGGCAAGATCAAGGCGGTAAAATCGACCGAGTCATCGGTCGCGGAATGGGTCGCGAAGGCCGACCTGCTCGTGGGCGCAGTGCTCGTCACCGGTGACCTCGCACCGCACGTGGTCACCGAATCGATGGTGAAGACGATGCAGCCCGGTTCGGTGATCGTCGACGTGGCCATCGACCAGGGCGGCTGCATCGAGACGATCCGCGCCACGAGCCACGACACGCCGACGTACGTCACGCATAACGTTATCCACTACGCGGTGCCGAACATGCCCGCGCTCACGCCGCACACCTCGACGGAGGCGCTCACCGCCGCCACGTTCCCGTACGCGCTGAAGCTAGCGAACGACGGAGTCGAGAAGGCGATAGCGGACGACAAGGCGCTTGCAAAGGGCCTGCAGACAAGGGGCGGCAAGGTCACGCTGCCGGTGCTGCAGAAGCTGTTCCCGAAGTGGGCGTAAAAAACCCCGTGAATTCCGCCACTGAATCGTCGGCGGGCAGGCGTGATTCGTAAATCGTGAATCGGAAATCGACATAGGTAGACCCTCGCGGGTTTTCCCTGTCACACCACCGGGCGTACGGGTCCGTACCACGGCGGTTCGGCTGGTTTACGGCGTAAACGCAACGGCCAGCGAACGAAGTCCCAGCGAGGCGAAGAAGACATTCGGCAGGGCGATGCTCATGGCCTGGCTGCGACTGAGACGCCACGGACCGTGGGCGCTTCCGGCCATCTTCGCCGCCAGCTCCTTCCCCACGTCCCGTTTTCGAAGCTCCGCGAAGCGGGTTCGCCCACGCTTCCAGCGCTTCCACACAACGCATCTCATCCGTCGCCTTACCCATGAATCAAGATCTCGAAGCACCGACGGTGTCTCGCAGAAGCCGAAGTAACCGATCCATCCTCGAAGGTACACGGACAGATCGCTTACCATCCGCTTCATCTCCCCACCGCGCGTCCGACGCGTCAGCTTCCGGACCCGCTCCTTGAACCGCTTGACCGCCTTCGACGATATCCGTCGCTTCGGCGTCTTGCCGCCCGTGAAGCCGAATCCCAGAAACTGCCGATTGCTTGCCTTTCCAACCGCGCTCTTCTCTCCGTTCACCTTGAGTTTGAGCTTCTTCGTGATGAACCTGCTGACGCCCTCCATCACCCGATGCCCGGCCCGCTCGCTGCGTACGTAGATGTTGCAGTCGTCCGCATACCGAACGAACCGATGACCTCGCCGCTCAAGCTCGCGGTCCAGATCGTCGAGCACGATGTTGGACAGCAAAGGCGACAGGGGCCCACCCTGTGGCGTTCCCTCCTCCGTCGGACTCACCAGCCCGTCCTCCATCACCCCGGCATTCAGAAACGCGCGGATCAGCTTCAGACACCGCTTGTCCCCGATCCGCTGCGCGATCTGCCCCATCAGCTTGTCGTGGTTCACTCGATCGAAAAACTTCTCCAGATCGAGGTCCACAACAGAACCATATCCCGCGATGACGTACTCCTGTGCTCTCGCCACCGCATCGTGCGCGGATCGACCGGGTCGAAATCCAAAGCTGTGATCGGAAAACGTCGGGTCCCATTGCCACTGCAGAACCTGCAACATCGCCTGCTGGATAAACCGATCGACGACCGTCGGAATGCCGAGCTTCCGCACCCCGCCGCCTTCCTTCGGTATCTCCACACGTTTCACAGGCTGTGGCTTGTAGGTCCCTCCGAGCAACTTGTCCCGCATGTCCGGCCAGTGCTTCCTCAGGTAGCCCCGCAGCTCCTCGACGCTCATCTCGTCGATGCCGGGGCTGCCCTTGTTCGAAATCACCCGCTTCAACGCCCTCATCAGATTCTCTCGCTCACAGACCTCTTCCATGATCCGTTCCGTCGTCACCCGGCTTTCGACACTGCGCTCCGCCCTGTCCGGTTCGGTCCCTCCCGCGTAGGATGCCGGGGCTTCACCCCTTTCTCTCGACGCAAAGGCCAGATCATACTGGATTTTCTGCCGCCCACCGTCCATGAATCGCGCCTCCTACTCGCCTCCCATTTACCCCTCTATCGAGGGACCGTTCGGGCCTTCGGCACGCCGTTCCCGGCCCGGCAACCCCCACCGTTTCTCCCCTTTCGGGTGAGTGCCTCGGTCGAGTGGACCGACTGCGCATGCCTACTATGCCCTCTGCTGACTCCTGCCGCGTGGTTAGAGCATCTCGCGATGCACTCAGTCCCTCTCCGAGGGACGCACGACAGGCCTCCCGAGGTAAGTCCATTCGCATTCAGATGCACAACCGCCGGATTTACGCCCCGCGCCCTTGATGGATATGGACTTCGCAGTCAGTTGCCTGCTCGTCCGACGCTCGCGCCTCGTATCCGGTTCTTGTCCATCGGCTCGCATCTTCCGCTCCGCGCTTCCTTCAGACCCCGCCTCGCGACGACGCCCTTGCGCTTCGCTCACCCTTCACCTCCATCAGGTTGGGTAGAGAACTTTCACCTCCCTGCGATTGAACATGCTCGGCACACAACACTAAGGGCGGCATCGTCGATGCCGCCCTTTATTTATATATCTGTTTCAACTTTATTCAGGTACCGACTTGAGACTGCCGGATACGATCTATGGCGTCCTTTTCGAGTTCACCGGATAAAACGAGACTCGCGAACTCGCTTTCCCTTCTCCTGACTTTTCCTTTTTTCGATTTTGCGAGATCCATAATCATCGTTCCGAGTTTGACATTCATAAAATCATTGTCGATCAACGTCCCCATCATAAGCAGCGTGCAAGTGGGCACTCTGCGAAGGGGAAACTGTTGCAACCAAGCACGATATGCCTCCTCATACAGACGCGCTGCAAATGCCGTTTGTGCGTCGAGGCTGGCACTCTCCATTCCGCTCGACATCAGCCGCTTCATAGTCTGAAAATAAAGCTCGTCGTCCTCAAGCTTTTTCACGTCTCTTTCAAGGGGGTCCTTTTCGCGGGGCGGCAAGGCGGGCAATGCGTAACCGCGGTTTCTCTCGGAAAACTCGTGAATCGATTTGTCGATGTCGACTCTAATTCTCCCTATGAGGGCGTCCGCAATATATCCGGCCAAAGATGGATCCATCCGCAAATACTTGTAGAGCCGAAAACGCACAAACTCATCCGCGCGATTCGAGTCGCCTAATTCCATACACGATGTTATCGCGGAAACCGCTTCCATCACGAGCTCACGCCCTCTCACCGCAACTTGCGCCTTCTCTAAGGCACTTGAAAGCATATCCAAAGCGTCGCCAGGCTTGACGTCGGGCCGATTGAGGTAACCGGCCAACGCCGCAAGATTGCCGCCTCCGGTCTTTCGAACGGCAGCAATGAATTCTGCGCTCGCCGCGCTCTCGACTTCTTCCCTCGTAGGAGTTTGTCCCGTGCTCCCCGTACCGTTCGCAAAAAACGGCCCCGCAACGGAGGTTGCAAAATACCGGATCATTCCATTATTCATCCCTGGAGTCGGTGCACCTGAAAGGAGCTCCTCCTGCGCCAGCTCACTGCCAACGTCCGGGGGCGGCGCTAGCCATGACATCATGGTAGCCGTGTATACGCCGTTCATTAAGATATTCATTTTTCTCTCCTTGACCTATCTGAGAATTATTATCGATCACTTTTCCAGCAACCTTTTCAGGGGGTCATAAGGATTTTTTTTCATAGTATATTACAAAAGGCAAGATTTTACGTCGCATAAAAATCGGATAGGGGAAAACGTTCGCTACGGGAAGACAAAGATCGAGTGATCAGGCGATCTCGATGAGCTCGTAGTCTCGGCTGCCGGTCTTGCAAAAGCTCTTCCTGAAGTGGGCGTAAAAATCCGTGAACTCCGCCACTTAATCGTCGGCGGGCAGTCGGAGTTATCTCTTTATGCAGCGTCTTTCACCCGCACTTCTGCCTCAAGGTTTGCGGCTTCGGCCAGTCGCAGCACTCGATCAATAGTAACCTTTTGAAGGCTTCCGGAGAGGATACCGGTCACCGCGCTTCGCGGCAGACCTGAACGGCGGGCCAGTTCCGCATGTGTGAGATTGCGCTTCTCCACGGCCTTGAGGATAGCGGATATAAGCTGTGCCTTGATGACCGCCTCCATTCCCCGTGCGGGGGGGATCCCTAATTGTTTGGCGAGTTCAGAACCCGATGTTTTCTTTTTCATCAGCCACCTCCTTTAATCGTCTCTTGGCAATTTCAATGTTGTGATATGGAGTCTCTCGTGCCTTTTTCTTGAATGCGTGCAATCCGTAAATCATTCCGCTTCCTGCCAGACAATAAATGATGCGATAAACTCCGGATCGATGTCGAAACCTCAATTCATGGCACCCGCGCCCTATGCCAGGCATCGGTCTGGACAGCGGCATGGAAAGCCTGAGCCCCTCCTGGAGACGAGCGAATGCGTCAGCCGCATCCGACCTGACTTCTTCTGGGAATTCCAGAATTTCTGCGCCGCACCGTTTGAGTATATAGAGCATCGGCCGTCTCTTCCCCCGCACCTGATAATGTCTCACATATAAGACATAAAGTCAAGATATTCGAGAGGCGGGCTCGTCGAAAACACAGTAGGATATTCAAAAACTAGCAACTTGTCGCAAGGCCCACCGATAAGGACTATCGAGGTACTCAATTCATGATAGGACCGTTAAACAGCAGCCTGTTTTCCGGCGGGGCCCTGGTTTCTGAAGGGCTTTCTCTGCCTGTTTCCAACGAATCCCTTTACGGGTTCACGGGCCCATTTGAGGCAAACGGAGCCGGGGGCGCGCCGGGCGATGAGGACTTCGAAGCCAAGACAATCGACCGCGACGAGCTGCGAGAGCTCGCGAGGCAGCCGGCCGCAGACCGCAAGGAAGCCGAACAGCGGGAGTTCGCGCGGCTGAGGGAGAGATGGCAGGCTGCCGGAGGACGGCTCGTCGCGCCGTCTCCAGAGGCAGAGGTTCTGGACCCTGCGGCAATGATGGTGAATGGAGGGACGCGGCTCTACAGCGACCTGTGGGGAGAGATCGACCTCTCGCGGCTGAACGGGGGGATCGCGGCATATCGCGAGCAGCGAGGTTTTGCGGAGCTTGCGCGTGACCTGGCGCTGGCGAGCGATCGATTCGAACTAAGTGCGCAAATATTGCATCTAACCTTGTCGGCTATGCACGGCAACCAGAAACCCACAACGCTTTTGAAGGAAATGGAGTGGAAAACGTCAGCTATAGATTGGAGGCGTGCGATCTACTTTATGCGTTTGTTTGATGACTCCGCATTTCGGACCTCATACGCTGGCGAGGCGGGATACGATCGATTTGCGCAAAAGTATTTCAGGGGAAATCCGCAGAAGGCTTATAAAGTCGCTAGCGCACTGTTAAGCAAAGACGAACTCGCAGCGCTCCAATGGGGAAAGGCGAAGCGGACCAATGTCCGGGAGCAGGCCGAGGTACGTACGGCTTTGCTCTCAGGCCGATATCAAGACGAAGAGGGATACGATCGATTCGCGCTAGAGCGTTATCATGGAAATTGTCTTAAGACTTATTTAATAGCTAGCTCGCTATTGACCGATGCGCAATTTGCAGCGCTCCAATGGGGAAAGCAGAAACAGACCAATGTCAGTGAGCAGGCAAAGGTACGCGCTGCATTGCTCTCAGGCAAATATAATGGTGAGGCAAGATACGATCGATTTGCGCAAGAGTATTTCAAGGATGATTCACAGAAGGCCTATCAAGTCGCCAGCGCACTTTTGACCGATGCGCAATTCGCAGCGCTCCAATGGGGAAAGGCGAAAAAGACCAACGTCCGCGAACAGGCAGAGCTACGTGCTACATTGCTCTCAGGTCACTACCAAGGTGAGGCAGGGTACGATCGATTTGCGCTAGATCGTTATCAGGGAGACTCGCAGAAGGCGTATCAAGTCGCCAGCGCGCTGTTGACAGATGCGCAATTTGCCTCGCTCCAGTGGGGAAAGCAGAAGCAGACCAACGTCCGCGAGCAGGCTGAGGTACGCACGGCCTTGCTCTCGGGTCAGTATCAAAGTGAGGCAGGGTACGATCGATTTGCGCTAGATCGTTATCAGGGAGACTCGCAGAAGGCGTATCAAGTCGCCAGCGCACTGTTGACCGATGCGCAATTCGCAGCGCTCCAATGGGGAAAGGCGAA
>JBBAAC010000011.1:0-23912 GCA_041658465.1 bacterium | reverse complement strand
TCTCCATAAGGATACGCGGCACCTATTATTATGTCATCATATCCATCGTGATCCAGGTCCCCGGCCGCAGACATGGAAAGGCCAAAATATCCTGCGTATTCATTTGAGTCTTCTTCAATGATTTTATATGCCTTGCTTGCGTCTATGTCTGACTTCAGATCTTTCGTATTGAATATATACACAGATGGAGCCGTTAAGACCAACGGCTCTGAAATCATTATCTCCTCTTTGCCGTCATGATTCACGTCGCCGGCCTTTGCGAGAGAAGCGCCAAACCAGCCGCTGCCCTTTATTGCAGAGATCCGGTCATTGGAGCTCAGCTGTTTTTTATCCACCAGATTTTTTCCGCTAAAGATATAGACCGAATAATATGTCTTATCTCTAGCCATGAAATCATCCTTACCGTCATTGTCTATATCTCCGATCGCAAGCACCGGTTCGCCGAAACGCTCATCCTGAGTGCTGCCATATACAACTGCATCCGCGTCTTTGACAGTGAGCGACTTTGGTGCGTTGCCTGGTGCCCCTGAGAAACGCTTTCCGCTGAAGAAAAATACAGCGCCGACAGTTTCATTATTGTTTGTCGCGCGCGAGTCGCCAATCAGGATGTCCGAGTAACCGTCTGCATCCAGGTCTCCGCCGATAGATACGGTGGAGTCAGAGCCGACTGCACCCGTTATCGAAGTTATCGGTTCGGCCTTGTCTTCGACCTTTCCGCTGTACAGCAGGAAGGTCGGCGGGTTGGATTCAACCTTTACTACAAAATCCCTGACTCCGTCGCCGGTCACGTCGCCTACGGTTTGCTGTGCCTTTGATATTTGGAAAATAGGAAGCTTGCCTATTAATTTAATGTAATCCCCTATGTCGGACAGACCGCCTGCATTAGACTCGCTCGGGGCCGCGGTATCCGCTGGACCTTCCCCAGGTGCGCCGGGTGTTTCTCCAGGTTCGCTGGTTTCTTGAGGAGCGGTGACTACAGGACCAGTTGCAGGGGATGGACCAGCGACGGTGCCCTCGCCGCCTGTCTTTTGTCTGCACGACGGGATCGTCATGGCCGCGATCATTGCGAACGCAATGATCATGAGAGAGTGGATATTTCTGCGCATGCCGGCCTCCTGATGACACTATTATTCTAACGAATACCTACTGCGATTGCCTGGCCGAAATTGTCTCCATCGGCGGAGCCCAGAAGATAGACCTTTTGCGGTTGTTTGAACGGGGGCATGAGAACAAAGACCGCGCCTTTTGAAGATTGATAACCAGGCGATGCGAGCATTATCGTGGCAGCGTTGATCCCGGTTATGTCTCCGAGGCTGGAGACCGTCCAACCGTGAGCGTCTTTGTTACTCCCACCCGTTAGTGTCCACAGAGGATTGCCATTTAGTTGTGCGCCGCTGTAATAATCCACCTTGCCCTTTCCGTCACTCCCAGCGCCAGCAACATTTGCACCCATGAATCCAGGCGTCCCTATGATTATATCTTTTTTTCCATCACCATCTATGTCCACGCCTCCAGCCACGGAATAACCGAACCAGTCATTTATATTGAGACCAATTTTTATATACATACGGTCAACGTTTGATAGAGCTAACTTGGTAGATATTTTTGCACCGCTGTGGATGTAAACATTACCCTTTGAATAAGGGTCATTATCTGGTTCACCGGGCGCGCCGATGATCACATCGTCTTTGCCGTCGTTGTCCAGATCGCCCGCAGTTGACATCGACCACCCGCAACGTTGACCTGCATTGCATGAGATCGTGCAGAGTGCATTTGAGACATTCACATTGTTTTTGAAATCATTTGTCTTGAAAATATATACATATTGTCCAGTCGCAGTGAGCGTGCCTGGCGCGGATATCATGATCTCATCCTGGCCATCGCCGTTCACATCGCCTGCGCGCGCGATCGCCGTGCCCAGGCCGCCGCTATTGTTATCTCCGGTCAGGGTGGACAGCATATCTTTAGTTGTCATCTGCTTTGTCGTCGCTATCTTCTTGCCGCTGAAGACATATGCTTTCGGCGTGCCCACCTTCTTCGCCATCTGCGGCTCGCCTATGATTATCTCGGCAAAGCCATCGCCGTCTATATCGCCGAGATAACCGATCGATGTGCCAAAGTATCCCCAATCAAGCTCGCCCGTAATTATGGCATCCGCGTCCTTTGCCAACACCTCCGTAGGCAGCGGCATTTTTTGAGCAGAGAAATTGCGACCGCTGAAGAAATATGCCGCACCATCGAGATTTTTATGACCTGGCGCACCGATCACGATGTCGGCAAATCCGTCTTCATCCAGATCGCCCGGGATCAAGATCGCATAGCCAAAAAATGAACCCTGGCCCTCGCCGACGATGGTAGTTATCGGCTGATCGCTGATTTTATTATTCGCATCCAGCTTTGCGCTGTAGAGCATGACTGCCCCGGCTTTGTTTTTGTAACCGGGTGCGCCGACTGCAAAGTCGATCGCCCCGTCTCCGGTCACATCGCCGATCGTCATCGCGAGAAAGTTCTGCTCCACTGCAGCGATCGGCACTGCTGCAGCAGAGAGCGCGTCCGCGGAGATCTTGAACGCGAATGTCGATTTTGGCGCCAGTTTCACCGCAGGCAAGAAGGTCATGGCCGTGTTGTCAGTGCTCCACGAGAACGTGCCAGCGACAGACTTGCTGTTGGAATCGAGCAACGATGCAGCGCCCTCCACCGACTTTGTGTCCATGGCCTCTGAGAACGTAGCCTTTATGGAGGCGCTCAGCGGGATTGGCGTGGCCGCGAATTCCAGGGCAGTCCCGTCAAGGCGCACGAGCTTGAGATCCACAGTCGGAACCGAAGGTGTAGCAGCAGGGGTCTGAGTAGTAACTGGCCCCTCGGTAATGATCGGACCCTGAGTTTCGGTGGTATCGCCGCCGCCTCCCTTTTCACACGCGCTTACCATCATCATCGTGAAGATGAGCGCTCCGATTGTGAGTATCCACGACAGGCTAAATTTTTTATATATGCGCGACATACCTGACCTCCTTTGGGTTCAATCCACCAGAATATGAATATTGCAAATCAGGTGCCATTAATAACATAAATTAACCTAAATAAAATCAAAATGTTACACACGCCCCCCTCTCAGACAGGGCCGGCATCCGAATCAAAAGGATAAAATCGTCAAAATTCAGACGCAGCTGTTGCATTCCATTTTATGACATTATACGTCGAAGGACCTCACAATCTAATTATTATCGCAAAGGAGGAGTCCATGCAGAACGTGTCTCAGTGTTCAAGGAGCAGCGCGCTGCCGCCCGATCCAGACGTTGCTAATTTCGAGCTCGCTGGTGTAGGGAGCGTGCTGAAAAATTTTGAGACGAAATATGACTCATTCGATGTCGATCCTTTAAGCCTTGGCAATCGACACAATGAAAGCAATGCGTCCTCGTCCTGTTGCGCCTCGGCATTGTGTTGGTTTAAGGAAGGGTTCGGAACCGATACTACAATAATCAGCGGGTATCAGGTTGGAGAAAATGGTTATAAGCTCGCAATAAATGTTAATAGCGAAGCGAGCACGTTGATGTGGAATAAGGATGTGGTCACCTATTTCAAATATGACCCGGCCGAGAAGACGTGGAGCATGAGCGCAAAAATATATGAGAATGGCAAATTTAAGGAATATAAATATTGTGACCCAGTTTCGGTCTTCGATACATTAGTGGCAAACCTGCGCTGTTACATAGGCAGCGAAAAGAACGCTGAGGCAACGACGCTGGAAGTGCTGCTTGCGAGCCTCTCTGGGCAGAAAGAGGGGATCGTGAAGACCATAAAGGAATCTGGTCAGCTCTATCCTGCCTCGGATTGTGAGAAGCCGGCGACGCCGGACGATATTCCGCCCAGTTGGTTATCGACACCATCATTCTGATTTCTGAATCAAGCGCGCAGGCAATGCAGAGGGTCATCTCCCGGACGGACATTCGGAGAGCCAGCCCCTGAAAAGCGCGTCTAGAAAACCTCGGCGCGGCGAGCGCAGGCCGTCATCATCAGATACGATGCTGCGAAGCGCGGGATAGATCGACTCCTCACGCTCGACCGCGTTCGATCCCTCCATCATCTTGAGGAAGAGATCGCCCACCAGGCGCATGGATCCCACGGATTCGTCCAGAACGAGTTTCCTCAGCATGTAGATCTGCGAATAGATATCCGCATGCGCAAACGCGTGACGCAGCAGATGCCTGCCCTCGAGCGGTCTCTGGCGCGCTACGGCGAATACGCAATCGGCAAGGGATCGCGAATCCGAAGGGCCGGCGGACGACTCGATACAATCAAGCGCTCGCGCCAGCGCGCTACCGTCTCCGCATGCCACGAGCACGAGCTCGCCCCACATCCCGGAGGACGACTCCATCTGCGCGGAAATGATGCGATGCGCCGCGGCAGGGTTCTTTGCCGCAAGCTCCGCGATCTCGGGCAGCTTGTGCGTGAAAAAATCTGCGACGAGCCGCTGCGGTATGGGGCGGGTGAGCGGATCGATCATCGCTTCGAGCGTTGCGGTGAATCCTCCGAAGCGCAACGCGATCGAACTTGATAATGACGAGATGGAGTTAAAGAACCCCGGCCCTGCCAGCGATCCGAATATCTGGCGCCCGCTCACCTGCGGCTGCAGAGTGGAGTGGTCCATTTGATCGGGCCGATCAGATGCCCTGTTTACGAGGTCGCTTGCCGCGGGGGTCTGGGATGGGATTCTCGTCATGCGTTTTGAAATGATAGAGCGGCTTTTGGCCGACAGGCAAGACAAATCTACACCTCGCCGAAGCAGGGGCGCCAGCCACGCTGCGTCATGGGGGCATTTGGCGGCGTATCATTTCAAGTTGAGCTCATGGGACTCTTCGCTCTGCTCAGGGTGGGAGCCGGCTTCGCCGACTCCCATTTTTCTTGCACGACATGGGGGCGGCCGATATAAGCGCCGTGCATCATGCCGCAAGCCGCAAATGTTAAAGAAATCAGCAGGTTGAAACAAAGGAGCCGGGACATGACAGACCTTTCCATGATGGCCGAACCCTACAAGATCAAGATGGTGGAGGCGATCAGGATGACCACCCGGCAGGAGCGCGACAAGGCCATCAAAGAGGCCGGCTGGAACACGTTTCTCCTCCGCAGCGAGGACGTATGGATCGATCTGCTCACGGATTCCGGCACCGCGGCCATGAGCGACTATCAGTGGGCTGGCATGATGCTTGGCGACGAGGCATACGCGGGCAGCAAAAATTTCTATTTTCTCGAAGAGGTCGTGCGCGACATCATGGGCTACAAGCACCTCGTGCCCACGCATCAGGGCCGCGGCGCAGAGTACATACTTTCGAACTGCCTCATATCAAAGGGCGATCACGTCCCCGGCAACATGTACTTCACTACCACGCGGCTCCATCAGGAGATGGCCGGGGCCACGTTCCACGACGTGATCATCGACGAGGCGCACGATCCGACAAAGGAGCTCCCGTTCAAGGGCAACGTGGACATGGCAAAGCTGGAGAAGTTAGTCGCCGAGGTGGGCGCTGACAAGATCCCCTACATCACGGTCGGCGTGCCGGTGAACATGGCGGGCGGCCAGCCGGTTTCCATGGCCAACATGCGCGAGGTCTCCAAGTTCTGTCGCAAACACGGGATCAAGGTCGTCATCGATGCGGCGCGCATACTGGAAAACTGCTACTTCATCAAAAAGCGTGAAAAGGGATTCGAGCATAAATCGCTCAAGGAGATCTGCCGCGAGTTCTGCTCGCTCTCGGATGCATGCACTATGTCCGCGAAGAAGGATGCTTATGTGAACATCGGCGGCTGGCTTGCCATGAACGACGAGAAATTCTTCACAAAGGCAAAGGAACTCGTCGTCGTATACGAGGGCCTTCACACATACGGCGGCATGGCGGGCCGCGACATGGAGGCGGTGGCGCGCGGATTCAAGGAGGCGACGGAGAACGAGCACATAGTCGCGTGGCGCATAGGCCAGGTCGAGTACCTTGGACAGAAGCTCATCGCCGCCGATATACCGATAGTCCGTCCGATCGGCGGGCACGCGGTATTTCTCGATGCCAAGTCATTCCTGCCGCATATTCCGCAGGAGGAATACCCGGCGCAGCGGCTCGCGGCCGAAATCTACGTTGAGAGCGGCGTGCGCACGATGGAGCGCGGCATCGTATCCGCTGGCCGCGATCATGCGACCGGCAAGAACAGGCTGCCGAGGCTGGAGCTCGTGCGAGTGGCGATCCCGCGGCGCGCATACACGAACGCGCACATGGATGTCGCGGCCGAGGCGATCAAGAACGTGTGGAGGCGCCGCTTGGAGGTGAAGGGCCTCAAGATGACCTACGAGCCGGAGTCGTTGCGTTTCTTCCAGGCGAGGTTCGAGCCGGTGTAAGCGCGTCGGAACCAGCAGCTCTGCGGGCTGCGGTTCTCACCACTGCGAAAACGAAAAACAGAAGCGGCGGGCATGAAGCCCACCGCTTCTGTTTTGCGCGCCCGGCAGGATTCGAACCTGCGACCCTCTGATCCGTAGTCAGATACTCTAATCCGCTGAGCTACGGGCGCTTTTTCAAGCCGCGGCAACCTAGTCCAACCCACCTTATGCTGTCAAGACGCTGTTTTTGTGCTATAAGCGGATATATGAAACTTAAATTCGTCCACTTCGGGCTCGTAGTGCTTTGCATTGTCGCGGCCGGCCCCGCATCGGGCAATCCCCCGAACGCAATCCACACATCCTACGACGCCCAGCGCGGCGAGCTGGAAGTCACGGTGCAGCATCCGGTGACGAATCGGCACAAACACTACATCAGCGAGGTCATCCTTATTAAGAACGGCAAGGAAGTCGAGAAACGCACATTCGATTTCCAGACCAGCCGGCGTAATGAGACCACGTATCCGTTCAAGATCCAGGTGGCACCAGGCGATGACGTGCGGGTGCGCGCAATCTGCTACCTCTTTGGCGAGGGCGAGGCGCAGGTGAAAATCCAACAAGCGGAGTGATTACAGGGGGATTGCCGCGCTCCCTATGGTCGCTCGCAATGACACCTCTGCAGGGCAACGCGTCAATCTGTCAACGCGTTGCATATGTACCTCCCCTCCATAAGGCGTAAGATCCCTCTCATAAAAATGTGGTTGGCCCCCGAGATGGGACCTTGAGCGCGTTGCCTGCGTGGTTCATTGGTGCCGCGCAGCGCGGCCGGCGCTCCACCACAAAAGGAGGAAGGTATGAATACAGGTATGCTGAGTACGATTCTGTTGCTGGTGGCAGGGCTCGTGAACGCGGTCCCGCCCATCGGCAAGACGCTCACAGAGGCGACAGGCGGCACGCCCGTTATCCAGATACTGGTCGGCGTGGCCTGTATCCTCGTAGCGTTGGCCACGTTTGTTAAGAAATATGCAACTCAGTAACGCATCCCGTTTATAAAGCAGAGGCCCTGGTCAGGTATCGGCCAGGGCCTTTGTGCATGGGGCTTTATCGGTCAGAGCTCGATAACGACTATCCTTGATTTACCATTGCCATCCGTGGGGGCCTCGATCCTGCGACCGCGCGAAGACGGAGACGGCTCCGGCGCTTCTTGCGGGATGCGGCGCCCTTCTTCCTGGCGACGGAGCTCTTCATCCCTTCGCTGCTTATCCTTTATTATGTGTGGCAGGATCTTCATATCCAGTCTCCACACGTATTTATCTGCAATGATTGGACCAAGGGGCAAGGCGCGCAAGACCGCCATAACAAGAAAAATACCAGTCGGACGCGTCAGAAAATTTTCAAAATGGAGAAAGCGGAGGCAAGTTTTTGACGCTTTTGTGCGAAATCAGAACTATCAGAACTGGAGGATAGTCGATATTCGGAGCATCCAGGCCATTTCCGCGGCATCTTTGGGTATGGGCTCTACTATATTGCCGGGGTCTATCAGATCGACCTCGATATTGTATGCCCGGCCCGGGATGAGCACGCCGCCCTCGAGCGCGGCATAGAGGTAGTCGAAGAGCTTGGCTTCTGCGGAGATGTCGAACTCAAGGCCGTACCAGCGCTTCCACATCGAGTTGGCCGTCTCTGAGAGCGCGGGCCAGTTCCCCTGTTGCGGGATGAGGTCCTGGAAATTCACATTCGTGTTCTTGCTCGGGGCCCAAGCTGTAATGATTTTTCCGCCGATCTTGAAGTCGTTCGCCCACGTGGTCCGCGACAGGTCGAACCTGTGCTTGTACCCCATCGTGAAGAAGAGGGCGTTGTTAACGAAGGTGCCGGTGATCGGCATTCCGCCGGCAAGGTATTCGGTGGCGCCGCTGCCGCCCGCTTTCTGGCCGAACAGCGCAGGCGAGGTTCCGAGCGGCATGTTGAACAGCATGAGCGCGATCTGATAGTCCGGCCTGAATCCGAGCGTGGTGATCCTCTGCGAAAGCGGGGTGGAGTCTCCCTGAGCGAATCCGGTCTGGACTTTCCACTGGCCGCCCCAGTTGTAGTGGCCTTCCACCTCGAGGGCCGCCAGGAAGGTGCTCATATCCTGCTTCGGCGGCAGCTGTATTATACCAGCTGTGCCGGCGGGCAAACCCTGGAACGGGATCGCATTGAGCGCGAGTCCGGTCGAGACCTTGCCGCCGATATAGACGCCCTCGAGCTTGAAACTGTAGTTGCCAAAGCTGTATCGGCCGTAGAGGTCCGCGAAGTAGAGTATCGTGTCGCCGTCTACGCCGGCGGATACGTCGTTGCCCAGGGCGTCTTTGACGGTCATCGTAGTGGCCCCGTCCACGCCGTTTCTCCGCCTGAGTCCGCCGAACACGCCGACCGAGAACTCAGGGCGGTCGAACATGAGGATCGCTGCGTACTGCTGAGTGTCGCGGCTGTTGGATAGCGGGGCAACGTTTAACCCCTGTATACGCGGATCGAACTGCGCCTCGTATGCGATGTCCCACAAGAGGCCCGCGGTAAAAGTCGCGGCGTTCGGTATGTCGTACTGCAGCAGGTAGAGTATGCGGTCAGCGGTATCGCCGAAGTCGCCCTGGAGCTCGTTGCCGTCGTTCTGGAATATGCCCAGGCCCCAGTGAGAAGGTTGGCGCCCTACACGAAACTTTCCTATCGGCGTGAGGATGTCGGCCCATACGCGGCGCACGTTGATTGCGCCATTTTCGCCCATGACCGAAGGGCCGGTCATATAGAATGAGCCGGCGCCCGGCGGCAGCGTTTGCGAGCCCACTACAGGGGCTATAAGCTGCAGCTGCCGCGTATCTTTAGTTCCGAACAGTATGTTATCGAGGATATCGAACTGCGCCTGGACAGAGAGAAAGTCGTTGAGCTTGAGGGTCGGGTCGAGCCTGAGCCGCATCTGGTTGTATTGGATGAAGCCGAAGCGATTGTTGGGAAACGGGATGTTGTTGTTTCCCTGCTGCAGGTCCAGGTCGTCGTTGCCAACCACGCGCAGCCGGTAGTAGCCGTGCGTGGAGAAATCGACCGCGTATGCGTCTGCGGCCGCGAAGAGGCAGATCGCAGCCACGGCCGTTACGGCCAAGGCCAATGAAATCGCTATATTCCTGGATTTATGAAAACTTGTTGAAAAGCCCATGCGCCCCCAGAAATTGGACGCATAATAACATATTGATTTTCTTAGCGTCAAGGGAATCGCCGGCTTTGCTGGCCTGACGCAAAAAAGAGAGGCGGTCTGATCGACCGCCTCTCTTGGTATTCAACTATTTTGCATGCACTGATTAGTACATGTCTCCCATCCCGCCGTGCGGCATCTGCGGCATGCCCTTATCTTCCTTCGGCTTCTCGGTCACCATCGCTTCCGTGGTGATCATGAGCCCTGCGACGGATGCCGCGTTCTGCAGCGCCGTGCGCACGACCTTTGTCGGGTCGATGATGCCGGAGCCCAAGAGGTCCTCGTACTGGCACGTCTGGGCGTTGAAGCCCTCGTTGCCCTTGCTCGTCTTGACCTTGTTTACCACCACAGCGCCTTCCCAGCCGGCGTTGCTGGCGATCCAGCGGCAGGGATACTCTGCGGCACGCTTCACGATCTGCACGCCTTCCCACTCTTCTTCCGTGAGCTTGGACTTGAGGCCTTCCAGGCCTGAGGTAGCGCGGATGAGTGCGACGCCGCCGCCTGCCACGATGCCTTCCTCGACTGCCGCGCGGGTAGCGTGGAGTGCGTCTTCGACGCGGGCCTTCTTCTCCTTCATCTCCGTCTCGGTCGCGGCACCCACGTTGATCACAGCGACGCCGCCGACGAGCTTAGCGAGCCGCTCCTGGAGCTTCTCGCGGTCGTAATCAGAGGTCGTTTCCTCGATCTGCACGCGAATCTGCTTGATGCGGCCTTCGATGGAGTCCTTGGAGCCTGCGCCGTCGACGATCGTGGTGTTCTCCTTGTCGACCGTGATGCGCTTCGCCTGGCCCAGGTCTTTGAGCGTGACGTTCTCGAGCTTGAAGCCCAACTCCTCGGCGATGAGCTTGCCGCCGGTGAGCGTGGCGATGTCCTCGAGCATTGCCTTGCGGCGATCGCCGAAGCCCGGGGCCTTCACCGCTGCGACCTGCAGCGTGCCGCGCAGCTTGTTGACGACGAGCGTTGCAAGGGCCTCGCCTTCCACGTCTTCGGAGATGATGAGCAGCGGTCTGCCGATCTTCGCGACCTGCTCGAGCAGCGGAAGCAGGTCCTTCATGCTGGAGATCTTCTTCTCGTGGATGAGGACGAGCGGGTTCTCGTAGGCCGCTTCCATCCTCTCCGGATCCGTGACGAAGTAGGGGGAGAGATAGCCGCGGTCGAACTGCATGCCCTCGACCACGTCGAGCGTGGTCTCCATGCCCTTGGCCTCTTCGACCGTGATCACGCCTTCCTTGCCGACCTTCTCCATCGCCTCGGCGATGATGTTGCCGATCGTCTCGTCGTTGTTCGCAGAGATGGTTCCGACCTGCGCGATCTCCTTGCGGTCCTTCGTAGGCTTGGAGTTCTTCTTGAGCTCGTTGATCGTGAAATCGACCGCCTTCTCGATGCCGCGCTTGAGCGCCATCGGGTTGTGGCCGGCCGCCACGAGCTTTGCGCCTTCCTGGTAGATATGCTGCGCGAGCACTGTGGCCGTGGTCGTGCCGTCGCCTGCGACGTCGGATGTCTTGCTTGCGACTTCCTTGACCATCTGCGCGCCCATGTTCTCGAACTTGTTGGGGAGCTCGATCTCCTTGGCTACCGTGACGCCGTCCTTTGTGACGACCGGACTGCCGAACGATTTGTCGAGCACTACGTTGCGGCCGCGGGGGCCCAACGTGACCTTCACTGCATCTGCCAGAGCGTTGACGCCCCTGAGGATCGAATCGCGGGCATCCTGGCTGAACAACATTTCCTTTGCTGACATATTGTTTCCTCCTTAATGTTCCCCCCTCCCCTTTGTAAGGGGAGGGATGGGGTGGGGTAGATATTTTTTTCTTATGCGATGATGCCGAGCACGTCGTCTTCGCGCATGATTGTGTACTCTTCGCCGTCGATCTTGATCTCGCTGCCAGCGTACTTGGAGAAGAGGATGCGGTCGCCGGCCTTGACTTCGAGCTGAACCTTCGTGCCGTTCTCCAGAATCTTGCCATTGCCCACGGCGATGACCTCGCCTTCCTGCGGTTTCTCTTTGGCCGTGTCCGGGATGATGATGCCACCCTTTGTCTTATCCTCGTTGGTGAGACGCTTGACGAGGATGCGGTCCTGCAGCGGTCTGATCTTCGTTGTTGCCATGTTCTTTCCTCCTTTTTGTTGTTATTCCGTGATTTTTTGTTTGTTAGCACTCGGTCGGGTTGAGTGCCAATCCCTTCCGGATGGCGTGCATATAATAGCTTAGGCCCAACAGTCAAGGGCGCTCTGAGATTTTTTTCCACAGGTATACCGGCTGAGCGCGCTAAATGAGGCAACACGTTGCGTCAGTATTATGACGCTATGCATATTGTTATACGAACGAGCACAGGTTATTCAAACCGCCTATGAAGAGAATATTCGCTAATAATATCAATAAAATCGCTGCGCTAGGGCTTGCGGCGCTCATCTTTTCGATGGCCGGCTGCGGATCGGCTGATTCGCCGCCGGATTATTTGACGCCGGAGGCTGGAGGGGGCCAGCAGGGCGAGGCGCCCCCGGTGAATGAGCAGCTGGCATCGGAGGCCTGGCAGCAACGCCTCGTCTATCATGTGGGTCCGATGGACCTGCCCGCAGGCACCGCGCCTGCGCTGGACAATCCCCTCTCGATACGCTTTCAGACCGACGAGCCGGTATGGATAACGGGGTTCGTGCCGCGCGTGGTGGATTCAAACGGCTCCGAGCTGCCCGCGGCGCTCCTTCATGAGGCGATCGTTTCAAACATGCACGAGGAGAACCCGCTCTGCGGTGGCGGCGGCGGCGGCAACCCGATCTTCATCGCGACCTCGATGCTCACGGAGGTCGAGCTGCCGGAGGGGTACGGCTACCCGATCCTCTCCACCGATCCGATAGACGCGCAGGTCATCTTCGCGAACCCAACCGAGCAGAGCTATGCAGGAGTCCAGTTCGAGCTGACGCTGGTTGCCCGGCCCATGAACGAGTTTACGCAGGTGGCGGATGTGAAGCCCCTGCTCGTGGAGCCGGATCCCTGCACTCACCAACCGCTGAAGGTCGAGCCGGGCGCCTTCACCGAGAAGAGCGCTACGTACCAGATGCCTGATGCCGTAAAGGTGGTAGTTGCTCAGGGCGCGCTGCAGAACTTCGGCGCCTCGATCGAGCTCATTGCGGGCAGCGAGGCAACGCCTTTTTGGAGGGCCGAGGCAAAGCTCGATGAGGCGCATCAGGTGGTGGAGCTCACGGACAATCCGTTCACGGATCCGAAGGGCGTGCCGGTGAAACAGGGCGATTCCCTCACGCTCTTAGTGACGTACGACAATACATCGGAAAAATGGCTGGATGGCGCGACCGCTGCCGCCATGGTCTATGCGGCGCCGACGGAATGACGAAGGACGATCGCGCCCTTCGGTTATTTCACTTCAAACATCACCGACAATTCCACGCACGCATTCTGCGGAAGGCTTGCGCAGCCGATCGCATTCCGCACGTGCTTGCCGTTTGCGCCGAAGATTTGTGCGAAGAGTTCGCCCGCGCCGTCCACTACCTTTGCATGTTCGCGAAAATCGACGCCAGCTGCGACGAAGCCGTCCACGCGTATTACCCTTCGGATGCTGTTAAGCGACCCGCCCAGCGCCTGTCTTGCTATGGCGAGAGTCATGACGCCCGCGAGCCTTGCGGCCATCTTCGCATTGTCTGTTTTCACCTCGACCCCGGCTCGACCCGGATACTGTATCCGCCCCTCTGAAAGCGGGAGGGCGCCGCCGACATAGAGCGTCTTGCCGACCGCAACCGCGCCTACTGCGCTGCCCAGTTCCGCAGCAGGTTCAGGGAGATCGATGAATAGCTCTTCGAGTTTGTCGTCGTAATTCATCATGCCTCCAAGTGCCAGCCTACTTCTGTTTTGGTTTATACACGAAGACGAATACGAGGAAGGGCGTTCCCTTGAGCGATCGATACGCGCTGATCTCGTTCTCCTTGAAGAGGGGCCGCATATCTTCCTCGATAAGCGACTCCTTGAGATCCACCACGCGGATTCCCGCGAGCTTGCACAGGCGATAATAATCCTCGATCTTCCTGATGTTGGATTCAGCGGGCCTCAGCCTGTGCGTTCCGCGCCTGGCGTAGAGGCCGTACGGATGATAATCAACTATGACTCCCTGGCCGCCCGGCGCCAGCACGCGGCCGAGTTCATGTACCACCCGCACCATGTCGCCCTGGGATGTCGTGGCGAGCCTGCCCAGGATATAGGCAAAGCGGTTGCTTGCAAACGGCAGCCGCGAGGCCTGGGCGCGCAGAACAAAGCCGCGCGATGGATCGCCCTGCACCGCAGACTCGTCGCCGCTTATCTCGACTCCGATTGCGGCCTGCGCCTTGAGCCCCAGCATGCGCGGTCCATAGAGAGGATGGCCTTGCCCAACCTCCAGCGCTGTCTGGTCCGTGAGATCGGGCAACGCGTTCGCCATCACGAGCTGGGTAGCCGCCTCGACCAGCTCGTGGATGCGCGCAGCCGTGAGTTGGCTTTCAAGCGACAATAGCGGCTGCACCCCACCGCGGCTCTCCACCTGCACCCTGGCCTGCTTCGCCTTGCCGATGAGGTTTTCTACGACGCGGCCCACCGCCACCATTGCTCGCCGCAGGGATTGTTCGAACGATTCCGCCATGCCCTATTTGTATCGGAAAGGAGACGCGCAGACAAGCGCTCTATCAGAGGCATGATTGACGTATTCATCTCTCGGTATACAATGCAACCTTCCCAAGGAGAGCACATGAAATTCCTCATAAACAAGGCCGCACCGGAGTCGTTCAAGTCGGACATAGTTGCCATAGGCCTGTTCGAGCGCTCGGATGAGGAGTCTGAAGGCGAGCGCAGGCACGCCCTCATAAAGCATGTGGACGGGGGAATCGCGCTCGACCGCGCGCTGAAGGGTGAGCTGTCGCGCCAGATCGCGACGGAAAAATTTACGGGCGAGCGCGGCAATTCACGCGTCCTCTTCACCGCGGGGCGCATCCCTGCGCGCTTCGTGCTGCTCATCGGCATGGGCAAGCGCAGCGAGTGCTCGCTCGAGGTCTTGCGCGAGTCGGGTGTGACTATTGCACGCGCTGCTGCGGACGTCGGCGCGGAATCCGCGGCGCTGGTGCTTGAGCGCGGCTCGGTGGACGAGATGCCCGCATCCGCCAGGGCGCGCGCGATCACGGAGGGCCTGGTGCTCGGCGCCTATCGCTTTGACTGCTACAAGACCGGCAACGAGAAAAAACCGTCGCTGGGGGTCGCGCACTTCCTATATCAGGGCGACTCGGGCCCTGTGAAATTCGCGATCGAGGTCGGCCGCATCATGGCCTCGGCACAAAACGCTGCGCGCGATCTCGTCAACACGCCCGGCCTGGACGCAACCCCGCGCATCATCTCGGCGCGCGCAAAGCAGATCGCCGCCGAGTGCGGCCTTCGCTGCACGGTGCTTAAGCCCGACGCCATCCGCCGCGAGCGCATGGCAGGCCTTCTTGCGGTATCGCGTGGCTCCGCAGAGCCTCCCGCATTCATCTCGCTCGTGTACAAGCCCAAGGGCAAGCCGCACGGCCACGTGGCGATCGTGGGCAAGGGGATCACTTTCGATGCCGGCGGCATTTCGCTCAAGCCGCCGCGCGGCATGGAGCTCATGAAGGGCGACATGGCCGGCGCCGCGTCCGTGCTCTATGCAATGCAGGCGATAGCAGCGCTGAAGCCCAGGGCACAGGTGAGCGCGTATATACCCGCAGCGGAGAATCTGCCGGACGGCAAGGCGATCAAGCCGGGAGACGTCATCAAGATGCGCAACGGCAAGACGGTCGAGATCGTCAACACGGACGGAGAAGGCCGCCTCATAATTGCGGACGCGCTCTCCTATGCGGCGGACCGGAACCCGGACGCGATAATCGACGTCGCCACCCTCACCGGCGGCGCTGCATACTGCTGCGGCGAGCTCTACACGCTCGTGCTCGGCAGCGAACAGAAGCTCGTGGACAAACTGTGCCGCGCCGCAGAGGCGGAGGGCGAGCCGATGTGGCAGTTGCCGATCGTGGAGCAGTACAAGAAGGGTTACACGTCCGGCATCGCGGACCTGAACAACTCCGGCAAGAGCAAGGCGCAGACGATCATGGGCGCGATATTCCTGCGCGAGTTCGTGGGAAAGACGCCGTGGGCGCACCTGGACATCGCAGCATCGTCCTGGGCGGACGACGAGCTGCCGATCGGGCCAAAGGGCGCAACTGGCATAATGGTGCGCACGCTTGTGGAGTTCGTGAACGGGTTTAAGGGAAAGATGCCTGAGGATTGATTACGCGAAGAAGCGCTTCCTGAATTCAGACAGTGGCGATGACGGAGGCGGCAGCACATCGCCGCTCTTGGCGACCGAGCGCTTGTTCTCAAGCGAGTTGAGCCCGGAACTATTGGACATCACGAATTCGTCCTTTGCAGCTGCGTTGGTGGACTGGCCTGCAGACCCTGAAGCAGGGGCAAAATCCAGGAGCTGCTTAAGCGCGCCTGGATCCTGTACAAGCGATTCGAACGGTTGAACTTTTCTGATATCAGCCGCCATTAAAAGCACCCCATAGGGGACACGCGCCCCTGCATATATATTATCGGCAGACGAGCACCCAAAGTTGCGTGGAACGTGGAAAAACCTGCAAATTTATAATTGCTTATTTATCAAATAGATAGGCTTTAATTGCCGATGCGGTCAGGCTCACTCGGTCGAATATTCTGTCAAATATGTTCCCGCGCTTCTCTTCCGGCATGGCATTACCCGAAGCTGACGGACTCGATGGCGGTGGCGTGGCCGGAGGTTGCTGTCCAGCCTTTGATGTCATGCAAGAATAGCCCGGCTCACACGTGGTTGCGTCAATATCACCCTCGGGCGCGCTTGGCTCGGAGGCAATCCTGGGTCGATAAACCGGCCTCAAATCCAGATAGATCAGAATATCGTCACCAGAAAAGACAGATTTTGCGCCTGAATCGTCCTTTGATTCGCTTGAATCAGGCTTGTTTTCAGCAGGACAAGCAACGCCGGGCTCACAGTCGATTGTGTCAATATTTCTCTTAGGAGTGATGGGTTCAGAAACGTATCTGGGCCTGTGAAAACCTTCGCAAGCATTGCACATTATTGCCTCCTTTTTGACCTTATGAGTCGCCCCCGCTGAATGAATTATCGGCTCCCGTCATCAGATGTTGCTAGCTTTTTTATTATTTGAGATAAGACGCCTTAGAACCCGATAATTTTAAGGACCACTCAGGAGGTGTGTATGCCGCTTCCGACAAATTTCGATCCGAAATCGAGAGTTAGTCTGCTGTGGCGGGAGATGATCAGCGCTGCGGCTGACAACGGCCGATCAAGCCAATCATTTGAAGACTCGGTAAATCGCGGCTACCTGACCGGCTATTATCCAGAGCCGGTCCGCCGCGCCAACGATCCAACAAAAATCGAACCAGCCGAGGTCTTGGAGTTCGCGTACAGCGATCCGGCATATTACCGGCTGTTGGCCAAACACGGCTTTCCCGTCCCATTTGCCATGGACGATTATAATGATGAGACAAAGACCGACAAGAAATGGCGCGATGAAATCATAGGAAAGCTGGATGGGATTCGTAATAAGCTGCGCGATGAACGCGTGATGCGCGAGGGTGCAGACAATTTCAATAGCGAACTTGCCAGGCGCATATATGATTACATCCTGAGCTTCCACCCAAGGAACATCGAGGATTGTAGACCTGAAACAGTCGATTGGGACGCCCTTGAAAAAAAGTGCGGCTTCTGCTCTGAAGCCAGCTCGATTCTCTATTTTGCATATCAGCATGCCGGTCTCAAGCCGTTCTTCATGGAATCCTTTGAGAGCGAACCGATGCTCAGAAACTATTTCGTCTCTGAAAATTTACCTCGCTACTCCGGTGCGCATGTTTACGTTGGGGTTCCGCTTGAAGGAAAAGGTCTAATCGAGGCCGACGTTGCGATGAGGCGCTTTGGCAAACACGAGCCATTTGCCAGGAAGATGACTGAAAGGAGATTTGCAGGTGCGCATTTGATCAATCTTGAAGCAGATATGACTAACGGCCGCGGCGGTTCTTATCTCAGCGGACAAATTTTCGACATACTGCCGGACGATCAGATGTCCGCGCTTGGCGTCGTGATATCTGAGTTCAAGACCATGACGCCGCTTCAACTGATCTCTCGTATCAATTGGTTTATGGGGCTCTTTGACGATTCACCGCGCAGGGATTATCACGTTACCGAGATTCGGTACATGTATGCGGCAGCACAGAAGCAGCACTCTGGATCAGACATACTCGGAGCGCTCAGAGAGCTGGTGAGAATCGATCCCAGGGGCAGCACCATGGATGTGTATTTGGCGATCAGCGGTACGCTAGGGAACCTTGAAGCCATGAAGGCCAATGCTGCGACGGATGACGATCGTAAAAAGATCGGAGCCAAAATAGCTGACACCAAACGGAACCTCGCGAAAATTGTGGAAAGCTCGGTCAGGGGCAATCCATACTACATGCCAATGATAAATCTGCTGGAACAAGTCGAGGCGGAAAGGCATACGCCGGAGCAGCGCATCGAGTTGTATGGGGGGCTCATAAGGTCATATCCAAAGCACAATATCTTCCGGTATCTGCTGGCTAACGAGTGCGCAGATCTCATCAGGGACAAGGTCGTCAGACACCGCTCAGTTGATGATATCGATTCGGTGCGCGATGAGGCGCTACGGCATATAAAGGAGCTGATCAGATCTGAACCGGATCAGCCCAAGCCGCACTTCCTCATGAGCCAGCTTGCGCTCTACACGAGGGATGATGCTGCGGCATTGGCAGAGGGCAAGAGGGCGCTTGAACTAAGCATCGATGGATGGGTCGCCAACGGCACGTTTCTCAAACACCTCATACTGGTCGGGATACACAGCGGCGATTCTGATTTTTTGAACGCCGTGCTTCCAAGGCTTCAGAAAGATTGGCCCAAGGAGAGCGCTCAGCGCCTGCGTGAAATAATCGGAAATGAATGGAGCGGGTATTACACCTCCGCAGACGGACGTCCGCTTTCAAGGCCCGAGCTCGATGTTCGCATCAATCTCGTGCGAAACATCATGAGGGCGCTCGCGGAAGGACACGAAGATGCATCTTCAATGGATTTCATGCGATGGCGACAAGGCGGGGCGCTCGCGCTGGCATTTGGAGCGCCAGTTGACGCCGCAAAGCCTTTCTTTGATGAGATCGAAAACAAAGCGTCCGAGGAGATGCAGAAGAGGTTTGAAACTTATCTTGCATCAGCTGATAAAAATATGGGCGGGGTTGATGGACGCATGCTAGAGGCGAACAGTACCGATATGGGGCTGAACCGGATCCGATTGATAGAAAGCTATCTAGTGCCCGAGCGAAAAGTGCGGGCCATACCAACTTACCTGAAGCTCGCCGTTTTGGCATTTGATTGCGACCGAGATGATGTGGGTTCTGAAGCGATTGAGGCTGCAATTCGCATCGATCCGGAAAAAGCAGCTGACGACTTCATGGTAGGGGTTTTTGAGCCGCGCATGGATGCGGTGGTCACAGGCAACGTTCTCGATCGTCTCATGCCGCTTCTAGATCCACTGTGGAAGAATTCGGGCTTGCTGCCAGACGCTGCGTTACATCGACTTGAGGATGAGTATTCGCGTCTTGCGAATAAACTCGAATCCGCGGGTGATACAAACGGTGCGAATTTCTGTCGTGAACGGGCTAGTCACCTTATGAGGATATGTCCTAGGTAGCCGTGCAAATCCATGCCGTTCCTGATCCCCAGGCGGGTGATGGCGAAGTCGTAGCGTACCGGGTCTTCTGGCGAGAATTTTCGAAATGCCTCGGTGATCTCTTTAGCGGTGCGCGCGTCCGCCGGCCTTCGCTTAGTGAGCCCCATTTTGCCGCAGATGCGATGCATGTGCGTATCTAGCGGGATGATCAACTTTGATGGCGCGACGCAGTCCCAGCCACCGGGATCCACCTCGTCGCTCCGCACCATCCAGCGCAGATAGAGGTGCAGGCGCTTGCACGCGCTGCCGCGCGACGGCTCGGGGAGCAGGCTCGCGGTGCTGCCCGCTGCGCCCTTGTTCAGTTCATCGACAAAGCGCGCGAGCGCGGGCCGCACGTCTTCATCGCCCTTCTTCGCCAGTGAAGCAAAGCAAGCGCCAAGGGAGCCGTGCGCTCTTATGGCGTGTCTTGCACCTGCGAGCAGCGCAGCCATCTCATCGCCTATCGTGAATCTGTGTTTGAATCCAACGAATGCGCGCTGCATCTTTGCAGGGGTCGTATCCGCGAGAAACTTTCGCGGACCTTGCATTCGATCGAGCACATACTTCACGCTGCGCAATATCTGCGCAACTCGCCCGTACGCGAGCGACGATGCGATGAGGCCCACGATCTCTCGATCCAGCGGATCAGCGTAATCGTAGAGAAACTGCAGCGGATCGGGCGACACGTATTCCCGCCGGTTGAGCGCGGCGTAGAGCCTGTCGAGATGCGGCTTGAGCGTTGCGGATTTTATCTTTGTGACCATGCGGCAGCCGTATAGAGCGTATTTACGAGGCTTACAAGGGAGATGTTTGTAAGGCCTGCACGAACTATTACCTAGAAGATTAGCGCTATTGTGTAGTGCCATCTGCGGGAAAGCGCGAGCGCGACGGCGGCAGCAAACGTCGCCGTGAACACGATCTGCCATTTTCCAAGGCTGGTGATGAACAGCATGACGTCGTTGAGATGTGGCGTACGCAGGGCCTGCACCATACTAATGATGCGAAGGTCGGACCTGATGAGGGGCTCGTCTCCGACAAGTCCTTTGACGACTCCGAAAAAAAGAGGGCGAATATTGTGGCGAGCCCGAAGCCGAACGCCAGGTGTAATCCAAAGCCCCGCATCCTTACCGCTGCCGATTTCACGAGACTCATCATATTAAATCTCAGAGGGCTGTTATTACGACGCGGACATTGCCCCCTGCATTTGAGCCGTCGAAGATCGTCAGAGAATATCTTCCACCTTTTGAGATGAAGACCTCTGCCTCATTTTCTCCCCCCTTTGAGTTTTCGAGGGGAGGCCGATATTCGCCGCCTCCTGCGCCGGACCTCTCGAGAAAACCGTAGGGCTCCATCGAAGAAGACGATGCCTTGAGGGATATCCTGATCTTCTGTCCCTTCGTAGCGTTGAAGGAGAGCTCTGCGCCCCCTCCGCCGCCGGCGACTGAGACGCCCTTCTCAAGGATGATCTTTGGGGAAGATTTTGTGTCCCCACCCTTGCAGACCGCAGCGACAAACATAAAACTCACAACGATGAACATGCCGACATATTTTCGCGACATTCTCATGACGCCCCCTTTCCCATTGAATATCTAGGTACAAATAACTATAAGTATATTTATATGAACTGCAAGGTTACTAAAAGTTACCGGTCGGCCTATTCCGATCCCATTCGGTTACAATCCGGTTCAATCGTTACGTGGATCAACAGAGAAAGTGACTGGCAAGGGTGGGTGTGGTGCAAAGATGCCTCCGGGAAGGAAGGCTGGGTCCCCGAATCATTTATTGAAAAAGATGGGGGCAGGGCAACTGTCCTGCGGGATTATGTCGCGGCCGAATTGACCGTGGTTGTTGGAGATGGGCTGGAGATTCTGTCCGAAGAGGCCGGATGGTTGTGGTGTAAGAATGATAAAGGCGCCTGCGGTTGGGTTCCAAAAGAAAATGTCGAACTGGAATAAAATATGCCTTTCGTAAGATGCAACGATATAAACTTGTATTATGAAATCCATGGGCAAGGCACTCCCCTGCTTTTTCTCAATGGCCTGTCTTCAGATATTGCGCAAAGGACGCCATTTATCGATGCCGCAAAAAAGGGTCTCAAGATAATCATTCCCGATATACGCGGCGCCGGTCTTACGGACAAACCCCACAATGCCTACTCCATAGCTCAGTTCACGCGCGATGCATATGAGCTGGTGGGGAACCTCTCTTTTAAAAAAATAAATGTCATGGGCTTTTCAATGGGCGGTCTTGTCGCGATAAATTTTACGGTGGATCATCCAGAACTCGTCGACAAGCTCATCCTGGTTTCAACAAAGCCCTCCTGGTCAAAACCCTTTGGATGTTCCGACGAGGCGATGAGGATATTTCACAGCACGGATATTTCCGATGCGCTTTTAAAGGATTTGTTCCATCTGATCTACGGTTCCCGGTATAGGAAGCTCGTATCAGCGGAGGAGTACGTCAGGAAAAGGATGGCGGACCCCAATCCGCAACCGATACACGGTTATTTGAATCAACTCAATGCCTGCGAAAAATTCGACATGCTCGAAAAGGTTAAGACCATTCGAAAGCCGACCCTGATTATTGCGGGAAAAGAGGATCATTTCATTTCACCCGAAAATTCGTACTGGATGCACGATCATATCGCCGATTCAAAGCTGATCGAATATGATGGCGTAGGGCACTTGCCGGTCGACGAATGCCCTGAAAGGTTGGCCAAGGACGTAATAAACTTTCTGTCTTGAAGTGCGGTGCGTAATTCCGGCGCATTAAGGCTACCCAGCCGTCTTTGCCAGCATGAGGGGGATCACGTTTGATACGAGCGCTCGCAAGGTATCGAAATCCGATAGGTACGGATTATTCATGATGCGAACGTCGGGCCAGAAGCCGTCATTGAACTTCTGATCGAGAAAGTCCTTAAGAAAGGGCCCATCCAGCGTTGTCCTCAAGAGAGAAGGATAGACCTGTCGTATCGAGTCAGAAGTGACGACATGCGCGAAACCCTCGCGCCCGATGAAATGATCCCGATATTGTTCATAAGTGCCGATGCTTTTGCCGGCCGCCGCGTCGTCCTGCTTGTATAAATCCAGATAGCTCCTGCCGGGCGACCCTATGAACGCGGAGGAGTGATTACATATAAGCTGCAGCCAGGAGATCAGTGCGATCTCGATATCATACTGCTCGGACGGGGACGCGTTGGGATATATTTCCATAATGGCGGACTGCAGCGGTGCGCGCAGGGAATAATTTTTTATGCCACTTCCTGAGATGGCATAGGCAATGCCGCCTTTGAGCCATGCATCGGAAAAAACAGCGTCGTTTTCAATGCCGGAAGAGCCTGCTTCCCACAGCCCCTTTATCTTTTGAAAAAATCCCTCTCTGTACGTTGCATCGGCGCTCTCTATAAAATCGTGGCCAAGCTCCTCAGACATCCATCCAGCCATTTTGTCTAGCTCGTTTTTTTCCGCATCTGTTAGCGAGCTTCGATCTCTGGATGTTGGATGCAGGTTTTGATTCTTGATGACGACGACGTCCTGCAGCCGACAAGGTCCATTCGAACAGTCGGAGAAGGTGTCGAAATTTGCATCAAGCACCTGAAATCCATATATTTCAGCCATTCCTTGTGAATAATATGCATTCGGCCAGGCATTGAAATCCGTCATGGTGAGGAAGACGTCGTTTGAGAGCATGCGAGTTATATCCGGATGCGAGAAATCGATCGTGGTCTCAGCCAGTTCGTCAAAGAGCATGCCGTAGAGTATGGCCTGCTCGTTAGAGGTCGTTGAAGGAATGTCGGAAGGGTTCCCATAATAGCCGCTCGGAATAAAGCCGAAGCCTAAGTCCTGATTTGTGCCGGCATAGGCGATGCTGTCTGAGAGCCCCTGCGGCACGATCGTGGTGGCCGGCATCCACATGCTTCTCTCATCACCAGGCATCTTGCCGCCGCATCCTGCGGCAAAGAGAAGGCACGAGGCAATGAATGCGTTGACGACTCCAGAGGTACGCGGCGCGCCAATGTCTTTGGCGCCACGGCGAACGAGTATGTCTTGAGAGAGGTTTGGCCTTGGTGCGTCCGACAGTTCGAATCGGCTTGCTCGCGCTTCGCCGAAGCACATCGGCGCATCTTCGGCAGGGCATGCGCCTTGTTCCGGTTCGTCCAGGCATTCAGGCGAAGGCAGGGCCGCGTCAACGCCTGAAATGGCGATGGGTGTGCGGAGATTTGCAGAAAAAAACAACATGCCGGTTTCCTATAGAATGGATTGTGCCCTGTTTCATCCTTTTATCGCCCGGAGGTCGAAAAAGTTGTGTCCTTTTTCCTTGGAAAACGCCTCCCGAGCTGCGGAGCACATCAACCGAAAAAAACACATAATTTATGCTATTGATACCACCTTGACTTAGCCGCCATTATTGTAGATAGCCCTGTTCTGCCCATATCTGAATTTGGAAAGGAGGAAGGTCACAGCTGTCCCAACGTTGAAAAGCTAGGTTAATGTAACCATTTGTAATAACAGCGCAATTGGATCAAAATGAGTTTTTTCGACTTCAATTCTATTTCGTGTCATCGGCACCCTTTCGCGTATC
>JBBAAC010000010.1:0-23978 GCA_041658465.1 bacterium | reverse complement strand
TCGAGCGCGAGCCCGTTGCCGTATTCGACCTTTGCGTGTCTCGCCGGGCCTACAAATGAGGGTTTTGCGATGATGCCGAGCGAGGCCTCTGAAACCGTGGATATCCTGCCGATCTCGTCTCGCACATAAATTGCAGATATGCCGTTCTGGCCGGAGACGCCCAGCACCCTGCCTGTTGCATCAAACGTACGCGTCACCGCGATGCCATCTTGTTTGCTTATGTCGTTGCGTCCAAAGGCGTCAAAGCCCTCCTCTATCCTGCTGAAGATCGTACCGTTGCCGTCTTTGCTCTTTGCCTCGCGCATGCGGCCGAGGCCGTCGTATGCAAACTCATCGCGGCGCAGGGGCGAGCTGCCCATCGTAGCCGTGCGCAGGGTCATATGCCCCGCGAGGTCGTAGACCTTGCGCACTACTATGCCGCGCGGGTCGGTCTCTCGCGCGGGCCTCCCCGCACCGTCGTATTCCACTCGGTACGTTGCGCCGTCAGGAAGTTCGGTGACGATCCTTCGATCCTGCGCGTCGTATTGGTATGTAGTCGTATTCCCGTTTGCATCCGTTATCGATGCGGAATTCCCGTTGTCGTCCCAGGCGTATAGCGTCTGGATCGTGCCGATGAGCGCTCCGCTGCCCGCGCCGTCGCTTCTCATCTCCTGCACGAGCTTTGTCATGCGGTTCAGCCCGTCGTATGAGTAGCGAGTGATATTGCCCGCTCCCGCGTCGCCGCCTGCGTCCAGCCCTGCCGCGCCCTTTGCATCTGCCTTCCATATGAGATTGCCGCGGCCGTCGTATGCGCTGCGCTCTACGTGACCCAGCGCATCCTGATGCGCGATCGCGCGACCCATGCCGTCGTACGTGAGCTTCTCGATATACTCTCGCGTGACGCCTGCCGCCTCGTCGAGCTCGCGGCGTTTGATCTCGACAGGCCTCGCCATTCCGTCGTACGCGGTCAGCACCTCATTGCCCGCTGCATCGATCGTGCGCACGGGACGGCCTGCGGCATCGTATTCAAAGTAGGAGGCATTGCCCAGGGCGTCTTCCTCCATGACCTTGCGGCCTGCGGCATCATACGCAAATGAAGTCTCGTGGTTTGCGCCGACTACGCCGGATACCACTGCATAATCGCGCTTCGCGAGCTTGCGGCCGAGTTCATCGTAGATAAAGCCTTGGTGAGAGAGCAGCGTCTGCGGATCGCCGCCCGGGTCAGGCGGGCCGTATTTGGATATGGCGACCGGTCTGTCGAACGCGTCGTATTGCGTGAGCGTCCTGTTGCCAACGGGATCGGTCACATCTATCACCCGATCGAGGCCGTCATATTTATATCGCGTGATGCCGCCCGCACCGTCCATTACCTCTACGAGATTTCCGTTTCGATCATAGCTGCGCTCCTCCACAGACTCTACGCTGCTAGCCGCACCCTTGTGCACGCGTATCACGAGATCGCGCTCGTCATAATCGGTGACAGCGCTGTTGCCGAGCGGCCGAATCACGCGCGTGAGCCGCTCGCCCGGATCATAGCGTAATTCCGTTACGACGTAGCGATCGGTCGTCGTCTCATCCTCCTGCAGGATCGGGCGGTTGAGCATGTTGTAGGTCATCTTCGAGGTGATCCAGAGATCGCCTGCCTCGACGCTGCCCGGCCGATCGACGCGCACGAGGTTGCCCTCGGCGTCATACGTATTTTTCGTGATGGCGCCTGCCGCGTCCGTTATCTCAAGGACCCTGCCGCGTTCGTCAAAGGCGTTGTGCAGGACAGCGCCGCTCGCGTCCGTGACCTTGGTGGCATTGCCAGCGGCGTCATATTCATATGACGTGCCCAGTGCCAAACCCGCGGGATCGACGACCTTCTGCTCCAGCATGCCGCGCTGATAGCCCAGGGCGTAATATGAATATCTCGTCTCAGTTCCAACGGGGTCGATTTCAGAGACGACCTGACCGTGATCGTTGTATCTCATGAAGCGTTGCACAACGTGTTCGTTGTTGTCCAGGTCGTGGACGTTGGGCTCGTCGATGCGCACTGCGTTGGCCTGCATGCCGCTTGTATCAGCGTCTGCATTGAGATCACCCTGCGAAAGCGGAACGTTCGCAAAGACTGCAGCGGCAATCGTCTCGGAAATCCGCATGGCGCTTGCGAGCTGGGAAAGCGAGACCCCCTCTTGATAGTCATACCAGCGCGTGCGCGTTAGCCCAGCCTTTGTCTCCGTGAGCGGCTGCATGGCGAGCGGTTCATACGAAATCGATGTTTCAACGGACGTGCCGCCGCGCGCTGCATCGGGCACGCGCTTGATCGACACCGGGTTTGCGGCAAAGAGCCGATCGACCGTCGCGTCGCCGCTCTGCATCTGCTGATATGCGACCTCTTCCCTGTTTCCTTCCGGGTATGCGACGGACGTCGTCAGGCCGTTGAGATCATAGGTATAGCGCGTGAGAAATTCGGCTGGGTCGTCCTGCCTGAGCCCTCGCGTGTACTTATGGATTGCCAGCGCGTTTCCCTGGCAGTTGAATTCGTGCAGGCGCTCGTTGCCGTTTCGATCGATGATCCTCGTGCGCGATGCGACGCGATTCACGTCCTCCTGGGTCTGGCACTCGGGCCATGCGCCCATCATTGTGGATTGAATCGTGAAGATTCCGTCTCCAAAGCGATGCCACACAACGCGGTCCGAGAAACTATAGGCAAACTCCACGTAGGTCTGGCCCAATGAATCGGTTACGGAGACGAGGTTGTGGTTGAGCATCTCCTTGTCGACGGGATAGCCGGACGTATATTTATATGTATTCGTGGTTCCATTCGGAAACGCGGCCGTCGCGGGCTTTGTTGCGGACACCAGGTTGCCGCTTCCGTCAAAGCCAAAGCGCAGCTTGCGTCCCGCAAAATCCTCCACCTCGACGAGATGCTTGCCGCTGTAGCGGAATTCTATAGCACGGCCTAGCGTGTCGATGACCCTCGCAAGACGCCTGCTCGCGCCGCTACCTTCGTATATGAGCTCCATGCGGTTGCCGAAGCGGTCCTCGATCGCGGTGCAGGGGCCGTCTGCTGCATAATGATTTGTGACGCCCTGACGGTCGCGTATGGTCACCGTGCCGTCGTCGTGTTTTACAAGGCGGTCGAAGTAGCCGTAGGGCGCCTTAAAATAATTGCCAGCCTCGTCGTATTTATAGGCATCGTAGCGCGCGTTACCGTCGAACCGGATATAGCAGGCGACGTAATCCGCTGGTTTCTCTTTCCATTCCACGTCCGTGCAGCAGGTATCCAGCGGATGCGCGTCGCAATAGGCGTGATCCACTTTCAAAAGGCGCTTGTTGAAGTTGTGGTCCCAGTTGTAGCCCATGGGGCCGTCGTATTCGATGCGGCTGCGATAGGTGCGCACGAACTCAAAGTCCATGCCACGGCCCGGGGTCTTGAGCGCGCGCTCGACATCGAGCACTTCCGCGTTGTGGAGGGTGATGGGGTCGGTCTTATCGACCAGCCGCTGGTCTGGCGATCGAGAGCTGGCCCCATCTTGAACCACACGGTTTGCCGTATCGGCGGACTGCGCTAAACCTCCCGCGCTTTCCGTCTCTGATACGTTGCCGCCTACGAAAACTTCTTCTACGATATCTGGGTTGGCATAGCTCGTCCCGGTAGGGGGATAGCTATCTGCCCAGTTGTCGTTCGTGGTGCCTGTACCATCGTTTGCAGGTGCTCCTGAAACAACCGGCCCACCGCCATAGGCCTGTCCTTCATCCGAACCGCCGATTTCAAGCAAAGGCGATGGGCTTATGTTTCCCACATTCACGTCCCCGCTATTCCATGCCACATCGACCGTTGTCAGTTGCGACAAGTTCCCTGCGCCTTGCCAATTGCCATAATCAAGAATGAAGCCACTGCCAGGTATCTGAAATGTTTGAGAGGGAAATTTAGGTTTGTCAGCGGCGTCACCTATATCATCAGGATCGTCACCCATATCGTTACGATGATCGCCGTCATCGCCATCGCCGCCACCTTGACCAGTATCGCCACCGCGAGGGTTGTCGGATTCGCCACCATTGTTACCATCAGGAGGAGGATCGGGGTCACCAGGGTCATATGGATGGTCGATCCTCCCTTCGACATCCTTGCTAAAACTACCTCCCCACATCTCCGCCTTACTAAGATACCAACCAAATACATCTCGCGCACCGAACGGATTATTGTTCACATATGAATACGGATTTATCCCCTCGCTCATAGGATCCGGAGAGATAAAACGGCCTATCAAAGGATCATAATATCGGCCGCCGAAATAGATAAACCCGGTCTCGTCGTCATAATGTTTGCCGGCAAACCGGTATTGATTCTTGCCGTTTCCAATGGAGAAGTTGACGTTGCCGAACGGATCGTAGCGATAGCCGGATGTTACCTTGCCGTCTTCGTCGGTCGTAAGGAGAGTGGAGCCTATTTCATCCACATGGAAGAAATCGATACGCTCGCCGTCGAGGGATGCGACCCTGCGGCCCTCCATGTAGATAAAGTCGCGATCTACCTCTCCCTCGGAGTTGAGTTCGCTGAGCGCATCTATCTGCTCGCCATAAAGCGCATACTCAGAGCTGCCCGCGCGTGTGCGCTTCTCGCGCCTCCCCAGGCTGTCATACGCATAGTCGTGCGTCGCGATGACCGCATCCCCGCCGTCCAGCGTTTCAACGCGAATGAGCTGGCCGGCATTGTTCCAAGTAAAACTTTGCCTCTCGAGCTGCTGTCCGGTGCGGACATGTTTACGCTCCGTAAGGCGCCCGAACCCGTCGTATGAATAGCGCCATCCATCCCCGTTTGCGTAATTCGCCTCGGTGAGGAGTCCGTGCGCGTCGTACGCATAAGTCAGCTTTTTGAAGGAATCTTCGTAGGTCGTTCGGTTGCCGTCTGCATCGTAGGTATATTTCTGTTTGTCGTGCGGCGTTTCCTCGTTGGCGCGAAAATAGTCCGCCTCTATGAGCCGATCCGCGTCGTCATATGCGTAAGTCGTGCGCGAGCTGTCGTGATAGATAGCCTCTATGCGGCGACCGCGGGCGTCGTATGAATACTCGACGTGATACAATTCCTGGCCGCCCTTGCCGATAAGGACCTCCACTAGCAGATCGCCGACATAGCGATAGGTCGCCTTGACGCCGTTGCCATAATTGATTCCGCTCAAGCGGTTGCGCGCGTCATATACGAAATCAGCGACGATCGGACCGTTGAGGCTATTGGTCCTGATTTGAGAGATGCGACCATGCTCGTCTGTCATGTAGTAGACCGCTCGGCCGTCTGAGTAGGTTAGTCTATAAAGGCGTCCCCTCGAGTCCTTCACCGCACCAACGCGATAGGTCGTATCAAGATCCTTGATCGTGCGCTCAAAGAAGGAAGGCGACCCAGAAGGATCGTAGGAGAGCTGCGTCTCGTTCCCCTTGTCATCGGAGATCGATGCCAGCCTGCCGCTGCCGTTGCGACCCGGATCTGTCGCATCATATTTATAGTTGAGTACATATGAAATTCCGTTCCCACCAAATGTAGCATTTCGTATTCGCGATGATATGGAATCGTATGTATATACATCATGTTGACCGGTCGAATATACGATTTCATGAGGTTTCCCAGTCGTGCTCCAACTATCAACGGTTGTCGCCAAACCTGTGGGAAGAGCAGTAGCTGAGATTCGCGAGAGACCGTCGTATGTCCAGGTTGACGTTAAGCCTTGAGGGCCCACCTTACGGATGAGATTTCCAAGAGCATCGTATCCGTAGTTGATTGCCGAAGACGAACCATCGTCTAAAATTCGCTCATCCCGCAGGAGTTTACCATCTATCGAAAAATAGCGGTTACGAATATCCTTACCTGCTACAAAGGCAGATCGCCTAACAGCAGCAGCAGGCTGTCCGAGCACCCATCCTGCGCTCACGACATCGTATGAATAGCTCACCGTCCCTGTATCGGACGATGCAACATGCGATATACGGTCGAGGCCATCATATGAATACTCTTTGTAACTCCCCCCTTCCTTTATTTTATGCAAGAAACCTCTATCATCATATTCGTAGTATCTTTGTATGCCATCCTTATTCTTTTCGACAGGCCGACCGAGGCCGTCAAACTTAAGCTTATCGACAGTCTTCACGGCGCGTACCTGATCGAAACGAGTAATAGTGACGGAGGGCCGATCAGCATCAGTATCGATGAGATCGTACTTGTATTCCTTGAATGAACCGTTTGTACCGTAGACGACACGCCACACCCTGCCCGCGGCATCGTAATAAAAACTGGTCTTGGCGTTGTTGGCGTTCCTCTCCTCCATCAGCTTTCCCGTTGCATCATAGACATATTGCCATGTCACCCCATTGATAGTTTTTGATATAGGATAGAGGTCTCGTTCGTCATAAGTCAGACTGACGTTCTGCGTATCTGCCGAACCTCCGCTCCCAGAGTATTTTTCTATCGCATTCGTCACGTTGCCGGCGCTGTCATAGCAAAACGATTGCGTAAGCATCTCATTGCCATCGGCGATTACAGAAGAAGCCAGCGCGCCAGCGGGTAATGTCAAACCGCAGCTATCTTTTCCACCCCAAGTATAGCTTGTATTACGTGTCTTCTTTTGTGTGCCGTCGGCCGTCACAAAATGATCGACTCTCTTGGTTGGATAAGCGGGGTATAAGAAGGAAATATCTGTTGGCCCGGTAAATGGCGAAATAATCGTGAGCGTAGCTGTATCAGGATACGTGTACTCCGTGAGGGCGCCATCCGGACGCGTCACGGAAACAGGATTGAGATTAAGAAAATCATCAGTATAGTTCGCAGTAGTTATAAAATTCACGCCGCCATAGCGCAGCGCATGTCGACTAACGCCGCGTGCGAATACTCGCAAGCGATCGCCAACTGTGCCGATTCCAAATGCGTAATCGAAGACCTCCTGGATGCATGTTGTGTCCTCGCACGATGAAGCCAGACTGAAAGCCGGTTGCGATGAGGTCCTTAATATTTTTTTCTTAAGAAAAGTCACATCAGAAATCGCATTGGCGGGGGTAGCAAAACCAGTCTTGCCGAAAAGATAGCCCGTCTCACTTCCATCAATGTTATAGCTAACCGTCAGACGATTGGCGCCGCTATTCCCTTCCCATGGCGGGTCTGTAATGACTTCCTTTTGAAGGAAGTCAGCGGCGTTTGTTCCATCAGGCCAGAGCGTCATCAGGACGGTTCTGTGAAGGCTGCCTGAACCTCCTCCATTTTCCTGCAACGCGCCATATTGTTCATACCTGAGCACACCGCCCGTAGGATACTGCAGCTCTATGAAGCTCGCTGGATTATCAGCGTCTTGTGGCATCATGCTGGGTGCAAAGTGCAAAGGGGTGGAAAAGGGCAGGCCAGATTTTGCTGGATCGTAGATGATATTGGTTCGTTCTTTCGCGCGATTCTCATAACTGGTGATACGACCATTCGCATCCCTCGCATACGAATCGCACTTGCCCTTTATTTCACCGGCTTCCAGCGAAGGACCACAGACGGACCAACTGCTGAAGTCATCGTTTGCCTTGATCTGGATGTGACGAGATGCAGAGCCGAGCATTTCCTGGATATCGATGCTCTTCCCATCCTCGGAATATACGTAGTCCCGCTTATTGTTGAATGCGTCGGTTTCCTCACTCAATCGAAATGCTTCAACGCGATAGAAATGCGCAACATCTGACAAACATTGAGTCGGTTTGTTTTCGGAATTATCAATAATGCTTTCGCGGACGCCGTTCTCACAATAATTAATATAGACATCGAGGACGCCGCCATATTGTGCCTTAAAAACGTAAAGACGTCCTGACGCATCAACATATTCGATTCCATCGACATTGTCATTGGTCCACAATTCCGTTCGTCGATCGTCGCACACAGCGTCAAGACAGGTCGCATAGGGTTTTGTTGCCACCTGTGTTGTCCCTATGAAATAGCGCATCAACCCCTTCGAACGTCCGGTTGGAGATATATCGTTGCCTGCATAATCAAAGAGTTCAAGCGTGCCGTCATTACGAACCAAGTAAGCAATCCTGTCGCCTGAGACATGCTGGTCTTGATCTTTTGCTGCATATGGAAAAACGTACGTGATCAATATGATACCAGCGTAGTCGCCCCACCAGAGTTGCATACCCTGCGAAGCCGCTGGATACCACAGTAGTTTGTTTTTCAGCTTACTCGTCGATGTCTCCCAGACGATTTTTCCAAAGGGGACTAGAGGATCGAGCAACATAGTCTGCTGGAAATTTTCCATCCCGCGAAGGCTGGTCGGCGAAGGGAACTGCTGACATACGATGGATTTTTTGATGTCAAAATATGGATAAACATCTTTTGTAAAAGTGATCGCGTAATTATCCGATCGGACAATGTCAAATTGATTCAATACCTGTGGTTCGGATGAATATGTGCGCCCTATTTCAAGATTGCGGCCCGTGCGCCCGGGGATCGAGATGTCTGCCTTCGATATTGTGAGACCCGCAGTGTATGTATCGATCCGCTCGCCATTTGAAAGCACATCAAACGGTTTTTCGGGGAATGGGTTATAAGTTCGGAAATTGAAGAGATCGCCGTCGATTAAGTTCCCATCGCCGGGAAGGGCGTATGCGGACAACGCGGAGAGAAGGATCGCCAGCGCGAGCCAGATTGCGGCGCGAAAGTGGAATCCGGATCGTCTGCGAAGCGGCCAATTCACGTGAGTCACCTGATTGAGGTAACGCGTCACTGTCTTGCCGTGCTTCAGAACGTATCGGCCCTAAATATCAAAAGTTGTGCAAAAAAAGCCTGGAGGCACATATATAATGATAGGTCGTGAATGCTATTAGCAAGTTGCATGCCATAGCGATACTTTTGGATCAACAATATAACCTATTGATAATGAAGACTATTTATTTGGATTTCGGAACAATCGCGGGCACGCAGTGTCCCGATTTCAGAATTCAGAACTGGGGTGTTCACCTATAGGAACATGCTCGCTGCTGTCAATGAATCAGGGACTATCTTCGGAAAGTGCTACGCAGGGCCGGTCTCCAGCGCGGAAATTCTTTCCTCGTGATCATCCGTCCTCACCGCAATCTTGTCGATCTTATCTGAAAGGCGGACCTCCATCGAGTCCATCTTTGTTTCAAGATCTTGCTTCGTCGCCTTCAAGGCCTGCTGTGTGACTCTAATATCTGCCTTGAGCTCGGTTCTCAGATCGCAGATTTCTTTGCGCAAAACGATTTCTGTGCCTTTTGCCGTGGATTTTATCAGATCTTTGAGTTCCTCAAAATAAGGAATAAACCTTTCCCCGGCGGCCGCTTGAAAAGCGGCCGCCGGGGGCCAACGCTACATACAGAATTGACATGTCTTTACGTACTCGTTAAGCATCTGCATACGATATGCGATTGAAACGAACTAAATCGATATCTCAGGCGCACGTTGCGACAAACGAGGCGGACTCAGAAATGAGCCCGCCTCTTTGTTTATCTGGAATGAGAATGTCCATGATGTAAACAGCGTGGAGGGCGTATGATACTTATGGGATGCAGCCCGGTCGGCACGCTCGAACCGAAACAGCCTAATACCCCGCCTTCCTCCATGCCTGTTTCATCCTCTGCTGATCCCGAGATACTCCGGTTATGGGAAGAGATTAAGAGTGGCTGGCTCACGAATAATCTGGGCAAGCCGCTCTCGATACTCGAAAAAGAAATAGACACGGGATTCAGGGGATTCGAGCGCGGACAACTTTCCGACCTCATCAACACGCAGGGAACCATAGAACCGCAGGAGATCCTCGAATACGCATATGCCCACGACGCGTACTATGGTTTTCTGGCGCGGCATGGTTTTCCCGTCCCGTTTGCAATGGACGACTTCGATCCTACAACGACCAGAGATGCCGAACTTAAAGAAACGCTCGCAGTAGAAGTGCGGAAGTTAAAGTCCGCGTACGATGCGACCGAAAAAGCAAACAAGAGCAGGGGAACGGATGTCTACACGATCGGGCTCGCTGAGCACATTCGCGAAGGGCTCAGGCATTACTCGGATGCCGCAAAGAAAGACTGCCCCACAGAAATGGCGGACTGGCAAGCGTTGGACAAAAGCTGCGGCGCGTGCACTGAATTCAGCGCAATACTCTTCTTCGCATACAAGCACGCAGGACTGGATCCGAGATTCATGTCCATGGCCCGCACCGATCCTTCGATTAGCTCCATGTACCTTTTTTTGGGTGACCTGGCTGCGTACGGCCATCAGGTAATAGGGATTCCCCTGTCAGGAGGAAGATATTTCTACTCGGACCTGATGACCGAGGCGAACACAAGCCAAGGTCTATATCGCTACGCCATAGAGTTAAGCCCGAGACAGTTCGCCACCGTGCATCTATTCAACAAGACGAAGGACGCGAACCCGATCGAGCTGATTTCCATCACCGACAAACTCAAAAAACTTGCACCCGAGGTCTTAAGCATCTGGACGAGCCATGTGATCGCGGAAATCATGACGCATTCCATGTTACCCGAAAAATTCGGGGCAGACATGGCAGATATTCAAAGACGGTTTGGAAATACACCTGCGGTCGAGTTCGAAACTGAGACGCTCATCGAAGCCTATAATAATAACGGCAAGCAAGACATCTTTAAGATGCTGAAGGCAATGGAGAAGCTCGACCAGAAAGATCCGGAGGGCGGATTAATGCTGCGCGTAGTCATGGGCGGGTTGCTGTTAAGCGGATCTCCGGGGCTAAACAAGGCCCACCTCTACGATATGATCCGTCCCGCGGTGGATCGCGATCCGCTGGTTTATGCAGGTGTGGGACTCCTCAGGGAAATTTCCAGATTCAAATTCTATTCACGCTGCAGAGACAGGGTAGAAATGTTCAGCGAGCTTAGCGAGCGTTTCTCAGATCATAATACAATAAAGCTCCTGTTGGGCGAGGCGCGCATGTCCTGCTGGAAGGAGGAGCAAAAGAACTCTTTGAAGATGCCCGGCCCCAACCTCTTTATTTCGGGCATTTCGGTCATGAAGGAACTGGCCGACCGGCTCGAACCCGAGGCATTCGAACCGCATTATCAGCTGAGCGAGAATTATTACGACGCGAACGATCTTATCTCAACATCGACTGAATTCAAAAAGGTGCTCACCCTGCTCGAAAAAGAGAGCGAAGCGAAAATCCGCAACGCGAAAAAGTACGCCAGAATCCTTGCGATCGGATGCACGATCGGCGACGCAAACGATGTCCAGAAGATCTGCGACAAGTTTCAGAGGTTCCGCACCGAGGAGTTTCCCAAGCTTGCAGTCGAGACTCTATGTAATGATGCTTCAAAAATATACAGCGGGCAGCATGGGGCCAAGATTTCGGTATCCGAGCTCGATAAGCGATCTGAGAACATACGCACTGTTATCGGATCGCTTTCCAGGGCAAATACCGAACGGATCGAAATAGACCGTCTCAAACTAAGACACGCAGTACATCTTTTTGTTTTATCGGGAGGAGATGCGCAGCTAGCGAGGAGGATGTCTGACGGCGCTCGTTTGGACAACGACAAGATAGCGGGCTATTTTGCAGACTATGTCGAAACCGACATCACGCCTGCGGTGCTCGCCGGAAACCGCGAGAGTTTCAAATTGGTGGAACGGAGTCTCAATTATTTTAACGAACTCCTTCAGGAGGGACAAAAGAAACCACTTGTTCCGGCCAACGTTGCTGTCGCCCTTCTGGCTTACAGTGTCGGCGAAGAAGAAAAGGGAAACAGTCATCTCCGGGCGGCGTTCAGGATCGATGCGGCCGAAGCAAAACGAATATATTATGATTGGATCTACAAGCGCATGCTCAGACAGACCAGTCTCAACAGCAACGTAGCATCCGTTGTTAAGGGAGATGGACTGAATAAATTTGAGAAGGAGTGGAACGAGCCAAACATGGTTCCCGCGGACCTGCGGCTGCCTGTGGCCAAGGCATGGAGGCAGCTGGCCCAAGCCTATGGTGCGATCAATGACGTCGCGACAAGGCAGGACCTGCTCAAAAAGGTGGCCGAACTCTCGGCCCTGTCGCACAAAAAACGGGGCTGATTTTTTATAGTCCTGAATTCAACCGGGAAGTGCCCCACGTAGCTGGTTGAAGACCTCGGTTGGTGTTTGAAAGCCTAAGCACTTCCGTGGTCTGTTGTTCAATCGTCGTTCGACAAAGCGTATATCCTCTTTAGCGAGCTTCGCAAGGTCCATCCTCTTTGGAATGAAACGCCGCACTAGCCCGATCGTGTTTTCGACCGTACCCTTCTCCCAGCTGTGATATGGCGCGCAGAAATAAGAGCGCGTTCCGAGGACGTCATTCACCCGTTCATGCTCTGTGTTCTCAGACCCATTGTCATACGTGATGCTGCGCCGCACCGATTGAGGATACTGAGCCAACCGTCGATTGATCACCGCCCGCGTCTGAGACGCCGTTTTTTGTCTGACCCGCGTCAACTTCAAGTAGCGGCTCTTTCGCTCGACCAGCACTTGTGCAGCAGCCTTGCTTGCCCTCGATACCATCGCATCCGCCTCCCAGTGCCCGAACTCCTTCCGCTGATCTGCCGCCTCCGGTCGCTCCGCAAGGCTGATTCGGTTCGGTATATGCGACTTCCGATGCTTTCGGCTGTGCCCCTTCTTGTGCCTCTGCTTGTGTCGCCGAGGTAGGCAGCCGATCAGATCGGGCCGCTTCTCATACACCCACCGATAGATCGATTCATGACTCGCCGTTGATGACCGCACCTTCTGCTTCAACCGCCCGGCAATCAGTTCTGGCGACCAACCTGCTTTGAGCATCTTCTCAATGTGTCGCTGAAGCTTCGAGTTCTTGAGCCATTCCCGTTGCCCAGCCGTTCTTTTCCGGCCCTTTGCTCGCTCATGAGCCTTATGCGGCAGGTAATAGCCCTGATGCACTGGCGGGGCATTGCGAATAAGCTCGCGCCTGATCGTCTTCCGGTCCCGCCCCAAAAGTCGCCCAATCTCGCTGGGCCCTCGTCCTTCCGCCTTCAATATCGAGAGTTTCTCCCGCTCTTCCAAGCTCAACTGACTATATCTCTTTCCCATGCCCACCCTCTATCACGCTGGGTGGGGCACTTCCTCTTTGAACTCGGGAGTCCCGATCTCCTTGAATTCCTTTGTTTTTTCCGGGATTCGAAAAAACAAGTCCCAATCCGCGCAACTTTTCCAAAAAACTGCCGATAATGACATCAGACACAATCATGGGAGGTCTGATATGGCTGATGTCACCATTTCCTGGCTGGGCAAGAAAATCACCATCATCGACAACGGCGACAACAAACTGGGTACCGGCGATAAGCTTAAAATCGGCTATTCATCGGCTGTGTCGCTGGATAGCGCAGAGGCCGACGAGCTGCGCACGGCCGGGCTTGATCTAGCCAGCCTGCGCGGGGCGCGCCTCAGCGAGCTCTCCCTATTTTTTAGCGCCATTGACCGGATTCGCGAGGGAGCAAGACTCGGCAGGGGCTGCGACGTCGCGGAAGCGAAGAGGCTCGCGGATGAGGCCGGAATTTCGTCAAATCCAGCCGCGATCGAGCGCATATTAGACGCAGTCCTCGTTAATGAGTTTGACTCGTTTACGCGAATGATCGTGCTTTCGATACCTGAAGCGGCCATAGAAAGACTTGGCGATTTGCAGAAGTTCGCTGCATCCGCCGGCCTTGACTTCACCACAGGTCCGATAAACCCCGTCACGTTTCATTATGTTATATCCGTCACCTCCATGAAGATGGCCGCCAAGGCAGAGGATTATTCCGTGGCAGTGCGCCTCGTCGCCCAGGCCAGGGAACATGCGCAGAAGGCGGGGATTGCATTTGACGCGGAAAAGGCCGCGGAGATCCTGGGATCGTTCATACCGCGAGAGTGCGGCTCCCCTTCCGAGAAGCGTAGCTCGAGACTAATGGATCCGGTAGAAGTGTTGTTCGTAGGCGCTGCCAGATGCTACCATAAAATTTCTCCGAGCCAAGGCACGACGGTCGAATTAAAGCTGACTGTCGGCCTCATGCGATAAACTACTCGCATGTTCTTTGATTGCGGCAAGCAACGAACCCAATTATGCCGCGACTTCCACCATCATCCTCCAACCATTTGCGTTTTGTTCGCCCGCAATGAAGCGCTATCTCACCGTGAGCGTCGTTACCGGATCGTCCTCTCGGTAGAGCTCGATCACGTTTGCGGCGAGCGTCTCGATCTCGTCGTCGCGCGCGCGGATGCAGCCGTGCGTCCTCGATGCGCTGTTATAGAATCTGCCCGCGTGGATGAAGAGCTGTCTGTCCCACGCGACCCTGTCTCTGCCGTCGGCCGGCGCGCCGACCCTGAACCTGATGAGCCCCTGCGAGATGCTGTAGCCCGCCTCCCTGACTCCTGCCCAGCGTGGACCGGTCACCTTGCTCTCGCCCATCCAGAAGTCCTGAAATCCAAAACGCTCGTAAAACAGCTCTCGATATTCCCTTGAGTAGAATTCTGGAACGCCGAGCGCGAACGTGCCGTCTGGAAAAGGCCCCCTGTCGCCCCTCTTGAGCGGATCGCCCTTGGGATTTGTCACGTTGTTGTGCGCCTCGTATCTGCTCACTTCGTTGCCGTCTCCGTCGAAGAGTACGAGCTCGCTGCTCGCGCGCTCGAAGATCAGGCTCGCGAGACCAAGAGGATCGTTGAACGTAGACGGGTCGCCGCGCGCGTATAGATAGAGGCCCGGCTCTCCTTGATTATATGAAACGTCATCGCGGACGAATGCGCGGCCGAACGGAAACGCGGCATAGCGCGCCGACGCGTGCAGCGGACGATTGGGTATGGTAGCGCCGGACGCCTCGCCCTGACCGCGATGAAATGATAGCGCGGGCGCGAACTCGACGTCCGCTTCTCTCTGTGGGCGGATCTTGTACCCCAGCGGATCAGGCTGCGTGAATCGCATGAGTTCAGGGTCAAAGCTGCGGTTGCGCGCATACATGAGCTCGGGATCGCCGCCGCGCAGCATGCCCGCAAACCCGAACGGCGTGTCGTAGTGCTCGCATGATTCCTCCGTGCCATATGGGCCGTAGGAGCAGAGCAACCGCATCTTTCCCTGGATCTCCTTTGCGCGCGCGGAACCTGCGCGATCCGCGATGAAGAATGCGGTCCCCGATGCGGAAAGGGAGGCTATTGGCAAGGCGATGCCGTCGGCATATGCGAACTGCTCCATGCCGTTGTCGCTCGTCACCTCCGCCGCCAGCCGCCACCCGTCCCAGACGAGCTCGCGATCGACATCGGCAGAAGACTCCTGGATGCGCCGGTCAAAGGCGTCGTATTTGTAATCGGCCATGAGCCCACCCTCCTCCAGCACCTGCACGAGCCTGCCCAATGCATCGTAGCGATACTCATATTTTCCATTGGAGATGAGGTTGCCGTTCGCGTCGTATCGCAAGGGGATTGCTTCACTTGCAATGACACCGGTCAGTTCATTCAGTGCGTTGTACTGCATGCGGCGCACGTCGTCTCCGTCGCGCACTGTGGTGATATTTCCCACGCCGTCATATTCATAACGGAGTTTTCTCGCGGAACCGCCGCCCGGCGAGGTCTCGTCCACAGCCACGAGCCTGCCGAAGGAGTCGCGTGAATACGATCTTTGCTTGAAAGAGAGGGAATCCGTCTCTGTGCGGACTCGGCCGTTGCCGTCGAACGCCATTCGCCAGGACGCTACCGCCTTTCCGAAAGGATCCAGATAGCTGCGCGAGACCTCCTGGCCCGATGCGTCCCTCTGCGACTCAAACGTGAGGCGCTCGCCAAGTGCGGCGCGAGCAATGTGACCTGTATTGTCGCGCGATATGGATGCGATGCGTTTCTTGCCTGCGAGAACGGAGCTGACGAGACCGTCGGAGCCGTACGCGAAAAATATCGGAGCGCCGCCGGTGAGCTCAAGCGCGCTCACTTTGCCCGCGTCGTCAAAACTGCGGGCGATCCAGCGCTCTTTGGAAGACTCTGCGACGGGCCGCGAGAGCGAGTCATAGACGAACCGGGAGATCGCGTCGTCATCGGGCTCGTCCGGGTCGTTCTCATCCACCGCAAGGACGAGCCTGCCCAGGCCATCGTGCTCGAAGCGCTGGCGCATCGTGCCGATCGCGCCGGGCGAGGGAATCGCGGTGCGTGTAGAGAGCCGACCCGCGGCATCGTATGCGATTGCAAGCGATGAGCCGTTGCGGTCGATGACGCCCGTGACGCGACCCGCTCCGTCGTAGGCCGTGCGGCGCTCGCTGCCGTCGGGGAATCTCTCGAGGACGAGTCGGTCCAGCGCGTCGTAGCCAAATTCCGTGGAGTTGCCGTTGGCGTCGATAAGGCGCGAGAGGCGGTTGTTTTTGTCCCGGATATAACGATCAGGGGATTGTCCGCCTGCCGGCCGGCGGACAGGCTTCGCTTGCGTTCGCGATGACGCGCTCGTTTCGCGATTATCGGCATCGATGCGCTGCTCGATCCAGCGCGCGTTTGCAGGATCGTCGCGAAAGAGCAGCTGCAGGCGCCGCCTTGGAAGCGCGCCCGCGTACTCCATTCGCTCCTCGGCAAGGAGTTTGCCAGAAGCGTCCGCCGCACGCGCAGCGACGACGCGCCCGGCAGAATCCCGCTCGTAGTCCATGCGGTTTCCGAGGGCATCGATCTCGGCCATGACCTCGCCGAACCCGTTCAATCTATACTCGGTTCGAACTCCGCTGCCATCCACATGAACAAAGACATTGCCGTCCGCATCACGCTCCACGCACTCGGATGAACGCTCGGGAGTGCCTACGCCGAGCACCGCGCAGAGCAAGCTCCCATCCTTATCGTATTCGTACGCGGTCGCATTTCCTTCGGGCATAGTCATGCCCGCGAGCGCGCCCGTCGCATCATAGACATAATGCGTGTCCGCGCGCTCCTTCTCTGAGATCTGCATGCCCTTTTTGGTCATGCGGTCCAGCACGTCGTATTCGAACGTGTAGACGACGGGCGAGCCCTCGCGCTCGATCTCGGCCCGAACCAGATTGTCGTTCGCGTCGAACGAGTAACGCGCGGGTCCTTGACCGCTGCGCTGCTCGCGCACGACCTGGTTGAGGGCGTTGACGGTAAAACGCGCTATAGAGCCATCCGCGGCGGTCGTAGAGATGACGTTGCCGATGGGATCGTAGGCAAAAGATGTGAAGCCCTCGCGCGCGACTGCTTTGAGATAGCCGCTGCCGCTCGCGCGGGCCTCGATCCCGACGCCGTCGCCGTCCGGGTCCGATGCGGGATAATATTCGTAGCGGGTCTTTAAGCCGCGCGCGTCGGTCTCTTCTGTCAGCTGGCCGCTCGAATCGTATGAATATGACGCCGCGATCGACCACTGCGCATCCGCCGCGTTGCGCCTTTTCACGGCGATTAAATCCCATGGCGCATCGCCGGCATAATCAAAGAGCGTCTCTTCGTTGTCGGAGAATACGATATGCGCCGTCCGTCCGAAGCGCGGCTCGCGCTCTATTCGTGTGACTCGCGGCGCTCCATCCCCGGAGGGAAATTTCTCTATCTGCACCGCCAGTCCGCGCGCAGGGCCTTCTCCGTATATGAACCGCGTGCAGGCGCCGGAAGGGGCACACTCCCACACGCGCTCGCCATCATCATTATATTGATACGAGCCCAGGGGGATGTAGGCATTGCCGTCCCATCTGAGGCTTTGCAGGAGATGGCCGTTTGCGTCGTGCTCGTACAGGCGCACGATTCCGAGTTGATCCGTCACCCAGGCACGGCCGGCCACCCTCTCCCTACCCTCTCCCGTCAAGGGAGAGGGGGATGCTTCATATTGCACGCGCATCCACTGGCCGTCGCCGTATTGCTGGGCGATCACCCGACCCTCGTCATCATAGCGGTTTCGCAGGAAGACGTTGCCCCTCGGGTCCATGATCATGGCGATGGCGTGGGCGCGCGGCTCTCCGTCATCCGCGCGATCGTATCGATACGATGTCAGTTTGCCCTTTGGGAAATCCGGGGTGGCCGGCGAGCGCACGCCGATGAGCTCCTTGCCCTCGTTGTATTCGAAAGAGATCGTGCGCCCCGCGAAGTCCTTGATGCAGGATATGAGCCCGTCCTTGCGCCGCCCGAACACGATCCTGCGGCCGAATACGTCGATCGCCGATGAGACAAGACCGCCCTCGTCATACTCATATGCGATCCGGTTGCCGTGGCGATCGCGCTTCTCGATAGGCCTGCCTTCTTTATCAAAGCGCGTGACAAGGCCTTCCCGCCGGGAGAGCTCAAAGCCTCCTTCGTCCGTGCGCATGAGAGTAGCGTATGCGCCCGGTGGCGAAATGAATGCCTCCCCTTGCGCGCGGAAGAAGGACTTGCGGCCCTCTTCGTCGATATGCGTGAGTCCGTCTCTTGACCCGTCGTTCCAGGGCTTGAGCCTCTCCGCATAGCTGTGCGTCCAGCGCCAACCGAGCTCGCCCAGAAAAACGCTGCGGCCCCGGTATGTGCGCATGAAGCGGAAATCCAGGCCTCGGCCCGGGATCACTATGTCGGTCACGCTTTGCACGTATTCGCCGTTGTGCAAAAGCACCGGGTCGAGCGCGCCCTCCTTCGAGGGATTTTGCAGGGGCGAGCGCTCGACGCCCAGTATCGCGGCCGCGGGTCCGAGCATATGCGCGCCCTCGAGCGCTTCGGCGGCTGCGGTAGAGATTCGATCCGAGATCTCATCGTTGAGTTTTGCGAGATCGGACTTCACCTTATCAATAGGCCCGCGAAGTTCGTCTGACGCCTTCCAATCGCCGGCCTTTCCAAACAATCCATTTTCGAGGCCAGCTGCAGCCTTGAGTTCTTCCCAGTTTGCAGGCAGGCCGTTCAATCCTTCTGGGAGTCCGGCCTCCACGGCACCCCTTCCTCGATCGAGACCGGCCTGGATCTTTGCAGCGCCCTCGCGCAGGGGACCCAGGAGTTCGTTTTGTATATTTTTGAGTTCGTCGGTGATCCCTCCCACGACATTTTCGAGCTCGCCGCGCACGTCCTCGATAGGTCTCTTAATCAGCGCGTCGATCTTGTCGAGCTTGCCCTGTATCTTTGAAACCGGCTCCTTTATCTTTGCGATCATCGCGTCGAACGATGCGCCCGCGCCTATCGCGCCAGCCAGGTCGCGGGCGAGAGAACCGAGCTGCATGATGCTCAGGTTCAGACATTCCTTGTTCTGGATCTGCCAGACCATCACGCGCGTCACCTCCACCGCGCGCTGCAGTTCATATTCGTCGACCGTCACCCCCTTGAACGCGCGCGCATAATGGCCGGCCGCGGTGCCGCCCAGGATGGATGCGTATGCAGCGGTGGGGAGCTTTAAGATCGGCTGATTCAGAAGCGACGATTTGAGATCGTTCAGGACGTTGCCGGGTAGATATTTCTCCGCGCGCGCAGCATATTCCTCGAACGCCTTTGGCCCGGCCTTGAGCGCCTCGATCGCCTCGGGCGGGAGATTGCCGCCCAGCGCATCCTCCATGCGGCCTCGTATCGCAGCGACCGTACCGTCTCCGACGATCTTTGCAAACCCCATGGCCGCCGAGTCGGCGATCGTCGCGAGATCGAATGCCTTCTTTACGGTCTGGCGAAGATCGGTCGGATCGACCCACGAGGGAATCCCCGCGGAGAGCATCTCCTGCTTGAGCCGATCGATCGTGGAGTCGTACATCGATCCCACGATCGCATCGATGCGGTCGTTGAGACTCGTGTCGAGTTCCTTCACCACTCGGTCCGCAATGGCGGCCGCCTCCTTTAGACGCTCCTCGCCCACGGCGTTGCCCAGGATGTCGCGCGCTATGATCTCGCGCGCCTGCTTTGGCAGCCACTCCTTGAGCCGCGCCTTGAGGTCCGCCTGCACCCTGGCCCGAAGCTCGGCGTCCTGGCGGAATAGCTGCGCGAGATCGATTGGCGCTTCGCCTCGCCGCGCCTTATTGATTGCGTCCGCGAATGCCCCGCAGAGCCAGTCGCCGCCTTCCTTAGAGAGTGCCTGCTGCATCGCCTCGCGCGCCCTGCCCTCGACATAACCCGCGACGCCGTCGAGTGAGAAAGCACTCGAGAGCGCGGACGCGTTCGCTCCAGATACAAATGAGGAGACAGGACCTGCATGCGAAGCAGTGGGCAATATGGCGATGCACGCTGCAATAAGGATCGATCGGGCACGCGACATGTCGATCCTAGAAGCACGATGTGTGCCAGATAGCGGCGTTACAAAATCGCTTAGATTACGCGGGGATATTTTTTTGAGGAGATCCGCACTGCAGCGTTTTCGTCATCTGATGACGAAAACGCTGCAGCTGGTTCATGCTACCGGCAGCTGATGGATGGGTTTTCGGCAAACGTTGCAAGGCATTGCTTTGATTCGCCCTCCGCCAGCGACACGCGCGCCTGCACGGCCCGGTCTGTCGGCGGGTGTACGACCTTGATGACATGCGCGCCCGGGTTCACCTTTATTGCGAAGAGCGGCGTCTCGCGGCCCTGCACGGAGCCCTCTATAGAGACGAGCCCCCACGGCCGCGCGCTGACGGAGATCGTTGCCGAGCCGATCTTCTTGAGCGCAAATCCCTTCACAAAGGCGCCGCTCTCAGGCGTGAGCCGGAAATTCTCCGAGACGGGTGCGAAACCAGCAGCCGCGAGCTCGACGCGGCCATCTATACCCTTGCCTATATCTATACCCTCGAGCGTGAATGGCGTGACGATATCGCGGCGCTCGCTTCCAAGAGAAAGCACGCCGCGCGCGCCGACCGGCGTGCTGTCAATGGCCACAGCGCCGCGAACAACGGGCGGCGTGACGGTTGCGGCAGATAAACGCGATCGAGTCGAGGACTCAACGGGCATTGGCGCGGTCGCAGCATCTTGTCTGCGAGCGGCCGATCCGTTCGCATGAGGTATTGCGGACATGACGGCGATCATAAGGCCCACACACGCAGCGCGCCACCTGAATCGGATCGACGAGGCGTCCCGCGCCTCCGAAGCAGGTTCTGCCAAGAGGAAACAAGGCCCCATCACGCGCGTATTGGCGCAATCGCCCGGTTGCGCTGCAGCCGCGGGGGACTTTCTCGCCGCCTCGCCTGGAAACTCGGCGCGCAGGAATTCCGCCAGCTCGAGGCTCGAGCTAAGATCACCGAGCGCTCGCCCTGCGCGCCTTACATCGGTGAGCATCTCTGCTGCGCTCTGATAGCGCGTGGTCGGATCTGCGGAGAGGGCCAGCATGATTATAGCGCGCAGCTCAGCGGGTAACCGCTCGATACCCGCCAGCTCTATACGCGCGCCAGCAACCTTTTGCAGGAGCTCCACGTCGGTCTCCGCCTCAAAGAACCGCCGCGCCAGGAGCAGCTCGTAAAGCACAATGCCGCAGGCGAAGAGATCCGCGCGGGCGTCGATCCTCTCGCCGCGCGCCTGCTCCGGCGCCATGTACGCGTACTTGCCGCGTATCTGGCCAGTCGTGGTGAAGCGCGAGCGATGGGAGCCCTTTGCGATCCCGAAATCGGTGACCTTCACCTCCCCGTTCCACGAGATGAGGATATTTGAAGGCGAGACGTCGCGATGCACGATCCCGAGCGGCCGACCGCTCTCGTCCGTGCAGCGATGAGCGAATTCCAGCGCGGTGAGCACCTGGCTCGCGATGTAGAGTGCGTGCTGCGGGGCCATCGGCCGGCCCTCGCGGACGATGTGCGTCAAGAAGCGGCCGCAATCGATTCCGTCCACATACTCCATCGCGATGAAAGGCACCCCCTCCTCGCTGCCGAGCTCGTGGACCTGCACGATGGACTGGTGCGCGAGCAGGCAGAGTACGTTTGCCTCGTCCACGAGCATGCTTCTGAGCTCGTCGTTCTCTCCCCATGAGGGCAAGAGTTTCTTGACCGCCAGCGTCTTGGAAAAACCGCTATCCGACAGGAGCACGGCCCGAAAGACCTCGGCTGTGCCGCCGTTGGCGACCTTCTCGACGAGGGTATAGCGGCCGAATCTGCAGGGGAGGTTCATATCGGAACGTCCTATAAGCAAATCGCGTGCCATCGGACGATGAAAAATGATTGCTGAACGATATCAACTGTAGCGAGCAGACGAGATTTCGGTGAATGTTCCGAAGGCAAAGCAGGTGTGCGCACAAAGTACTGCTGATCCTGATCTCTCCCATGGCAGAGGCCTCTTTCGAGCACCTCCCCCTTCAGTAGATTGCGAAGGTGAGCGTGGCATCCACGGCGCCGGCCAGCCAGAACCTGGCCGAGCCGTCTCTAACACCACCTCCGAGCTCCGGCCCCGCGTGGAATGACAAGCACATTGGGAGACTTGGGGTGTACGGGACTACATCTATGCCGATCAGGGCTTTGACGCCGCCCGCCTTGAAACTTTCCGCCACTTTCTGCTCGGATGTTGTCGTCACAGTGCTGTACTGCTGCGGCTCGAACGGGCCGGTGTACGTAGGGACCGTGGTCGTGCTCGTGACCTGCTCGGTGTGCTCATTTGTCTTACCGATTTGAAAAAAGGCGCCGAACGTCAGCGGCATGCGTATCTGAATCTTGTCTTTCAGGCCGAAGAGCCTCCATGACGGCATGGTCCAGTTGAAACCTATCCTCTCAGATGAACCTCCTAAAGAGAAGAAGTGTCTGTATTCGGCCATGTACTCGCTATACACGGGTAGAATGAAGTCGGGCGTATCGAGGGAGAATATCCTGCCGAAACCGATCTGCGCGCCGACTCCCAGGTTGGCAGGTCCCGTGAAGGTGTTGGCGTTGTAGCCGACCACTGGGCCCAGGACCAGGGTGTCTGTCTTGATCAGCGAGGGATCCCCGGCTGATATCTGAGGGATCCTCATGTTCGGCACAGCGTCGATTAACTTGTCGAGCGCAGATCCTGCGTTGCCTTTGTCGGCCGCAGCCGCAATCTCCACCAGCTTTAACTGCATATCCATCAGCCTATCTTGCATCTCCTCCAGTTTAGCCTGGACAGCCGGATCCATCTGTACTGTCCGCGATGTGTCCGAGTTTAACCTGAGTTCGTTGCCTGCCATATGATTGCTCCTTTAATCGTCTTACTTCATATTGATTGAATAGAGCCCCTTGGCTGTCGCCGCATAAATCGACTGGCCGTCGCACGAGACCGCGCGCACGTCCTTTGAGGGCAGATCGCCGGTCGCGTCGGTCCATGTCTTGCCCTTGTCCACAGACTTGAAGACGCCCTTTGAGGTGCCGACCATGAGCGTCGTGCCGCAACCGCTCACGGCGCGGACCTCGTCGAATGCGCGCACTTTCTGCCACGTGCCGTTCGACACTGCTCTGGAATACAAGGCATCAGCGGTCCCCGCGTAGTTCGTAAGGCCGTCCGGGGAGAAGACCGTAAAGACCTCCTCGCTGCCGAGCCCGTTCAGGCCCCATGATGCGCCGCCGTCGTAGCTCCGCCAGACGCCGCCGTCGGTTCCGGCATACAGATCATTGCCGGGGAGCACCGCGAGATCGTGGACTATATGACCCTTGAGTGCGCTGCCTGCACCCTGCCAGGCAGCAGCGGCATTCATCGGGTTATTGATATGCGCGCTGAGGTCTGTGTTGAATGCAGTGCCGAGATCGGCCGCGAGGATCGCAACATTCCCCGAAGAGAATGCGATATCGCAGACCCTGTTGACGCCGATCACCTGGCCGGAAGATGAGGATGTGATCCCGTGCTGGCTGTCTGTGGAGCAGGTTGCGTGCGTGCCGCTCTCTCCCACGCCGGCAGAGAACATGCGGAAGAGATCGACAACATCCCATGAAGCGCCATCATCATCAGAATAAAGGAGAAAGCCGCTCGTGCCGACATAGATGCGGCTCCCCTGCTTTGCCACTGCGCTCACGGGGAATGCGCTGAACGTCGAGAGGAGCTGTGCATCGATTTTGCTCGGGAAGGGGAAGCTGCCCAGCGCACCCAGTATGTCCACAGTCTTTGTGGTCCATGATGCCCCGTCGACGATCGAGATCTTTGTGGTCTGCGTAGCGCCGCTGATCGAGCCGTTGTGCCCGACCGCGATCGGCTTGCCGGAATCGTC